>NZ_PSRU01000007.1:0-222341 GCF_003000935.1 Escherichia sp. R1
ACCGGAAGAATCAGAGGCTGTGGTTTCAGACTGTCTGCCAGTACATTCCTCTCTCCGTTAAAAACCATAACGGGTTCATTATCTTCGTCTGTCAGCAGATTGGGTGATGCTGCCAACTTACTGATTTGCAGCATACTAATTTCAGTAAGATTGCCGCCCTTCTTGTTTAAAAGGCGGCATTACTAGCCCAGTAAAGATTTAACTCGGACTTATACCTTTAAATATCCACCAATAAACAGGGCAACGACGATAATATCGCACAGCAACAGCATAATCAGATAAATCAGCTCTTTTTTGGTAAATATCGGCTGACCATCATTTTTTTCTTTTCTTGACCAGATAAAGACCGGCAGACCACAGGTCAACAGGATAGGAATTAATGCAACATACTCAATCTGGCTGGCGTAAAGAATAAACAGACAGAATAGCGAGCCTAAAACACCGCTGGACAAAGCCAGCCTGCGGCCTTTTTTTGCATACTGATCATATTTTCCGTTTCTGCAAATACTGGTCAGATACAGCGTGGTGGTAATATAGGCCGGAACAACCATCAGCGCACTGATATTATACATGGTGGTCCAAGCATTATTTGAAAAATAAACAAGTAACATGGCCGCCTGCATCACAAAGCTACTAACCCACAGTGACACATTGGCCGCCTGTTTACTGTTCGTTCGGGCAAACGCGCGCGGGAAAGCGCCTTTCTGTCCTGCTACCATCGGTATTTCAGCGCATAGCATGGTCCAGGCAAGCCAGCCGGCCAGAACAGAAATAATCAGCCCCGCGCTCATCAGCCAGTCGCCCCACTGACCGACAACGTGGGCGAGCACGCCTGCGGTAGAGGGGTTACTGACCTGCGCTAGTTCTGCCTGAGGCATTACACCGAACGGCAGAATGGACATTAACATATAAATAATTAGCGCCAGCAGAAAGCCGATCAGTGTGGCTTTCCCTACGTCCTGTTTATTTTTGGCACGTCCGGATAGAACAACCGCTCCCTCGACGCCAATAAAGGCCCAGAGCGTTACGGTCATCGGTGCCAGAATCTGAGACAGCAGCGATACTGGTGCGGCGTCATTTCCGTTGCCACTGAGGATCGCGGGTGATTCTCCCCAAAAGTTTTTAAACAGGTCCGAATAATCGATCAGCACACCCAGCAGTAATACGAATAGGATCAGAGGGACGAGCTTGGCGATGGTTCCCAAGGTGTTAACAAATCCGGCCACTTTCGTCCCGGACAGAACAAGAAAATTATAGCCCCAGATCAGCACTGAGCCGCAGATAATGGAGTTCAGATTATTACCATCCGTAAAAACCCCCGGCATAAACTGATTAAAAGCATCCATTAAAATTACCGCAAAGGCAACGTTGCCAAATGCGGTCATCAGCCAGTAGCCCCAGGCGACGTTAAAGCCAATAAAGGAACCAAAACCTTCCTGGGCATACATATACACTCCAGCCTGAAGGTCCGGGCGCAGATCTGATAGTACGCGAAAGGAGTTTGCGATAAAATAAATACCGATCCCGGCAATAATCCATGCAATGATTACTGGCCCTAGTGCAGAAGAGGCCGCCGTGTTTTGCGGCAGACTGAAAACGCCGCCTCCCAGCATGGAGCTAACGACAATAGCGATGAGGGATATAAGCCCCAGCTTATGTCCTCCGGCGCTATTGTCACTATTTTTTACATCTGAAGATTGCTCTGCCATAACGTTTCCCTCAGCTATTCTATAATATTGCCGTCGGATTGCAGGCGATCCGACGGTATTGTTCTTTCCCCCGCCTACTGGCGGCCCTTTTTAATACCAGAGACCTGGCGTTTAAAGGTTATGTGGCCGGGTAGCGACTGCCCATCGCGTTCTTCTTCCACAATCGCTCTGACCCAGAAGTCCCCGTCTTCATCGACGTTAACGCCCTGGATCTCATGTTCAAAACCTGGGAATTGCTTATCGAATTCCTGCAGGGCGCGCAGATAGCCAATAATGCCCTTGTTACCTTGCGGCATCCGTTCGCCCGGCATCAGTACAGGAATGCCTGGGGGATATGGGACGAGCATGCTGGCGGCAATTCTGCCGCTAAAATCATCCAGCCGGATATGCTCGGTTTTGTAGCGTACGACTTTCTGATAGGCTTCTGCCGGGGTCATAACTGGTTCCGGATCGGTGTTTACCGCGTCGTTGATATGCGACATCAGCTCCAGCTCATCCATTTTTTCATGCATTATCTGACATAGCTCCTTGAGGGTTAGCGTGTCGTAGTGTGGAGAATGCGCTTTCAGCGACGGGATAGCATCTGTGGCCAGATCGTCATTGTCGTAATGCTTTTTAAAGGCCAGCAGGCTTTCAATCAGAGTTCCCCATTTGCCTTTGGTGATGCCGACGGAGAACAGGATCAGCACGGTGTAGTCACCAGTACGGGCAATTTCAATGCGACGGTCATCGAGAAAACGGGTCAGCAAATATCCCGGAATACCGTTTTTCTGGTATTCTCCCTTCGGGCCGATCCCTGGACAAGTCAGGGTCACTTTTACTGGATCGAGCATACTGTTGGTTTCGACCAGATCATCATCGGCAAAACCGTGCCAGCGCTCACCGGAGCGCAGCGACCAGCAGTCGGCGCTGTGGCTCAGCAGCGATACGGGTGCCTCTTCAAAACTGTATCGCTGCCCAGAATCGCTGTCCTGCACTTCGGTTGGCTGAAGCACATCGAAGAACCAGGCGTCACCACCTTCCTGCTCCTGGAGCTGGCGCTTGACGCTGACCACGGCTTTACGGAAGGCAATCGCTTCTTCAATTGACTCCTGCACAAGCGAATAACCGGATTCACCCTCCATCATGCTTACTGCCACATCAATTGATGCAATGATCGGGTAGTAGGGTGAGGTCGTGCCGTGCATCATAAAGGCATCGTTAAAGTCATCGAAATTAAGCGGCGCGCGATCGCTTTTCTTCACATGAATCATTGAGGCCATGGAGAGTGAGGGCAGCATTTTATGGGTGGACTGTACGGCGAATAGGGTTGGACGATTTGGCGTTTCCTCCGCGTCCATTGCATAGCGACTCTGGTATAGCGGATGGAAACGCGCATAGGCATACCATGCTTCATCAAAATGGATGCGCGGTGCGCTTTCACCCAGGTGTCTGACTACATCGTTCACGTTATAACAGAAGCCATCATAGGTGCAGTTGGTTACCACGGCGTAGGACGGGGACTGGCTGACCGCACCAGATGCCAGTCGGCTGTTTGCCACCAGCGCATCAATACTGGCCTTCTTCAGGCGCCCGGTCGGGATAGGCCCAATCAGCCCCCACGCGTTGCGGGTAGGTTTCAGGTAAACCGGCCTTGCCTGAGACAAGGTCAGGCCATGATTAAGTGACTTGTGGCAATTTCGGTCAATAATGGCAATTTCATCTGCGCCAACCGCAGCCTGGGCCACAATACGGTTCGACCCCGATGAGCCGGAAACACCGTAGAAGGTCCAATCAGAGCCAAACAGTCGGGCCGCAATTTCTTCCGATTTTTTAGGCGGTCCGGCGTGGATCAGATAATCCCCCATCTCCGCGGTAGCCACGCCAATATCAGCGCGCATCATGTTTTCGCCAAAGAAGTTAATGAACTCAATGCCAACAGGATGTTTCAGATAGGCCATTCCCCCCATATGCCCCGGGCAGTCCCAGTAATAGTCACCGTCCTCGGTAAAGTCCTTAAGGGTTTTAAAGTAGGGAGGAAGAAGCTTATCCGCATAGCGGTGGACTAAGGAGTACAGTCGATTGGCAGTGAAGGCTGCGGATTCAGAGAACAGATAAACATATTCGCTGACCTCTTTTAAGACGTCGAGTGGGATACGATCGGTAATATTCTGTTCTGAGAAAATTATCAGCGGCGTCGTGGCATTTCTTTTGCGGAATATGCTGATAAAGTGCTGTAGCTCTTCTGCAAAGGTCGGATTGTCTGGCTCCCAGTAAAAACCAATCCCGCTGTATTGGGGGCTTTTTTCGATGATTTTTAATCCATCAGAGATCTGGTGCGTGATATGAATTTTAAAACCGCGTTCCGCGAGTTCGGTTTGAAGCTCTTCCAGTACCTGCTGCGAAGGGTTGTCGCCATCAAGATATTGTGAGGAAATAAATAAAAGATTGTGGTTAAATTTCATTAGGTGTCTCCACTGTTACTGTTCAGATAGTATTTAACTGTGAGGATGTCATGCCCAAGAAACAGACATTATCGTCACCTTAACTTGCTGTGAATTAATCTGGACTAAAAATGTATCGTTTTATAATGCAGTAGAATAAAAACAATGATGTCGAGGACCAGCAGTAAAATAAAAAATGCCAGTTCGCGTAGCGTAAATATTTTATCTGCGCGATCGTCTTTTTTTCTTGCCCAGATAAACAGGGGCACGCCCAGCGTAAGCAGCACCGGAACCATCGCCAGATATTTGATTTCACTGGCGTAGAACATAAACAGGCAGAATACAAAGCCGATAATACTGCTGACCAGCGCGGCGCTGCGGCTGTGATTCGTGGTATAGCTGGCATACTCGCCGCTAATACATAGTTTAAACAGGTATGCCGTGGTCATTAAATACGCAGGTAAAACGGTCAGGGTAGAGATAGCCAGCATTGCAAGCCAGGCATCGTTAGAAAAGTAGACCAGAAGTACGACGATTTGCATAAACGCACTGCTTATATAAAGCGAAACCGAGGCCGAACCCTTCACATTTTTTTTGCTGAACGGTTTCGGGAATGTGCCGTTCTGCGCGGCCACCATAGGCAGTTCGGCGCAGATGATGGTCCACGCCAGCCAGCTGGTAAGCACCGAAATCAGCACCCCCAAGATAATCATAATCTTCCCCCATTCACCGACAACAATCTTCAGAATACCGGCGGTGGATGGGGTTGGAATTGCGCTGAGCTCATGTTGAGTCAGCACGCCAAACGGCAGGATGGAGACCAGCAGACAGATAATCAGTGATACAACGAAGCCAATGAATGTGGCTTTACCCACGTCGCGTTTATTTTTGGCCCGACCGGAAAGAGCGACAGCCCCCTCAACGCCGATGAAGCTCCAGAGTGCCACGCTAAGCGGTGAAGTTACCTGTGAGAAAATAGAGCCTAGGTCCTGACTGGCCTTACTCGCGCTGTGCCCCCAGACGTTATCTGCGAACGTGGTGTACTTCATAAACAGCATGAGAATAATAATAAAGGCCACCAGCGGGATCAGTTTGGCCAGCGTGCCGACGATGTTAATCGACCCGGCAATGCGGGTACCGGAGAGGACTAAAAAGTTGAATCCCCATATCAGCAAAGAGGCACCGATAACGGAAGGAATATTATTCCCTCCCTTGAAATCACCTGGTAAGAAATAATTCAGCGTATCCATCACCATAATGGCAAAGGCGACGTTGCTGAATATAGTCATCAGCCAGTAGCCCCAGGCGACGTTAAATGCCGTAAATCGGCCGAACCCTTCCCGGGCATACATATAAACTCCTGACTGGAGATCAGGTCTAATGTTTGACAGCACGATAAAAGTTCTGGAGATGAAAAACATGCCGATACCACAGACTATCCATGCTATCGCCACCGGGCCCACGGCAGAATTCTCCGCCATATTCTGGGGGAGTCCGTCAACGCCGCTGCCGATCATCGAGCTCACGACAATGGATGTTAGCGCAAGCAAGCCCAACTTTTGTTTATTATTTTTTTCAGTCGAATCGATATGCATAAGCTGGCTCTTATTTTTTTTAAATCATAGAATCTCTTTGTAAGGCTTCATGTTGTGGACACTAATTTCTCTGACGATATAAATTAATTATAAATAAGGTCGTCACGATAAAATTCATTATATTCCTAATTTATTCTATGTATATAAGAATTAACCCTTGCTATATGTAATCAAAGTCCTACGAATGTAGGAAAGGGTGATGCCTCTAATTGCTTGAATCTGATGTATAATACGGGCTTTTGAGGTTATCTCATGGCCAGCGTTAATATTCATTGTCCCCGTTGTCAGTCAGCTCAGGTTTACCGCCATGGTCAGAACCCTAAAGGCCGTGACAGATTTCGCTGCCGTGACTGCCACCGTGTGTTTCAGCTCACTTATACTTATCAAGCACGTAAGCCGGGTATGAAAGAGATGATCACTGAAATGGCCTTTAATGGTGCCGGGGTTCGCGATACCGCCAGGACACTGAAAATTGGTATTAACACCATCATCCGGACTTTAAAAAACTCGCACCAACGCAAATAACTTCTTCGCCTGTTGCCCATGCTGATGTGGCGCTTATCTGCGAGCTTGATGAGCAATGGAGCTACGTTGGCAGTAAAGCCCGGCTACACTGGCTCTGGTACGCGTACAACACCAAAACAGGCGGTGTACTGGCCTACACTTTTGGTCCCCGAACCGATCAAACGTGCCGGGAGCTACTGGCACTGCTTACACCCTTCAACATCGGCATACTCACCAGCGATGACTGGGACAGCTATGGCCGGGTGGTGCCGAAGAATAAGCATCTGACCGGCAAAATATTCACCCAACGCATTGAGCGTAATAATCTGACGCTACGCACCCACATTAAGCGGTTGGCTCGTAAACAATCTGCTTCTCACGCTCAGTTGAGATCCACGAAAAAGTGATCGGAGCATTTATCGAAAAACACATATTCTACTAATTGGATGCACTACCGAGATTTGAATCAAAGCGTTGGTATGCAAGGGATGTGTCGAACTCTCTAGTGGGAAAACTGCGGAAGAATTGCGGGGAAGTGGCGGGGAAAAACTTCACTGTTGATGCTGAACAGTCTTTCTGGTTGGCTCTTGTTCGCACTATGTACAGTGTTAGTTTGATTAAACTCGGTGAGTGTGACAAAGACGGTAATTTTTGCAGTTTTAGGTGAAGTCTAATGGGTTAAGTGATTTCGGCTATGCTCCCGACAGATTAACACGCTACATCGGTAACTATGTCAGCGCTTGGCTAACGAAGCTGAAGGTCCGCTGTGAGCGATGAGCAGACCAACTAATCTCAGCCTACTTGTTTTATTTCATCAGTACGCCCTGAAGCATCGACTGCGTATCTTGTAGGACCGCTAACATTGATGCCTATATAATTGAAGACCGAATCTGGTTTGATATAAATCAAAAAAGATAGATTTAACCTGATGAAAAGAAAAGCAATTCGTGTTTTCTGACAAACACTGGGATATCAGCGTTGATTATTAGACGATCGGTCAATATTGTTTATTGACTACTTTATAGCTCAATGACATCAAACCAGAAAGACGAGAAAAAAATGTTTAAATCCTTATTAATCAGTAAGATGTATGGTCGCCACAGTGCCCAAATTGCTGAAATCGCTGAAAGCGAGCTGCCACAGGGGGATGTGGAGGTCAATGTCGACTGTTCATCTATCAACTACAAAGACGCACTGGCTATTACGGGCCGCGGGCCTATCGTCCGGCACTTTCCAATGGTGCCAGGCATTGATTTTGCCGGTACAGTGTCCGCCAGCTCACATCCTGAATATCAGACCGGGGATAAGGTCCTGCTGACCGGCTGGGGTGTAGGAGAAAAACATTGGGGTGGGCTTTCCGAAAAAGCGCGGGTAAAGGGAGACTGGCTGACGCCGCTCCCGGCTTGAAGTGGCACACTGAATTTGGCCACCTGAACAGAGGTGATATGCTCACCTCAGAACAACACAGGTGCTCCAATGAAAAAAAGAAATTTTAGCGCAGAGTTTAAACGCGAATCCGCTCAACTGGTTGTTGACCAGAAATACACGGTGGCAGATGCCGCCAAAGCTATGGATGTTGGCCTTTCCACAATGACAAGATGGGTCAAACAACTGCGTGATGAGCGTCAGGGCAAAACACCAAAAGCCTCTCCGATAACACCAGAACAAATCGAAATACGTAAGCTGAGGAAAAAGCTACAACGCATTGAAATGGAGAATGAAATATTAAAAAAGGCGGCGTACTTCGCAAAGCTGTCCGACTGAGGTACGCCTTTATCCGTGACAACACCTGTTGCTGGCCTGTTCGCCTGCTCTGCCGGGTGCTGGATGTTCATCCCAGTGGTTTTTACGCCTGGCTTCAGCAGCCGCATTCACAACGCCATCAGGCAGACCTGAGACTGACAGGACAGATTAAACAGTTCTGGCTGGAATCGGGATGCGTCTATGGTTAATCTGGATCTGCGTGACAGCGGGCAACAGTGCGGAGTAAACAGAGTCTGGAGACTGATGAAACGTGTCGGAATAAAGGCTCAGGTCGGATACCGAAGCCCGCGGGCACGTAAAGGCGAGGCCAGTATCATGTCACCCAACAGGCTCCAGCGACAGTTCAATCCGGATGCTCCTGATGAGCGTTGGGTAACGGACATAACCTACATCAGGACCCACGAAGGCTGGCTGTATCTTGCCGTTGTTGTTGATCTGTTCTCACGCAAAATTATCGGCTGGTCCATGCAATCCCGGATGACAAAGGACATTGTCCTGAACGCACTGCTGATGGCTGTATGGCGGCGTAATCCCGAAAAACAGGTGCTGGTTCATTCGGATCAGGGCAGTCAGTACACAAGCCATGAGTGGCAGTCGTTCCTGAAATCACACGGCCTGGAGGGTAGCATGAGCCGTCGCGGTAACTGCCATGATAATGCGGTTGCAGAAAGTTTTTTCCAGTTGTTGAAACGTGAACGGATAAAGAAAAAGATCTACGGAACGCGGGAAGAAGCCCGCAGTGATATTTTTGATTACATCGAAATGTTTTATAACAGTAAGCGTCGGCATGGTTCTAGCGAACAGATGTCACCGACAGAATATGAAAACCAGTATTATCAACGGCTCGGAAGTGTCTAGATTATCCGTGGCGATTCATTATGTTCTTCGGCAGCGATCACGGCGGCGAGCGAGGAGCACTGTTGTACGGGCTGATCGGCACCTGCCGACTGAACGATATCGATCCGGAAGCGTATCTGCGCCATATCCTGAGCGTACTGCCGGAATGGCCTTCCAACCGAGTTGACGAACTCCTGCCATGGAACGTAGTACTCACCAATAAATAAGCGTCAATACGGCACTCCGTTAACGCTTACGTTTAAGTCATAAAGCCATGCAGAACGCTCACCTCCCAAGATCTTGGTTTTTATAAGGTGTAATGATAATGTAAGCTAATGTTTCACATGCCAAAGGAAACACCATGAGCCACAGGGAATTGTTCAGCGAATTTCTTGAAAATTTGAATCTTGACCTCAAACAGGCAAAAAAGATCAGCTATCACTATCGAAAAATAACCAAGTCATTAAATCTTGCGTTCAGAGGAACGAGTTCCCGGGTAGCAAACCGCTTGAAAGTGGGGTCAGTAGGCAGACATACCGCAATAAAAGGCATATCCGATCTGGATATGCTTTATATTATGCCCCCCAATCAGTATGAATATTATAACCGTAAGGATAATGGTCAGTCTGCATTGCTTACAGATGTCAGAAACATTCTGGCGGAAGAATATCCTGACCAGACTGTGAAAAAGGACAGACTGGTTGTTCAGATCATCTTTAAAAACTTTTATGTCGAGGTTCAACCTGTATTCAGACAGGATGATGACAGCTTTAAATTCCCTGAAAGCTATAATGGAGGAGCATGGCGCATTACAAAACCTCTTCACGAAAAGGCGGCCATGACCGCATTTTCGCGAGATAAATCCAATAATCTGCGCAAGCTGTGTAAAATGATCAGAGCCTGGAAGAACCTGCATGGCGTCAATATGGGTGGCTTACTGATAGACACACTAGCGTATCGCTTTCTTTCATCAACATCAGATTATGACAATACCGGAAATGGCAGCCTGGGAGCCCTCGCCAGAGACTTTTTTGAATATCTGTCAAATGAGGAGAGAAAGGAAAGGTATCTCGCGTTAGGCAGTAATCAGCATGTACGTGTTAAATCTCCCTGGTTTGGCCGGGCAGCGAAACACGCGTATGAATTATGTTGTGATGCCTTAGACGCTGAGGGGGCTGCCAGTGAAAATGACCGCTGGCGCAAAGTGTTCGGACGAGCCTTCCCCAGACGTAAAGTGGGTATTATGGAAGCCCGTCTTGGTCTGGAATCGCATGCGGCAGATGCTGTTCCCTGGACCGATACCGAAGAGTTTATAGAGGATAAATATCCGGTGGATATCAGGTACTCACTCAACCTTGACTGTACCGTAACCCAGGATGGTTTCCCTCCCAGAAGCCTGAGGGAGATGCTTATCAGAAGATTCCGCCTCTCCGCTCGAAAATCTCTCCTTTTCCGGGCAGACTTGACAGAAATGGAGGCAGAGGAACCCTACACCGTTATGTGGAAGGTACTGAACGTGGGTGACGAAGCACGCAGAAGAAATATGATCCGGGGACAAATCGTTTCGGACGGCGGCTACTGTACGAAGAAAGAAACTACCGACTTCCGCGGAGATCACATGGTAGAATGCTATGTGATAAAAAATGAGGTTGTGGTTGCCCGGGCCCAGATTGAAGTTCCCATAAGCTGAGGTTTTTATGACGCAATCAGAGATGCTGAAATTAATCGCCCGACATGGTTATAACGTTGGATTTGGCGCTAAGAAAAACTTTGCCACCTATGATCTGATTTGTAAGGCATCCGGTTGGATTAGCTTTATTTCTCTTGCTGTCGGTGTGTTCGCCCTTTTTATTCCTGAGCTGGCCACAAACGTCATTTCCGCGATATTAATTATATTTGGTGTTGCTACAATGTACATTCAGTTTTATGACTCGGAAAAGCAGAGTTATGAAAGTGCGGGGATTGAGCAGACCAAAATTTTTAATGAACTTGAAGTCATCTACCGCAACGTAAAAAGCGATGCAAACTTTGACTATCAGCGTACACAACAATCCATCGACGCTATCATGTCCCGGTTTTACGGCACGGTCATCAGCAAACAGATCTTCGGAAGTAACTGGTACGCACATTATAAATTTTACTGTGAATTTGAAAAAACATGGGTTGAAGAAGAGCTGAACCTGACACTGAAGGACAAAATCCCGCTTTCGCTCTGCTTTCTCGCCAGTCTGGCGATCATTTTTACTATAGCTGTCATCTGGAAAACGCCCTGATGCTGCAGCCAATGAAAAATTCAGCAAGCTGACTGTCAAATATGCGATGTATAGCCGGTATCACCATCCAGTGTACGTTCTATAAGGGGGGGCGCTTGGAAAACGGGTAGAGTCAAGATGTGGCGCGGTAATTTTACAGGTCAGGCATATCTGTTGCCGCCTCTTTCGATTGGCGGTGCCTTACTGTCCTGACCATAAATCCTGTTTCCACACCCCGCTCATCGAAGCGGACATGCGCTTCTAACACATCCGGCTCTCGGACAGAATCATGCCTTCGCCCACGGAAACCTCTGCGGGAGCTTCGGTGCATATTTTCATGGAAGGGGATCACCCAATAACTTCCATCGAGATCGGGTCATAACGGCCAATCCGTGATCGAATAGAGCGGAATACGCACTCTGACGAACTGCTTACATTTAAACTAATTACAAACTATATAAATCCGCCTTACTCATTCACAGGGTAGATATATTCTTACTTTTAATTTTATGTGTAATTAACTGATGACGAAAAATGAATTGAACTGTAAATGCATATCTAAGTTTTTCATTCTTATGATGTACATAATACCTTAAAATTATCAACTAGCTGAGCATTAACCTCCATCTGACTAATCCCCCATAATGCGGCTAACTGTTTCTCTGCAATCCCACTATCCCATGGCATTAGTGGGTCATTACGAAACTTAGCAAATGGCCCATCTGTTTCTGTAAGAATGCGTGATTTGGGTATTTTCAAAACTAAGGCCTTACCCTTTATTGTATCGAGCATAGCAGGCCCCACTGAGAACCAGCATCCTAAATCAATTGCCCTTTCAAGCTGCTTAGGTGTTCCAGTGAACCAATGCAATATTGCCACCCCATCGATATTTTCAATCTCATCAAGCACCGCTGATGCACTTCCCCGACTATGGATAGTCATAATCTTGCCACCAGCCCGATTTACACTGTTGAGAATGTGTCGGAACACTTTCAATTGAATATCCCAATGTTCTTTAAATCCCTGTCCACCATCAAGCCCTATTTCCCCTACATACTTAGTTTCCGAAAGCAATGAATCAAACAGGTCTAACTCATGCGATCTTTGATGCGCGATTTGAGGATGTAGCCCAAGAGCAGTTCGGATTCGTTGACTTTCTTTAGCCAATAAAGAAGTACCATGCCATGCTTTAGGTGTTGTTGTCACCGACAGAATATAAGTCCCTCGACGCTTACTTTCTTCAGCCACGAGGTCTGGCCGAGGATATAAGTCTAGATGACAGTGCATATCGATGCTCATACTATGTTCTCACTCAGTAAATAGCTTTCAACCTCATCTAGGCCATCCTTAAATACTTGCTTGAAATTATCAAATTCTGCCGTAGGCAAAGGGCCACTTTTGGCAATCCATGTACCTATTTTCAAAGTCGATTTCTGCGTGATCGCAATCCTAAGGGCGATCAGGTCGTCCCTGCGATCTATTTCATTCATTACTTTAGCTAAGGACTGGAAAATATATTCAACATCTCTACTAATTCCCCCTGCATGAAGTGATGCTCGTCGAATGATACACGGTATACATACCCCACATTGCTGCCCCATTCGTTTCCAATGACTGCAGGATACTGTACTTTCCACAATTTTAGATAAGAGCTGCTTATTTGAACATTCGGAGATCATTTTTCCTTTTGTCTTAAACTGATATGGATTGATTATTTGACAAGAAATACCGAGCGCATCAAAGATCTTTTGTATGCTCGTAATAAAATGTGGATGTGTTGTTCGTGTGCTCAGCGAACCTATCCGCCGTGGAGTAAGTGGTGCATTTAATGAGATAAATCCATTTTCAGGTACGAACAAATCAATCTTTTCTTGTTGAGATATCTCTTGTACGGCACAAGCACCTACGGCCGCAAAGGCAAGAAAATTGAGGCTACGAGTTCGCATCGTAATATCAGTCACGCCTTGATAAATGTGTGGGTCAGCATTAATCTCAAAGCGCGAAAATTGGCCACTTAATTTTTCAGCGATCTGATCTTGACGAGACTTGTCCCCCTTATAAGCATGACTAACCAAAAGTGGAGCGCGCCCTGCAGCCAGAAGATCTATTGCACCAATAGCTGAATCCAGACCTCCTGAAAATAAGCTGACACAGTCAAGCCCTTTTAGCTTAATCAGACGATGCCTTGAATGCTGGCTATAAGGCTCTGGCGGTGCATAACCATCGTCACAAAATTCGAAATCCCAGATGTCTCCACTAAGAAAATGCAAAGCACTCTCAAGTTCTTTCTTTAGACTAATCCATCTGGATGGTTCATGAAGGGGGAGTCGTAACGACAATTGGCGGGTCCAACCATCCTCGGAACTTTCACGCTGAACGAAAGTATCTGCTGCAGTTACTGCTAATGCAACACTCAGAAAATCCATGACCTTAGCTGGAAGCTGTACTCCCAAACGTCTGATCCGATCAATCGCAGGATTCCCGATAACAGATATATCTCCGCGCCTCTGACCACTTAATCCATATAGCTGAACAGGTAACACTTTCTCACTTGCTGGCGGCAAATGGTGATGTTTATGATGGAAAACTAATTGTGTCACTGGTATGCCTCCCATTCTTGCCAGGCCTCAATAATGGCCTGACGTTCAATTTTTACCATTTGGTTTCGTGTGAACGATCTTATGTTACCGGCAAGTTTTGGTGCCATATGTTTATCAACAACAACTTTAATCAATTCCCGGAGTTCAATTTCTGCATGAATTGCCTTTGAAGGTGTATCTGCTTTGTTCCATGCCCTATTAGAATCCATTACCATCTGAAGGAAAATACTTTCCGCTAGATAACCAATCATTGTGTCAACAATCACACCATCAGTTATTTTTTGAGGATCGAAAATTTCTACGCCATCAAGAGCCTCCACTAAAGCATGGTTCATGGCCGCACAGATCTTTTCTGAGTCACCATCCTGTGATGTTAAAGCTTGAGCAATAGTTGATATTGCTATTTCGCATGGAAGGCCTGCCAAACTGCCCAAATCGATGCTTGGTTCTCCGGGAGCCGAAGGCATTCCCACTAAAGCCCCAAATAATTCGGCCCCAGCTTGCGTGACACTCCCTAATCGCCGAGCAGCGTTACTGCTCCCTCCGGAGGCTTTTCGCGCGTAGTGCCCTATGGCTTTTCTGAAATCTGCTCGATTTCCATTTGATACCGCATTTCCCAACGATTCTCGAAATGGCGCAAACCTCCTTTCTTGCGGCGAGGGTAACGGTTGCTGTGGCTGATCATCAGCCCATGGTGGAACCAGCGGAGAGCCACCTCCTGGACCTTTACTTGATTGTGATGTTCCCATTAAGCGTCCTTATTCCATTGTTCATCTTTTAATGCTGCAGTCATCCACGCTGGTCGTTTCATCCCCAACTGTAATTCCTGTAGATAACGAATTAATATGCTGGCTGCATCTGTTGAGTAGCGGGCCAACAGACATGCACCGGAAAAGCCTCTGGGCTTACGATCCCAATCTGATACCTGCCGTAACTGGTTAATTAAACCTTCCATTACAGGTATTTGCTCCTCACGAGGAAGTGCTTTCAAAAGGTTTTCTGCTGTAGGAGAACTAGTGTTTTTCAATTCAATTAGTGCATTTAGTACTTCCCGTCCAGATGGCGATAAACCAACCACATATGCACCTATTGGCATAGTTTCTCGGGACAGATATATGGCGGCCCTTAAGTCAATCCCACCAAGACGAGGTTCAAGTTGGGCCCATTGACTGATGAAAGATTTAGTCGTTGGACTATCAGTCCATGTCTTTGGTGCATCAGTAGGTATTTGACCGCCATTATCGTCAAGCTGTTTAAGTATCTGGGGAACACCTTGTTCAATATCCACGAGATGATATAAATCAGCGGTGCCATCCACTCCAACACAGCGTTCAAAAATTACTAGCTTAGTAATAATTGCTTCATCCAAAGGCATTGCTCGTCGCTTCGCAATTTGAGATCGCATTTTCACAACATTCAACAAGCGTTTAACGATCCTGGGATTACCATGAATAATTGGAGAGTTGGCTAAAATGGGAGCAATACGGTCAGCACGCGCAAACGCCAGCGCGAGGTTGCTATCATCCGCTTCACCAGTCATTTTTAAGGCCTCCTGACGTGAGATTGGTTCATCTTTCCAGGATTGCTGTAACGCCTTCTCTAAGCCCTCACGGAGCATAGTTATTTTTTCGCCTTCTAAGCCATGTTCAATGGCATAAAGCATGAACAGATACGAACGGATCTCACGGACCCCAGCCTTAGGCACCCGAATAGGAACCTGGATTAGCTTATCCAGATAATCTATTTGATGGCGCTGTGATGCCCCTTTGAAGTAATCAGCCACAGAAGAGCGAATCATGTCCTCATCTGCTGCAATAATAAAGGCTGTATTAGTCAAGAAAAGGAATAGCCTGATAGCTTCAAGTGTATGGATAGCATTGGCAGGGAGACAGCGGTCTAGGTTATCTATTACCACAATGAGTGGCTTTCCAAGTTCTTCTAGAATTTCCCCATATTCCTTACGAAAGGCATCAATCTGCTGAGGGGGGCTTTTTTTTGTTTGTGGTTTAATCAAACCACAAGCAGTTTCTTTACCTTCTTTAGCTATATTGCCTAAAGCCTCATACTCTTCCTGGCTCTGGATGCCATCGGTGATATTTCTTAATGCACCAATCCCCCTAGAAAGCAAACCGCCAGTAGGTAATCCTGCCATTAAAGCTGTACCCTCAGCTAGTAATCCCATAGCTCTAAAACCATCAACTCGACTAAGGAGTCTCTTAGTTTTTGATATAAGGGCTGAATTACCTTCAGCAGCTTTTGTCAATTCTGTAGCGATGACTTCAAGAAGTGCGGCACGGGTGTCGTCGTACCCCTGATAGAGCCAAGAGTCAAAATTGATAACAATCCAATCTTTGTCGTCTTGCTCAAGTTTTTGCTCTATCAGTTTTAACAGAGAGGATTTACCTGCCCCCCAGTTTCCAAAAATTCCGATAGATACTGGTAACATATCTTTCGTGGTAAGTACATCCACGGCTAACTGAGATACTTCACCAAAATTTAGGTAGTCTTCTGATGACTCTTTGTCTGACCACATTTTTATATCCTTTACATCACCAATTTTTACGTCATTGAGTAAACTACAAGTTTGATAAAACCAACTCTGTTCAGGTGGGCAAATTCAGTGTACCACTTCACCAATAATCCAATATGATGACTGCTATAGATCTATTTTTTAAAGAATGAAATAAGCTTTCTTATCCCAGTCCATATTTTCCTATCAGAATCCGAAGGGTTAAATTCGCTCTTGTCAAAATCAGCAACCTCAGCAACCTCAGCAACCTCAGCAACCTCAGCAACCTCAGCAACCTCAGCAACCTCAGCAACCTCAGCAACCTCAGCAACCTCAGCAACCTCAGCAACCTCAGCAACCTCAGCAACCTCAGCAACCTCAGCAACCTCAGCAACCTCAGCAACCTCAGCAAGGTTTATTCTATTTTGATGATCTGTCAAATGTTCTTTGTTAATTTCATCTCTAATTAGCTGTTCTTTTTCTATGCTGTAGTTTTTGTCATTATAAGTCACATCAAAATCATCTAAGAAAACGATATAAATCAATTTAAAACAACTAGTCTTAAATAAAAAACTATCGCACTCATCAGGAAAACCAAAAAAGAAAACATTAAGATATTTGGTTGCTTTGCGCTTGTCTTTTAGTCCATTATAATACTTATTTGCTTCTGCTCTTTGTTTTTCATACTCACTACAGAAAAAACTCTTTTTACTTTCATCCCATTCTGAAGCATCAATTTCAAGTTTATATGCTTGTTTGGTACCTTTCTTTCTGGCTAAAAAAGTAAGGTAATATCTATTCGAATTTATCTCCAGCCGTATATTAGATTGAATTTTACCAAAATAAATTGCTGGCTTATTATATCTAATTCCTTCTTTATAGATGATTAGTTGAAAAGTATCTTTATAAGTTCTAACTCCATAAGGGGGAATTGATAATGGTTCATAGAGATTATCTCCATTAATGTAGTAGTCTACTACCGGTTTGATGCTTGAAGATGACACAGGGTGTACTTTACCTCCCAAATCTTTTTCATCATTTCGCGTCTGTTTGATAATTCTTCTGCCAGAAGAGTCGTAATTTCTTTCAGACACATCAAGTTTCAGAAGAGATATAGCTAATGCCGGTGGTGAATTATGCTTTTTATTATTCTTTGAGTTACACTTATTTTTACTCTTAGGATCATGAATCTTACATCCCGGCCTATGAGTCTCTTTATATCGAAAGTATGATTGATTTAAATTTATTTCTTTGAAGCTACATGGAGTAGCGGGTATCCTACATTTGTCATACGGGCATTCAAAAGTGGTTGTTCGTATATAAAGATCATCCATTTCCCGAAGATCATGACCATGAACAATTTCACCACTAACAGAATCTCTTGCTATTGTCACACAATCTCCTTTGATAAAAATTAATAGATTCTAATTTCATACCAAGGCTAATTTAAATAAAGGCTATTTAAGAGAAAAACAAGTCAGCCTGACAGACATATCCCCTCCCATGGCAATATGCCGCTATTTCGCGTTTTTTTTCACGCCATAATGCGTTTCAAGGTAGCGAATATCTTCGATTGCCCATGGTGTGCGCATTCTTTTGGGTTTATTTTCCATTACCATGTTTTATCAGCCATCATGGCTGCCTCTCCGGTTTGCCAGCGTGTTCCACCTGATAACGATTAATCAGCTGATTCAGTGCCATTTCAGCCTGTTTTTGCTGCTGTTCACTGCCATTCTGGTTACGGGCTTCATCATAGCGACGTAACTGCTCTTCCGCCGGGATATGCCGGTTAAAAGCCTGCATGATGCCAAACACCTCCGTTCTCAGTTCACTGACCGTCATGTATTTTCCCCGCTGTTCATCCAGACGGTTCAGGCGTTCAGCCAGCTGCTGTAAGCGGGTCATGCCTTCATTCCAGCCCGTCATCGCCTCTTCCGGGAGCGCACGACTCCTTACGCTCTTCTGCCAGTTATCCACCATTTCCTGAACATGGGGATTGTCGGGGAAAAGTACCATCAGTTGCTGCAGCAACTGCGCACTGCGCTGCAGGTTATATGCCGGGGGTAATTCTGTCAGTCGCGTTATCTGCTGACCGGAAAGGGTTAACCATGATCGACCAGACGGTTCTGCAATGTACTCATCAGCAGATTAATTCCTTTCGCCCCCAGACAGTGCCCGACCGCCCCGTTGGCGATTTTTTGTAAAGGCAGCCAGTGTGGTAACGCATCAGCCCCCTCCAGTTCCGTCTGTTTAATCTGAAAACAGGGCGTTTCAACAGGAAAATTAATCTTACGTGCAAAAGAGCCAGGTGCAGAAAGGCGAACATCAGGGGCTGAAGGCATCAGTTGTTGCTCAAGGGCTTCCTGACGCTGCTGCTGAATGATAAATGCTTCATCTCCGCTACGCCGGACATCCGCTGCCTGAAGAGATAAAGGCGATAATAAAGCAGACATCAGTGTCAGTGACAGCAAGGACGGACAGCGCCGGAATACGCTTTGTTCCTCAGCCCTCACGTTCCTGCAACATAATTTTCCAGTCAAACGAAAAACCTTTTATTCATGCCATACCAACAATTACCAGCCTCCTGACGATACCTCCCACCATTTTTTGCAATGGCACGCTACCGCCTTTCCGGTATTTACCCACATCAACCGGTACCAGAATGCTGAGTAATAAATCTGCCAATTTTTAGCTGACTTAATTTTGATCATTATAGAATAATGATCTGAACTACAGCAATATGGCAGATTTATCGATCAAAATAATACAAATGAACAGTTCTTTATTCTGACTAATATCGCAAAAACAGCACATTACAAAATTTATAACCATAATTAATGGAAAAGTGCAGAAAATTATTCCACTGAATGCTTTTAATACAGTTGGTTAGCTTAAAAAATAGCAATTTTTGATTTCAGTCATTGAAAATTGCAATGCGTGACGATTCAACAGCATTTAAGTGAGTTTCAGGATATGGGAAGGACATGAAAAGAGGAGCGCAATAAAATACACAGGAAGAAGGGGAAAATGTTTCGTAAAAACAGAAAATTAACAGCGCACATCAGGAAACGCAGTCTCCTGATTCAGTGCTACCACATGAAAATTTAGTTAACTGTTACCGTACTAAAATTTATGTCAGAAGATGTTCCATTACCGAAAGTCAATCAGCGATACAAAGACGATCATGGAGCACTGGCCACCGTAACCAGCGTCGAAGAAACCCGAGTGGTTTTTATGCGGGAGGGTTATCCGCATCCCTGTATGCGACCGATGTACAACTTTCTGGGAAAATTCAAACCCGACCCCCGGGAAGAAACAGAATAAAACGAAATCCCTGCCGGCAATCACACTGCCTGATGGCAGCATAATCCACTTATTAATTCTCATCCCCGGAGACAAGCCCTGAAAACCACTCCGGGTGTTCATTGTATGCCGTGTTCAGCGCATCCCAGGAAACGTTGATATAAAAGCTGTCCTGCAATTTGCGGGTAACCACCTCTACCACCCGGTTCCGGTTATACGCCAGTCCGGCATAACCTCTCTCTGCCAGCCACTCATTCAGTTCATGTTCCAGAGACAGATTGATAATATCGTAATCGGACCTTGCCATTCCCGTTTCCTTAGCACATGTTTTCAGGCACGGGGATAAAGTATAAAGAATGTCGTACTGCTGCTGCCAGAGCAATATTCCCCCTGATGGTTGTATCAGAGATGGTATGCCGGTATTTTGCGGGTTGTTCCCGTCAGGTTATCGTGCACCTCCACGGTCGTTGTCACCACCGGCATTCCGCTCTGTCTTAGTCTCAGGACATCAGCCGCAATACGCTGACTGCCAGACCAGAACAGGCCGTCCAGTGCGGTCACCAGTAACCCCGCCTCCAGCGCATACTTCAGCCGTTCACGGGGCGCTTTCACTTCCCGGGCAACCTGCTGATATGGCAATGATGTGTTTTCATTCCCAACCACGCGACGAATACGGTGAGACAGATGATACCGGTATGTATCCGGCACACTGGAAAGACTGGCCTTCAGGCTGTACACGCAGCCAAAGCGTTTATCGTTGAACACCACATTTTTCTGGCTGATGTCCCATTCTTCACGCAGCACAGCAATCAGTTGTGGTGTCCAGGTAAGCAGAAAGGCAATTCAAAACAGGTGACGTAATCCACATTCAGCAGGGCAATACGCGGCCATTTTTCTGATCCATTTACAATCGGATGTGGGCGAACATTATTATCATTATCTGAAAATCTCCCCCTATGGCATGTTTGCCATGGCGGAGAGTCATTGAAGCCTTTATGAGGGGTGAATACATTCCTGAAGCAGTGCAGTGGCAAAAAAACACCCCGCTTTTATTCATTCTCTGACAATAAATATTGAGTTTGACTGTATCAGATTTTAGGTATTTCCTAGAAAAGGACTTTTTTGCTCAAGGCAAAACAATACCGCAAAATAATCCTTCACCTGCACAAACATCCTCAGTCCATTAAAAAAATCGCCATGTTAGGTTAACGACATCAAATTTGGTCGTTTACCATGATTAAGGTAGTTACACATGGCCCGCTATTATTTTTCGTGCCCCAAAATTTATTTTGGTGAAGAGGCAATAACCTCTCTATGCCAATTTAATAATAAACGAGTCGGTATTGTCACCGATGATTTTATGATGTCATCAGGTAAAACTCGTTATTTAATAAGCCATATGCCTGAGGCATCGGTATGCATTTTCGGTGAGGTTACTCCGGATCCAGATATTGATATTCTGACTTCCGGCGCGGCGCGTTTTAAAGCCTTTAAGCCCGACGTTATTATCGCCCTCGGCGGCGGCTCGTCGCTGGACGCTGCGAAAGGAATTAAAGTCACATTGGAAGAGTATTTTGGAGATCATCAAATCGATCTCATTGCTATTCCCACAACCAGCGGATCCGGCTCTGAAGTGACGTCCTACGCGATCATCTCTGATCCGCAAAATGGCCGCAAATATCCGTTGATCTCCGGGCAACTGGTGCCGGAAATCGCCATTCTCGATCCTAACCTAGTGTTAACCGCGCCGCGTCATGTCGCGGTAGATACCGGCATGGACGTGCTGACCCATGCCATTGAAGCCTTTGTCTCTACTGGCTCAAATGACTTTAGCGATGCGCTGGCGGAAAAAGCCATCGCGTTGACCTGGCGCTATCTGCCGCAGGTGTTTAACGACGAAAAAGACATTGCGGCGCGCACCCACATGCACAATGCCTCCTGTATGGCAGGCATGGCATTTAACTCCGCCGGGCTGGGGTTGGTACACGGCATGGCACACGCCATCGGCGGGATGCTGCATATTCCTCATGGCAAAATTAACGCCATGCTGCTGCCGATTGTCATCGACTTCAACAGCAAACGGGCCAGCACTGAAACCCGCGATCGCTATCACCGTTGCGCGCAAATCATAGGCATTGACCATGCGGTACCGGAGCAGGCCATCGCGCTGATGACTCAGGAGATCCGCCAGATCAATCGCCATTTCTGCATCCCCGTCACTCTCAGCGAACTGGGCATCGACCGTGCAAAAATCATCGAGTTGCGCAGCGCACTGGTGAATTCGACGCTGGCCGACGGTTGTACCGCGTCGAACCCGCGGCAGGTGACGACGCATGATGTCGAAGGGTTGATCGACCTGATTACCGGCTAGCTGGATAACTTTGTTCAGCCTCCGTGAAGCAGTCAAAAAAGTCCTGCTGATAAACAAAAACCGGGCGTCGTTACTCCCTATCCTGATCGTTAGACGCCCATTACCCATAAGATAACCCAATAATCAGGTCGTACCCATTATGAATTACACCGAACAACAAGCCGAGTGGATTACCCAACAAATTTTGCAGGAACTTGCCACCAGTAAAAAAACGGCAGCGCCTGCTGCCGCGCCTGTCGCGCTGAATATTCCGGTGGGCGTGTCCAACCGCCATGTTCATCTGTGCCGTGAAGATATGGACATTCTGTTTGGCTACGGCTCTACGCTAACCCGTTCTAAAGCGTTGAAACAGCCCGGTCAGTATGCCGCCGAAGAGATGGTGACGCTGCGCGGGCCAAAAGGCGAGCTCAACAAAGTGCGCGTGTTAGGGCCACTGCGTAATGCCACGCAGGTGGAAATCTCTGTGGCCGACGGCTTTGCGCTGGGCACTAAAGCTCCGGTGCGCATGTCGGGGGATCTGCTGGATTCGCCGGGCATTGAAATCATCGGTCCGAAAGGGCGGGTGGTGAAACACAACGGCATGATTGTCGCCTGGCGCCATATCCATATCTCGCCCGAAGAAGCCGAACTGCACGGCCTGCATGACGGAATGGAAATCGATGTGCAAACAAACGGTCCGCGCGGTGGTGTGCTCAGCCATGTAGTGGTACGCGTCACGGCGGATGCAGTGCTGGAACTGCATATTGATATGGAAGAAGCTAACGGCGTCGGTCTGCGTAATGGCGATACCGTTCGCGGCATAAAACAGGCTGCGCGCCATGGCTAACAGCCCCGAAAACTGCCGATTTCACGAATTGGCCGCGCTGATTGACAGCGGCGAATGTCGG
This sequence comes from Escherichia sp. R1, assembly GCF_003000935.1. Taxonomy (NCBI): domain Bacteria; kingdom Pseudomonadati; phylum Pseudomonadota; class Gammaproteobacteria; order Enterobacterales; family Enterobacteriaceae; genus Escherichia; species Escherichia sp. R1. The sequence goes on from NZ_PSRU01000007.1 coordinate 22,755, forward strand.
CCCTACTCCGGCGCGTTGAAGGTGGGGGGGATCTCGGTACCGCCAATATCGCAATCGTGGTGCTGGATGAAGATAACCAGCCGGTGGCAGGGGTAATGTATCCCTCCAATGTGGTGAAAGACGGCGTGGTGGTGGATTACCTGACCGCCAGCCGGGTAGTAGCACGTCTCAAACAAATTCTTGAACAGAAACAGGGCTGCACGCTGGAGCGCGCGGCGATCGCAGTCCCACCGGGGATCTCTGAAGGCAACACAAAAGTGATCGTCAACGTAGTGGAGTTGGCGGGTTTTATCGTGACCCAGGTACTAGATGAACCGGTAGCCGCTGCCAGCGCGCTGAATATTAAAAACGGGGCGGTGGTGGATGTCGGAGGAGGCACCACCGGCATGAGCATTTTGAAAAGCGGTAAAGTGACGTTCAGTGCCGATGAGCCCACCGGTGGAAGCCATATGAAGTTGGTGATCGCTGGCGCGCTGGGCTTGCCTTATGCCGAGGCGGAAGAAATGAAAAAAAACGGGCAGGAAGCGCAGGTCTTTACCCTGGTGCTACCGGTGGCCCAGAAAATGGCCAGCTTGGTGTCGGGATGGTTCGCTACCCAGCAGGTAAAAAATATTTATTTGGTAGGTGGCGCGAGCAGCTTCAGCCAGTTTGCCAACGTGTTCAGTAAACAAACCGGTAAAAATGTGATTCCTTCGGCAGAGCCACTATTGGTCACACCATTAGGCATCGCCATGAATGCGGACCAGGGGTAAATCAATGGACAATCAAACCTTATCGCAACTGCTGGACCGGGTCATCGCTGAAGTGTTGGCACAATCCGTCGCGCAGAAAAATGTCTGCGTAGTGGTGACTGGTGAGGATATCTCCTCGCTGCCGGAAACGCTGAACTGCCTTGAGGCGCTTGAGCTGGCGGGTTATCAGTTGTGGGTAAATTTTTCTCACAGCGCCAGCCAGTCGGCGCTGAAATCTGTCTGCATGGATGCGCTAATTCAGCGTGGTTCTCGTGCTGGATTTGACAGATCGCCGCCTCACTATGAGGTGCTCTATCTGCCTGCGCTCTCTGTCAACAGCATGAGCAAAATTGCGCTGGGCATTCGCGATAATCTGGCCTGTGAAACTGTATTTCAGGCGTTACAGCACCGTAAACAGATTATCGCCACGCTGCATCAACAATGCGTCGATAGCGAATTACCGATGCCACTGCTGTCTTGTCTGGAAGGTTACGCTCAGGTCCTAGAGAGCTATGGCATTACGCTTTTCGGTAAACGTGCAGCCCATGTCAAGTCGGTGCAAGGAAGCCAATCCACCCTGACAGTAGCCGGTAAAAAACGTTTAATCACCCAGAGCGATATCCGCCTACTGACCATTGGCACAGTGCTGCGCATTGAGAGCGACACGCTGATTACCCCTGCTGCCAGAGATGAAATCCAGCGGCGTAATCTCACTGTTATCCATGGTTAACCGGAGGAAATATGTACCTCGCTAAAGTTACTGGCGCATTGGTTTCCACCACCAAACACGCCTCGCTGAATGGCTCAAAACTGCTGATAGTGGCGCGGCTCGATGAAAACTATCAGCCGACTGTCCATGCCCAGGTGGCAGTTGATACTGTCGGCGCGGGCAATGGAGAGATTGTGATCATCACCACCGGCAGTTCGGCGCGTATGAGCAACAACAAAGATCACTCGGTGATTGACGCTGCCGTGGTGGGTATCGTCGACTCGCTCGAACTTAACGGTTAATAGCGGCGCGTACGCTGAGGAATACTTATGTCTGCGAATGAGGCTTCACTCGACAACTGGATTAACGAGGCTATTGCCACGCAGTTACCGGAACTCCGGATGTCGCTGAGCCTGGAGGACAGTGAACTGCTGGCAAAGTTGGTCCGGGAAATAGCACAGTCCAGCAATGTATCGATCGTTTTTAGCCTAGTGGATGCCTGCGGTCAGCAGCGTTTTTTCTTCAGCATGGATAACGCCCTGCTGGTCAGCCATACCTTGGCACCACAAAAGGCCTGGACCGCGGTAGCTCTCAAAATGCCAACTCACGAACTGGCAACGCTGGTACAGCCGGGTGGTGATTTGTACGGCCTTGAGAAAGAAAAAGATATCTGCTGCTTCGGCGGTGGTTTTCCCTGCTGGTCGGGCAGGCGCTTACTAGGCGGCATCGGCATCAGCGGCGGCAGTGTTGAGGAAGATATGCTCATCGCCCGCCAGGCGATGGCGCAGTTTAGCGTTCTGCGTTATCCCCTCACAACAACCCGTTAATTTTTTGCAGTCCATTTCAGGGGGCATCATGTCTTTAGCTTGTGTATTAGTGATTAATTGTGGTTCCTCATCAATGAAATTCTCCGTCATTCCTCAGGATGCAGATCAGCCGTTGCTGTCGGGCCTAGCGGAACGACTGGGTATTGATCATGCTGTCATAACGTTTAAAGACCGAGACGGCCATAAATCCACTGTCGCGCTGGATGACGCCAGCCATCAGCATGCGCTCAAAGTGCTCTTCGCGAAGCTCGACGAACAGCAACTGTTGGAAGCCATCAACGCCGTTGGGCACCGCGTGGCTCATGGCGGCAGCGACTTCAAAAGATCAGTACTGGTTACCGATGATGTGATCGAAAAAGTCCGCGCGCTGTCGGTGCTGGCCCCTTTGCATAACCCTGCCAACCTGATTGGTATTGAAGCGGCTCGGGCTCTGTTGCCCGCGTTGCCGCATATTGCGGTGTTCGATACTGCGTTCCACCAGACCTTGTCTCCGGCTGCTTACACCTATGCGATCCCGCTGGAGTTCCAGCAAGATTATATGGTGCGACGTTACGGCTTTCACGGAACATCTCACCGCTATATTGCCGCCGAGGCGCTTGCATCACTAGATCTCGACCCGGCGGATCATGGCATCGTGATTGCCCACTTGGGCAACGGTTCATCGCTATGTGCGGTGCAAAACGGCACGAGCATTGACACCTCAATGGGTATGACCCCGCTGGAAGGGCTGGTAATGGGCACGCGCTGCGGGGATCTTGATTTTGGTGTCGTCGCATATCTGGCGAAACGCACAGGTCAAACGTTCGACACGCTGTACAAAATGCTCAATAACCAGTCCGGCCTAATGGGGATTTCCGGCTTATCCAGCGATTGCCGCACCCTTCAGCAGGCGCGTGATGAGGGCCACGAACGGGCAGCGTTAGCCATCGACGTGTTAGTACATCGTCTCGCACGACATATCGGCGGCCACGTGACCTCGCTTAAACGCTTCGATGCGCTGATTTTCACCGGTGGAATTGGCGAAAACTCGGCGTTAATTCGAGAACTTACCGTGCAACGCCTTCAGGCGCTGGGATTGGAACTGGATAAAGAACGTAACCAGCAGCTGTTCGGCGGACGTAGCGGACTGATTTCTAAAACCGACACCACGAAGATTGCGGTCATCCCAACCAATGAAGAAAAAATGATTGCTATAGATGCAGCGGAGATTGCCCGCACGGCATAACTAATTGGCAAAAATACGACAGTTTTAACAGTAATTATGATTGCTATTCAGAGCGGGGCTATTTTGCAAGGAAGTTTAAACGCAGATCTTTTATTACAAACCTCGGGTGGATTTTATTGTCAATTGCGGGAATGCAAAAGCAAGATAGTCCCACTGACGCGCAAAACATTTTGTCTGAATAACCTTAGCATTATGATAATTAAATAATTAATGCACATGGGTGAATCCGTAGATTGCTATTCCTCTGTGCACGTTTTCTTTCTATCGGAAATATTGAGGTCGTTATGCAACAAGAAGCATTAGGAATGGTTGAAACGAAAGGTCTGGTTTCTGCAATTGAAGCTGCAGATACCATGGTGAAATCTGCCAACGTGACCCTAGTGGGTTATGAAAAAATCGGCTCCGGCTTGGTGACTGTGATGGTTCGCGGCGACGTTGGCGCAGTGAAAGCCGCGACAGATGCGGGCTCCGCTGCTGCGAGTAAAGTGGGAGAACTGGTCTCCGTACATGTTATTCCACGCCCACACATTGAGGTGGAAAAAATTCTACCGAAGGCTATCGGTTAATAACAATAAAGGATACTGATCATGAGAGATAATCTTGTTGAGCAGATTATATCTGACGTAATGAATAAACAAACCGATATCTCACCGGAAGCTAAAACAGCAGCAAATTTCGCTGGTTGCGGTATTACGGAATTTGTCGGCACTGCGTTGGGCCACACTATCGGCCTAGTGATTGCCAATGTTGATAATCAATTGCATGAAGTCATGAATATCGACAAGAAATATCGCTCTATCGGTATTCTTGGCGCACGTACTGGCGCAGGCCCGCAAATTTTTGCGGCTGACGAAGCGATTAAAGCAACCAACAGCGAAATTATTTCTATTGAGCTGGCCCGCGATACCGAAGGAGGTGGCGGACACGGTTGCTTAATTATTTTTGGTGCGTCTGATGTTTCCGACGTCAGGCGTGCGGTTGAAGTGGCGCTGTCTGAAATTGAACGCACCATGGGTGACGTTTATGGCTCGTCAGCCGGACATCTTGAATTCCAGTACACCGCTCGTGCCAGCTACGCGCTGAATAAAGCGCTGGGTGCGCCGATTGGTAAATCCTTCGGGATGACCTGTGCCTCGCCTGCGGCGATTGGCCTAGTGATTGCCGACGCTGCGGCGAAATCCGCCGTGATTGACCCGGTGGGTTATGCCAGCCCGTCGCAAGGCACCAGCTTTAGTAACGAAGTGATCTTCACCTTCTCCGGTGATTCCGGTGCAGTACGTCAGGCGGTGATTGCCGCGCGTGAAGTCGGTCTACAACTGCTCTCCACGTTAGATCCGGTGGAAATTAAATCCACCACGACGCCATATATCTAAGCATCTGATGACGATGCACGCGGCGCGGTCGGTAGATGAAGAGTAGTAAGGAATTTAAAGATGAATGATATTGAAATCGCTCAGGCTGTCTCGACCATCCTGAGCAAATTCACCAAAGCAACACCGGATGAAGCTCCCGCCACGTCAGAAGCAGCGCGGGTCGACGGGTTGGATGAAATTGTCGCTAAGGCGTTGGCGCAGCACTCTTCCGTGCGCGACGCCAGTGCGATCTCTCAGGTAGCGAAGGTATCGAATGCTAGCACTGGAGCATTCGATACCATGGATGAGGCGATTTCCGCCGCCGTCTTGGCACAGGTACAGTATCGCCACTGTTCTATGCAAGACCGCGCCTCGTTTATCAATGGCATTCGCGATGTCTTCCTGCAGGAAGATGTGCTGTGTGCCCTTTCCCGTATGGCGGTGGAAGAGACCGGCATGGGGAATTACGAGGACAAACTGATCAAAAACCGCGTCGCAGCGCTGAAAACGCCAGGTATCGAAGATCTGACCACCAGCGCGGTTTCCGGAGACGGGGGGTTAACGTTGATCGAATACTCTGCGTTCGGAGTGATTGGTTCGATTACACCAACGACTAACCCGACCGAAACCATTATCAACAACAGCATAGGCATGCTGGCGGCAGGCAACACTGTGGTGTTCAGTCCACATCCGCGCTCGCGCAAAGTGTCGCTGTACGCGGTTGAGCTGATCAACAACAAGCTTGCCCAGTTGGGCGCACCGGCGAACATGGTGGTAACGGTGACCAAACCGTCCATCGACAATACCAACGTCCTGATCAACGACCCACGTATCAACATGCTGGTAGCGACTGGCGGTCCAGCCATCGTGAAAACCGTGATGTCATCAGGTAAAAAAGCGATTGGTGCAGGCGCAGGTAACCCGCCAGCTGTGGTAGATGAAACGGCGGATATCGAAAAAGCAGCCCGCGACATCATTAAGGGCTGTAGCTTCGACAACAACCTGCCGTGCGTGGCGGAAAAAGAGGTGATTGTTGTGAACCAGGTAGCGGACTATCTGATTCACTGCATGAAGAAAAGCGGTGCCTATCTGTTGTGCGATAAGAAGTTAAGTCAACAACTGCAATCGTTGGTGCTTAATGAAAAAGGCACTGGGCCGAATACCGCCTTTGTCGGCAAAGATGCGCGCTATATCCTGCAACAACTGGGAATCCAGGTTGGCGACGATATCAAAGTCATCTTAATTGAGGCTGAGAAAACACATCCGTTTGTGGTGCATGAGCTGATGATGCCGGTCCTGCCGGTGGTGCGCGTAGACAATGTTGATGAAGCCATTGAGCTGGCGGTGAAAGTGGAGCACGGCAATCGTCATACCGCGGTTATGCACTCCACCAACGTCGAAAAGCTGACCAAAATGGCGCGCCTGATCCAGACCACCATCTTTGTTAAAAATGGTCCCTCTTATGCAGGGCTGGGGGTGGGCGGTGAAGGGCATGCCACCTTTACGATTGCCGGACCGACCGGCGAGGGACTTACGTCAGCGCGTTCGTTTGCACGCCGTCGTCGCTGTGTAATGGTTGAAGCGCTGAATATTCGCTAACTATCGCGAAGGGTGACTTAAAGATGAAAAAACGAATCATAAACGCACCGACCCCGGATATTTTGGCTATGTTGAAACGGCGTATGCCCGGGGAGTTTCGTTCGCGTTTGGATTTGATTCGCATCGACGCCATTGGTTTGTTAATACTGCCGGTTCCGGATCTCTATTTTTATGCCGACGTAGCCAGTAAAAGCGCCAATGTGGTGGTATCAGAAATCTTTGGCAGTTGCCCTCAGCATATCACCACATTGGCCATTTTTGGCGAAGTCGCGGCGGTGCATGAAGCCATGCGAATCATTGAGGAAGACGATAACCAGTTTTGAGAGTCCGCTTATGAAGAAGATATTACTTATCACAGGCGATTTCTCTGAAGACTATGAAGTCATGGTGCCATGGCAGGCATTAAACATGTTAGGTTTCAGAGTGGATGTAGTGTGTCCGGGAAAACGTACCGGCGAGTTTATTAAAACCGCGATTCATGATTTTGAAGGTGATCAGACCTACACCGAAAAACCCGGACATCTTTTTAGATTAACTGCATCATTTGATGACATAAGGTTACAGGAATATAGTGGTGTTTATATTTCTGGTGGGCGTTCATCGGAATACTTGCGATTAAATAAGTCAGTATTGGATATCGTGCATTACGCGATGAATTTAACATTACCTGTTGCTGCAATTTGTCATGGCCCACAAATTCTGGCCGCTGCTGGGGTATTAAAAGGCCGGAAACTGACGGGATATTTTACGGTAAAACCGGAAGTGGAAATGGCGGGTGGCCAGTGGGTCACTGCCGCAGATGATGAAGCCATTGTGGATGGTAATTTAATAACCGCGACTACCTGGATGGGGCATCCAGCAATATTACGTCACTTTATTACTCAAATGGGCACTAGCATTATTCATTAATACCCTGGCATCTCCGCAAGGTTAACAAAATATATTCGGGAGTTTTATATGTTAGAGAAAGGCTTTTCTAATCCGACAGACCGTGTTGTAAGACTGAGAAATATGATCCTGACGGCGAAGCCGTATGTGGAATCAGAACGCGCGGTGTTAGCAACCGAAGCATATAAAGAAACAGAACAACTGCCCGCGATTATGCGTCGTGCTAAAGTGGTGGAAAAAATCTTTAACCAATTACCGGTAACAATTCGCCCAGACGAATTAATCGTTGGAGCGGTAACTATTAATCCTCGCTCAACTGAAATCTGCCCTGAGTTCTCCTACGACTGGGTGGAAAAAGAGTTTGAGACTATGGAACACCGTATTGCCGACCCGTTTGTTATCCCGAAAAAGACTGCTCAGGAGCTTCATGAAGCATTTAAATACTGGCCGGGTAAAACTACCAGTGCTCTGGCGGCATCTTACATGTCAGAAGGCACTAAAGAGAGTATGGCGAGCGGTGTATTCACTGTTGGTAACTACTTCTTCGGGGGCGTCGGTCATGTCAGTGTTGACTACGGTAAAGTGCTGAAAATTGGTTTCCGTGGTATCATTAATGAAGTTAGCCGTGCCTTGGAATCATTAGATCGCACTGAACCAGGATATATAAAGAAAGAACAGTTCTATAATGCGGTGCTGATCAGTTATAACGCAGCGATCCGTTTCGCCCATCGTTACGCTGAAGAAGCATCCCGTCTGGCGCAGCAGGAGAGCAATCCGACCCGTAAACGCGAACTGGAGCAGATTGCTCAAAACTGTACTCGCGTGCCGGAATACGGTGCTACCACATTCTGGGAAGCATGCCAGACATTCTGGTTTATTCAGAGCATGTTACAGATTGAATCCAGCGGTCATTCTATCTCCCCGGGGCGTTTCGACCAGTATATGTACCCGTATCTGGAGTCGGACAAATCTATCTCGCGTGAATTCGCGCAGGAACTGGTGGATTGCTGCTGGATCAAGCTTAACGACATTAACAAAACGCGTGACGAAGTCTCTGCCCAGGCGTTTGCCGGTTACGCAGTGTTCCAGAACCTGTGCTGTGGCGGCCAGACAGAAGACGGTCGCGACGCAACTAACGATCTGAGCTACATGTGTATGGAAGCGACTGCCCATGTGCGTCTGCCGCAGCCATCCTTCTCAATCCGCGTATGGCAGGGTACTCCGGATGAGTTTCTGTATCGCGCTTGCGAGCTGGTGCGTATGGGCCTGGGCGTTCCGGCAATGTACAACGATGAAGTAATCATCCCGGCGCTGCAGAACCGTGGCATTTCGCTGCGTGATGCGCGTGATTACTGTATCATCGGCTGCGTAGAGCCGCAGGCACCGCATCGCACCGAGGGCTGGCATGACGCCGCGTTCTTTAACGTTGCAAAAGTGCTGGAAATCACCCTGAACAACGGTCGCGTTGGCAATAAACAGCTAGGCCCAGTGACTGGCGAACTGACTCAGTTCACCAGCATGGAGGACTTCTACACCGCGTTCCAGAAACAGATGGCGCACTTCGTTCATCAACTGGTTGAAGCCTGTAACAGCGTGGATATTGCCCACGGCGAACGCTGCCCGCTGCCGTTCCTATCAGCACTGGTCGACGACTGTATCGGCCGTGGTAAATCTCTCCAGGAAGGCGGGGCGATTTACAACTTTACTGGGCCGCAAGCATTCGGCGTAGCCGATACCGGCGACTCCGTCTATGCCATCCAGAAACAGGTATTCGAAGATCGTAAACTGTCTTTGAGCGAACTGAAAAGCGCACTGGACGCCAACTTCGGTTATCCGGTGGGTGCGAACCCGCACACTCCAGCGGCGAAATCCTCGCTCAACGAGCAGGATATCTACGATGTGGTGAAACGCATCATTGAACAGCATGGCGCGCTGGATCCGGCAGCGATTAAAAACGAAGTTTATCGCCAGCTGACTTCCGGCAGTGCAGCACCGGTGCAATCCGGCACTATGTCCCGTCACGAGGAGATCCGTCGTATTCTGGAAAACACACCGTGCTTCGGTAACGACATCGATGACGTGGATTTAGTAGCGCGTAAATGTGCGCTGATCTACTGCCAGGAAGTTGAGAAATATACCAACCCGCGCGGTGGCCAGTTCCAGGCTGGTATCTATCCGGTGTCTGCGAACGTGCTGTTTGGTAAAGACGTTGCCGCACTGCCGGATGGCCGTCTGGCGAAAGAGCCGTTGGCGGATGGCGTATCTCCACGTCAGGGTAAAGACACCCTTGGCCCAACCGCCGCAGCCAACTCAGTTGCCAAACTGGATCACTTTATCGCCTCCAACGGTACGCTCTATAATCAGAAATTCCTGCCGTCTTCTTTGGCTGGCGAGAACGGTCTGCGCAACTTCAGCGGCCTGATACGTCACTACTTCGATAAGAAAGGGATGCACGTTCAATTTAACGTTATCGACCGCAACACTTTGATCGAAGCCCAGAAAAATCCTGAGCAACATCAGGATCTGGTGGTACGCGTTGCGGGCTATAGCGCCCAGTGGGTAGTTTTAGCGAAAGAAGTTCAGGACGACATAATCAGCCGTACTGAGCAACAACTGTCGTAAATACCAGACGGGCTATGTATCAATATATAGCCCGTTACTTTCTCCACGACTTCTGGTTGTTACTTTTATCTGAAAAGGTAATTCATCTGGTAAATATAGAGTGATGTTATGAATAAAGTTGAGTACGAAACCGAAGGCGTCATATTTAATATTCAACGCTATTCTTTGCATGATGGTCCAGGCATTCGAACCATTCCTTTTTTTAAAGGCTGCCCGCTGTCCTGCAAATGGTGTAGTAATCCTGAATCACAACGTCACAGCCCAGAGTTATTATTTAAAAAGAATGATTGCATCCGCTGTGGAAAATGTATTGATGCTTGCCCACAACAGGCTCTTTCCACTACTAATGCCTGGTTTATCAATCGCGACCGCTGTATTCAGTGTGGGAAATGTACTGAGATTTGCCCTACCCGTGCGCTGGAAATGAAGGGCAAGCGTATGTCGGTAACGGCAGTGATGCGCGAACTGGAAAAAGAAGAGAATTTATACCGGCGTTCAGGCGGCGGGATTACCCTGTCCGGTGGTGAACCGCTGGCGCAGCCGGAATTTGCCCGCGAGCTGCTTAAAGCCTGTAAAGCCAAAGGCTGGCACACCGCTATTGAAACAAGCGGCTTCACCACCAAAGCGGTGATTGATGAGGTATTTCCCTATGTCGATCTTGCTCTGACCGATATTAAAGCCATCGATCCGGAAATCCATGAGCGCAACACCGGCGTGAATAACAGAGTGATTCTGGAGAATCTGCTGCGCATCTCCTTTTTAACCAAAGTGGTTGTGCGTATTCCTGTGATCCCAGGAGTGAATGACAATTCGCAGGAAATCCATAATATTGCGGAGTTCGCCCGCCTGATGCAGAACGTCGATACCATTCACTTATTGCCTTATCACAGCTTCGGTGAAAATAAATATAATCTGCTTGGTCGCCAGTATCCGATGGGCGATACAAAAAGTATCGAAGAAGCCCAAATGGCAGAGTTAAAAGCAATGGTTGAATCCTTAGGTTTTAACTGCCATATCGGCGGTTAATAAAAGATGTAATAAGAGTGCGAAAAAATGCTGCGCTTGTTTATTTGTTACGCATGAATACTATTTCAATTTTAAAAATATAGAGCAATCTGCATTACTTATATTGTCATTTGATTTAATTACAGAGGTAAGCTAGATGAATAGCTTAGATATTGTAGTTGCCTTCGGCGGCGGCATATTTGGTGCGGCTGTTGGCGCGCTGGCGGCGTTTGAATTCGTTGGGCTTCTGGTTATCGCCATGACGGTAGTGCAAATTATTACCGGAGCATCATCGGACTTTATTACTTTTCCGTTTGGACTGTTTGGCCCGCACACCGGCGGCTTTGCCGCTGGGGTTGCGGCGACGGCGTATGCAGCGAAGAAAGGCAAGCTGGGTTCCGGGCGTGATATCACTGCCGGGTTGAGCGGTCTGGCGGCTTACGATGTGCTGCTGGTAGGCGGGGTTTTTGGGGCGGTTGGTTACATCATCGCCTGGGGGTTGAACCAGATTCCGGCCTTCCCGTCCGGCAATGCTTGGACCGATACCGTGGCACTAACCGTGGTGATTTCTGGCGTGGTCTCGCGTCTGGTTTTCGGTAAAACTGGCCTGTTTGGAAAACCGGAGCAGGGAATTCGTCACTGCTATCCGCCGCAGGATAAGTGCTGGATACCTTACCATAGCCGCATTCCGCAGCTTTCCGTGCTGGGCTTGGGTATTGGCTTGATGGCAGGCTTTTTAGGCCTGAAGTTTGGCGGCAACGGCGCGCTGCTGGCGTTTGGTATTTCCGCGTTCTCACTGATTTTCCTGCATTTCAATACTCAGGTACCGGTGTCACATCATATTTCGCTGCCTGCCGCGTTGGTAGCGGTGCCATCAGGTAGCCTGATTTGGGCTGCTATCGTTGGCATAATTTGCGCGATATTGGGTGAACTGATGTCGCGTATCTTCCTGATCCACGGCGATACACATATTGACCCGCCGGCGATGGTCATCACCATTATGACCACGATGATTAATCTGTTGGCGACCATTGGATTATTTACCTTGGTTCCCCTGTTTTAATCCCGCCATAACAAAAAGCCAGCAGTGTCTGCCTGCTGGCTTTTTGTTATGTGCGCCGTGACTGGCGCTGTTCTTCAACTGTGGTGGCAGAAGAACGACTAAGAGGTGAAAGTCCTCCACACACCCGGTGAGGGGAAGTGTTAGCGGAAGGCAAGGGTGTTCATCGCGAGGTGAAATCTGAAGGAAGCTGGATGCAAAATGCTGGCCTGACGAACAGGAAGCGGTTAAGGCGGCGCAGCAGGGTAAGGTGGCACTAATCACCAAAGCCCGATACTCACACGGAACGCTGTGACGTAAAGCCGACAGGCATAAGCAGGAAAGTCGCGTGAATTACCCCGGGAGATCTGTCGCCCTGCCAGTGTGCTACCGGCGCCGTGAGGCGCCGGGATGGGGCGGCAGAAGTCAGCCGACGCCGTAGTAGTGCTGCAAAACCGGCAGCATGAAGGGCCGAACATGATTAACTGTGATTAGGACATCCGAACCCGATGATGATTAATGAAGCACAAGCGCAGGCCACTGCGACCAGCGGCAGAGGAGACGGACAGTATCCGTCAGGGCTGCATGATGGCGCTGAAATCAGCACGGCGGCGGGTGGGCAAACGAAAGCGGAAGTGCCGCTGACGATGGAAGCGGTGATAACGAGAGAAAACCTGATGCTGGCTTATCAGCGCGTGGTGGAAAACAAAGGCACGGCGGGGGTGGATAACCTCAGCGTGGCGGAGTTGAAACCGTGGCTGAAGAAGAACTGGCGCAGCGTCAGGCAGGCATTGATTGACGGAAACTACCAGCCGCGGACAATACGCCGGATGGATATCCCGAAGCCGGATGGCGGCGTGAGAACCTCAGGCATCCCGACGGTGGTGGACAGGCTTATCCAGCAGGCGGTGCAACAGGCACAGCGTTACATACGGGGTGGCAAACGGTGGGTGGTGGATATGGATCTGGAGAAGTTCTTCGACCGGGTGGATCACAGACTCCTGATGACGCGTCTGGCCAGAACGATAAAGGACAGGCGGGTGCTGTGACTGATACGCCGCTACCTGAAAGCGGAAATGGTTAAAGACGGGCAAAGGGAGAAACGGCAGGCGGGCATGCTGCAGGGCGGCCCACTGTCGCCGTTACTGTCGAACATCCTGCTGGATGAACTGGATAAAGAACTGGAGCGTCGTGGACACAGCTTCTGCCGCTACGCAGACGACTGCAACATCTACGTAAGCAGCCGGAAAGCGGGCGACCATCTGCTGAAGAACATCAGGGCGTTCGTGGAGAACAAACTGAAGGTGAATGAGAAGAAGAGCGCGGTGGCGCGCCCGTGGGATCGGAAGTTCCTCGGGTACAGTGTGACATGGCACAAACAGGCGAAGCTGAAGATAGCCCTGACGAGCGTGAACAGGCTGAAGGAGAAAGTCCACAGTCTGACGACGGGAAACCGGAGCAAATCAGTGAAAGCGACAATCAATGCTCTGACACCAGTGCTGTGTGGATGGATAAGCTACTTCAGGCTGACGGAAGTCAGAGGAGTGCTGGAGGAGCTGGATGGCTGGATCAAACGGAAACTGCGTTGCTTGTTGTAGCGGCAGTGGAAGAGACCGCTAACCCGGGCAAAGAACCTGCAAAGAGCAGGACTGAGTAAGGACAGGGCAATGATCTCTGCGTACAACAACCACGGGCCATGGTGGAACTCAGGGTCAAGCCATATGAATCAGGCGATAAAGAATACATGGTTCAGGAGGCAGGGTCTGATATCACTGCTGGAACAGTAGAGGCAGTTCCAGAGTTAACATGAACCGCCGTATGCGGAACCGCACGTACGGTGGTGTGAGAGGACGGCGGGAGTGATCCCGCCTCCTACTCGATCAATTTTAAAACACCTCCTATGTAGGTGGTGATCGTTCATGTGGGGCTTTCTGACAGACTGCCTCGTCATTCCATTCGTATCGCCAGTAACTGGCGTTTGTATTGTGGCAGTTCTGGTATACGTTTCCCTGTGTATCTGCACTGGTTCAGCAAGGTTTGAAAAGGAGTATCCCTTGCAAATAACCGAAGCATTACTTTCAGAGCCGGAGCTGTTTTTGTTGCTGTGATCCATTTCAATTTTTTCGCGACAAATTATTTATAAATATATGATTATGTTTTTAAAAATGCAGGCTGAAAGTATGAAGAATAAATACAAATTAAATGAGTTTTTGGATGTAAAACGCCTTCAGACCCTGCAGGACAACTTTTCAAAATCAATGATGATCGCGCTCGTGGTTGTGGATGAGAATGGTATCCCGGTCACTAAGCCCAGCGGTTTTTCAGACTTCTGCATGCGTTCGCGTCTCAACCCGACACTGGCGCACCACTGTTATGAAAGCGACAACGCTGGTGGCCGTGCCGCGATGCACGCTCGCAAACCGGTGGTTTATCGCTGCCACTGCGGTTTTGTCGAATTCGCTGTCCCAATCATGATTAACGATCATTATCTCGGTGCTTTTATTTCCGGTCAGGTAAAAGTCGAAGAAGAGAAAGAACAGAGCATTTCCTATATTCTGAATAATAATGACGTCTGGAAAGATAATCCTTGGTTAATTAATTTGCACCAGAATACACGTCGCATGCCGTATGAGCGTTTTGAGTCTACTGCCTCGACGTTACTACACGTATCGTCTTATCTGGTCGAACAAGCGCACACCAATAATATCCAACGCGAACTTCGTAAAAAGGATCTTGCACTGGCTAATGAGTTAAGAAAACGTGTAGAGATAGAACGCTCACTACATGAAGCTGAATTTAAAGCGCTCTCTTATCAGATAAATCCACACTTTTTATTTAACGTATTAAATACCATTGGCCGGTTAGCTTTTCTTGAAGATGCGCAGCGTACCGAAACAATGGTGCACGATTTCTCTGACATGATGCGCTATTTGTTACGTAAAAATAGTCACGGCCTGATTACTCTGCGTAATGAAATAAATTACGTCAACAACTATATGTCGATCCAAAAAGTGCGTATGAGAGACCGTTTCGATTACCTGTGCGATATCCCGGAAAAATATCTGGATGTAGTCTGCCCGTTTTTGATCCTGCAACCGCTGGTGGAAAACTTCTTTAACTACGTAGTGGAGCCAAGGGATAGCAATAGTCATCTGCTGATCCGTGCCACGGACGATGGCCTGAACGTGATTATTGAAGTCACTGACAATGGCGACGGCATCGCACCAGATACCATTAATCGCATTTTATCAGGCGACCAAAAATTGCAAAAAGGCAGTATTGGCATTAACAACATAAAAAATAGATTGAAGTTGTTATTTGGCGAGAGCTATGGCTTGGAAATAATGAGCCCTAACAAACCCAGGATGGGTACAACCATTAAACTTCGGTTCCCAATGCAGGAAGCCTGATACAGGAAAAGGACATATGTTTACCATTGTTATCGTTGAAGATGAGCCCATCGAATTAGAATCCCTGCGGCAGATTATCTCCCAGTGTGTGGAAAACGCTGCGATCCATGAAGCCTCAACCGGTAAAAAAGCGATTCACTTAATTGACCAACTGAGTCAAATCGATATGATCTTAGTGGACATTAATATTCCGTTGCCGAACGGTAAACAGGTGATTGAATATCTGAAGAAAAAAAACAGCGATACTAAAATCATCGTAATCACGGCCAATGATGACTTTGATATAGTACGCAGCATGTACAACCTTAAAGTGGATGATTATCTGCTCAAACCAGTGAAAAAATGTATCTTGACCGACACCATCAAAAAAACCCTAGCATTCGACGAAGGAGAAAATGAAAAATCCCGCGCCCTAAAACAGAAAGTGTTCGCCATGATAGACGATTGCGATTACACCCAGTGGCACAACTTTATTTTTGACACGCTCAACGGTGCCTGTCCGGTGGATATGATAGAAGAGGATAAGCGCAAAGACGTGATCGATTTTCTGGAAATAGTTAGCCAGTATATGACCGCCAAAGGGGAAAAGTTAATGCCGACTAACCGTAAAGTCGCCGCGCTGATCAAAGACATCAACCAGTATGGCATGATGGAAAGCCGCTATTTCCGCATCATGATCAGCCTGCTGACCATTAGCGAAGAGCTGTTTGATTACGCATTAAAAGGCTATACAGGCAATATCGATTTTATCGAACGAGCGAAATTCCATATTGAGAAAAATATTCTCAGAAACTTGACGCTCGATGACGTGGCAGCAAAATCGTTTGTCAGTGCCTGCTATTTGAGCCGTACCTTTAAGAAAATTACCGGGTTCGGGTTTTCGAACTATATTGCCACGCGTAAAATTACTATCGCCAAATCGTTATTGCGGTTCAGTGACTTACAAGTAAATACCATTGCGCTGGAACTGGCATACCAGGATTCAAACTATTTTTGCCGCATCTTCAAAAAAGATACTGGCATGACCCCCTCTGATTATCGAAAAGTCGTGTCCCCGGGAATTACACGGTGATGGCGTGATTTTGCATTGGCCCGATAATGAAAGCAAAATAGTCCAACACGCCCGCAAGATAGTTTACGCCCACTTGTCAGGTTCCTATCCTAAGATAGGAATAAACTTCCCAAACAAGTGGGCTCGCTTTGAACGATTACCTGTTTACCTCCGAATCCGTTGCCGAAGGGCATCCCGATAAAATGGCGGACCAAATTTCTGATGCCATTTTGGATGCGATACTCCTACAGGACCCGTGGGGTAAGGTTGCCTGTGAATGCTTGGTGAAAACTGGTGCCACTATTGTTGCCGGAGAAATATCTACCCATGCCGCCGTGGATATTGAGAAGATTGTCCGCAACACCATAAAAGAGATTGGTTACGACCATTCGCGATTGGGGTTTGATGGCAATACCTGCTGTGTATTAAATATCCTTGGCAAACAGTCCGCCAATATTGCTGACGGCATTCGCGGCCACTCGATGGAAGAACTGGGGGCGGGCGATCAGGGCATCACCTTCGGTTACGCCTGTGATGAAACGTCGGAACTGATGCCCGCCACGCTGGTATACGCCCATCGTCTGATGGAGCGCCAGGCGCAGTTGCGTAAATCCCAACGGTTACCATTTTTACTCCCTGATGCCAAAAGCCAGGTTACCCTGCGCTATCAGGATAATCGTGTTCATTCAGTAGATACCGTTGTGGTGTCTACCCAACACAGCCCTGACGTTTCTCTGGACGCGCTACGGGAAGCGGTCATCGAAGAAATTGTTAAACCTGTGATGCCTTCGCACTGGCTCACACCACAAACCCGCTTTCTGGTGAACCCTGCAGGCAGTTTTGTGATTGGCGGGCCGGTGGGTGACTGCGGGCTAACGGGGCGTAAAATTATTGTTGATACCTATGGCGGCGCGGCTTGCCATGGCGGCGGCGCGTTTTCAGGCAAAGATCCGTCGAAAGTCGATCGTTCCGCCGCCTACGCTGCTCGCTATGTGGCGAAAAACATCGTCGCCGCTGGGCTTGCCTCACGCTGTGAAGTCCAGTTGGGATGGGCCATCGGCCTGCCCCGCCCTGTTTCCGTCAGGATTAACACCTTCGGTACACAAACAGTGTCATCTGAAGCGTTGCTGAGAGGCGTTAACAGCCATTTCGATCTTAGCGTGTTCGGCATCATTACTACGCTTGATCTGCTGGTCCCCCGCTATCGTAAAACAGCCTGCTATGGTCACTTTGGTCGCGACAGCTTTCCGTGGGAAGTTACGGACAAAGCGGCGCTATTATACGAAGACGTTGGACGTTAAGCCGACGACGCGCAGCACAGTTGAATTTATTATAGGAGAAATTTATGTCTGGGAAAAGTTTAGGCTTAATCGAAACCGTCGGGATGTCTGCGGCGGTAGAAGCCGCCGATGCCGCAATGAAATCCGCTAACGTTAGTCTGGTAGGCTATGAATTGACGAAAGGCGGCGGGATGGTGACCGTGAAGCTGGAAGGGGAAGTGGGCGCAATTAACGCGGCGGTAGCGGCAGCCATCAGCGCGGCAAGCCGGGTTGGCGAGGTGTATGCCCATAAGGTGATCGCCCGCACCGCGCAGCATATCGAGCAGATTATTCACTCTAAAGTGACCGCCGGCGTCGCAGAACCTCAACCTGAAGTGCCTGCTGCACAACCGACACTGCAGGCTGAAAACGCGCCTTCACAGACATTCCCGGTGGTTAACCTTGATACGTCAATCAGCGCATCCTGTATGGATGTCACTGATGAAACGCTGAAGTCCGTGGAGCAGCATCAACCAGTTAAACCCTCAATAGAAAACACTAAACCTACAAAATCTGATGTACCGCAGGAGGCAGCAAAGAAAGGTCCTCGTTCCAGCGGCAAGAAAAAATAAATAAATTGCTATGACGCTGCCGCGGTAACAATTTCTTTATCGCGGCATTTTTTTGCTTAACAGATAAAGTAAAAAACCATCTGCATAGCGGGCGGCTTTGACACGGCCCCCTGAAAGGGGGCTTAAACACTACCCTTTCAGGCCCAGTTGTATTTGTCTTTCTTCTTCCTCTTTTGCTACCTTGTTCGAAAAGGGACGCTCGTCCTCGCCCACTGTTCTGTATGCATACCTGCTCCCACTGCAAATTATATTGCTGGGCTATGTTAACAAGCCTATATGCTATTAAAAACTCATGAGCAACATATTGATAATATCATTCTTATATATCCACGCTTAAGTAAATAACGCTTACATAACTAACTATTCCATCTCACTTCTTCCTTAGCGAGTTTTCGGTATGCAATAGGAGCTATACCAAAGCGGCGAGTAAATGCCCTTGTAAATGTCTGCTGAAAATCAAACTGATATTTAAAAGTGATAGTCGTGACCGATTCAGTAGTAGAACGTAGTTCTTCTGCTGCATTTATTAATATACCTACCAATAGAAATACCAATGATATGTTTAAACAATCTCTGTAAATACCATTTTGAATATCCAGCTTTTTTTCCTCAATATTTATTGAGAGTTCTACCTCAAGATTTTCATCAATCCATTTAGCAAACTCATTGATATCAGAGCTGTTTTTTATAGTAGCGTTCATTTTTATCGATGCCTGTGAAGGTTGATTGGGTCAACTCCAGTACTATGCAACCCTCTCTGAAAAGGGATTTATTATCAGGTTGCAGAATGCAACTTCGCCCCCCCCGTAAACAAAGAAAAAAGCAGGAACGCCAGAGTCTCACTACGAATTTCCAAACATATTTCTCTATATAACTTACCTTTTTCGAAAATATAACATAGTAATTTCACAAAATTATTGACATCCACCATTTTTTGTAAGAAATTTATTCTTATATCATCCGGACATTCTTCACAAAAAAAACACAATATAAATTACATTCCGTAATGTGTACATTATATTGTAATTTAATCAGGCTACGTGATAAGCAACGATACATCGCTTTAACCGGTTCAGAAACTCTCCCATTTTTGATGGCTGTAAGCTCATCAAATAATGATAGTGGTACCCGCTCGATGACTTGTCGCAGAAGATCTTTTTTTTCGTTGAAATACCAGTATATGGCCCCCCGAGTACAACCTGCGCGCGCCGCAATCATCTCCAGTGTCGTCTTCGAAAAGCCCGTCTCACAAAAGCAGAACTCTGCCACATCCAGGATTTGTTTGCGGGTTTCTTCCGCTGCAAATTTTGTGTGCCGCACCACTGTTGAAATCTCCATTGACATCTTATTTCAGGAAATATCTCTGGGGCATTTAGTACCAACCCAACAGCCATTTACTCAGGCGCAGTATGTTGTTTACTGCACCTGAATATTTACTCATGCTTATGATTGCTCAGCTTCAGTCTTATCCGATGATTTCTTATTTCTGCGGCTGAAGAACCCGGCAATTAACATATAGAAGAGAGGAATATAAAAGATTGCCAGTATCGTAGCAGTGATCATCCCTCCAACCACACCAGTACCGATGGCATGTTTACTTCCGGAACTTGCTCCAGTCGAGACAGCCAGTGGGATAACCCCCATTACAAATGCCAGCGAAGTCATAATTATCGGTCTTAACCTCACTCTCGCCGCTTCAACAGCAGCCTCTTTAATGCTTAGTCCTTCTTTCTCATGCAATTCACGAGCAAACTCCACGATAAGTATGGCATTTTTCGCAGACAGCCCTATTGTTGTTAATAAACCGACCTGGAAAAAGACATCGTTACCAAGGCCGCGCAACAAAGTAGCACAGACAGCCCCCAGGACACCAAGCGGAACAACCAGCATGACCGAGAAAGGAATGCTCCAGCTTTCATACAGTGCAGCCAGACACAGAAAGACGATCAACAGTGAAAGTGCATATAGTGCAGGAGCCTGAGAACCTGAAAGTCGTTCCTCAAAAGACAAACCTGTCCAGGAAATATGGAAACCTTCGGGAAGTCTTGCCGCAATATCCTCAATTGCTTTCATTGCATCCCCGGAACTGTATCCTGGTGCCGGTTCCCCCAGGATTTCGACAGCAGAGATACCATTATATTGCTCCAGTTTTGGTGAGCCATAAATCCATTTGCCTGTTGCAAAAGAGGCAAAGGAAACCATGTCGCCATCACTGTTACGGACATACCATTTATCAAAATCCTGCGGTGATATACGTGAGCCGGGTTCGCCCTGAATATAGACTTTTTTCACCCGTCCACGATCGTTAAAATCATTTACATACATCGAACCCCAGGCTGCTGACATTATGTTGTCGACGTCGCTCATGCTCAGTTTAAACGCCTGAACTTTCTCGTCATCAATCAGAATCTGGAACTGAGGCTCATCGTTCATGCCGTTAGGACGAACCATGTTTAACGCTGGACTTTTCGCCGCTTCAGCAAGAAGCTGATTTCGGGCCTGGATCATTTTTTCATGGCTAGCTCCGCTACGATCCTCGAGGAACAGGTCAAACCCTGTAGCATTCCCCAGTTCTGATACGGCAGGGGGCGCTTTAAAACTAGACTAGCCCCCAGAATCTCCAGACAACCAATATCACTTATTTAAGTGATAGTCTTAATACTAGTTTTTAGACCAGTCATTGGAGAACAGATGATTGATGTCTTAGGACCGGAGAAACGCAGACGGCGTACTACACAGGAAAAGATCGCTATTGTTCAGCAGAGCTTTGAACCGGGAATGACGGTCTCCCTTGTTGCCCGGCAACACGGTGTGGCAGCCAGCCAGTTATTTCTCTGGCGCAAGCAATACCAGGAGGGAAGTCTTACTGCTGTGGCCGCAGGAGAACAGGTCGTTCCTGCCTCTGAACTTGCTGCTGCCATGAAGCAGATTAAAGAACTCCAGCGCCTGCTGAACAAAACGCCGGATGTCTCCCGGCTCTGAAATTAAGGCTTCGGTTATTTGCACGAAATGTTCCTTTTCAAACCCTGTTGAATTTTGTTAAGCCGGTGCAGACATACGGAAAACGCACATCAACACCGGACGGTACGATACAAACACCAGTGACTGGCGGGACGAAGGGAATGACGAATCAGTCAGGAAATGATGACAAACAGTTGGCAGACCAGAGGAGTCAGCAGAAAGATGAGCGGGAGTGTCGCCAGCATCGGGGACAGGGCTGATTTCCGCAATGCCGGCGCTGGTATTGCAACACGTTTCATGCTGCTGCTCCTCGTGATTCCTCAATTCGCTGCTGCATCCACTGCTCCACTTCACTTTTGTACCAGCGGCTGCTGCGCCCCAGTTTGATGGGTTTAGGGAAATGACCTTCACTGATCAGCTTGTAAAACCATTTATCGGTCATACCGGTGAAACTGGTGATGTAGTTCATGTCGATCAGGGGATCGTCGGCACGCAGTAACACGCTGTCGTGGCTTGTTGTGGTCAACATGGTCAGAATGTCCTTTGTGAGATTTATGAAGTTTGTGCGAATGCAGGGAAAGATGCTGAACCGAGCTTTCAGAACGGTCCTGCAGATCCGGGATAGCCGGGATTACCGGCGAGGCAACGGGCTTCCGGATCGCACACACCACGACGATCGCGGGCGAAATCACTGAACGCCCATATCAACTCTTTGAGGATGTTTTCACAGTCCGGTGAACGACTGTCCAGCACCACATCCCGGGTGATCTGCTTCTGATACTGCTTTGCTTCACCCGGTGACGCGAAGCCCAGTACGTTACTCCAGGCATCCAGTATCAACCGGTCCAATTCAGGGCCATCGAAATACTCCTGTCTGACGCACAGCACCACGTGGTATTCCGGTTTTTCAGGATGACGGGTCAGGAGCCAGCAGAGATCACGTCCGGGGGTTGCATTCATCAGCGCACTGACGGTTTCGATAAAATCCATACCAAACCAGGTCGTTCTGCTGTTGAAGGTATTGTCATATTCACACGGCAGACGAAGCAGGATCCGCCGTATCCGTGAGCCGGACTGCTCACGCAGCGCACGCTCAAGGACGCCGACGACTTTGTTCTGATAAGATGGCCAGAAGGGGGCCAGGCTATAGTCGAAATAAGGGATAGCATTCATAAGATATGCTCCGTTATGCGCAGCCCACAATGCGTCCTGCCCGTGAATAAGCTGACGTGTTATGGTTTGCGGATGGGGTTGATGGAATAAGTGAAGAACCGAAGCAGAACGGGAAGATAAGGGAAAGAACACTGGATGCAGGTTCAGGGGGAATGATCTCCGTTGACTTCGGTTCACATCATTAATCATCCCGGTAAGTTTTTACCGACGGAGTGTTTCCAGGAGCGGAAGCAGATAAAAATACCGTTTCATGACTTCAGGGCTATTAGCAGAAAACGATCTAAGGGCGTTGGCTGACGCCCTTACCGTGACATACACTCTGGTACCGGATGCCGTTTTACAGGGCTCACCTGCCATCCAGTAGACGCCCTACCCCACGACTGCAACCATAATTACGTTGCCCGGAACCGTCATGCTGCTTCGTCTCATATTTCACGAGATAACTGGCTCTGTTCCGGGCTTTCTGCATCGCTTCCACATCACCACGCTTGACCCAGAGCACAGCGGATCCACCAGACTTTTTGTCTGAAGCCTTCCTGGTTTCAGAACATCCACCCGACAAAGGCGTATCATCGGAAGAAGGGCGAGCATCAGATGATGTCGGTTTACGGAAAGGCGTCCGCCTGGAAAAATGAACCAGTCCATTACCCTGCCAGGGCTCGAGATGCAGAGCACTGCACCATGCCAGTTGGATCAGCGTCGCCAGCGAAGAAGGAACGGTGAAATCCCCTGGCGAGCACCAGGTATCTTTGTTGAGCAGTAATATCACGTGATAATGTTTCCTGCCTTTTTCCTTGCCAAACTCCCGACACCAGAAATAACGCAGAGTGGTTGCACGCACACGCTTGTTGGCACGTCGTTTATGTCGCTGGTAAGCCTGAATTTTTGCTTTCAGGGATGCAAAAAAACGAGAAATCACCGCTGAATCTAAATCGGTATCCATGATGGTGGCAGGCATATACTCAGGGAAACGTAAATCCACCCGGATTAACGAGACGGCACGGTGTTGCGCCAGGGCACTGTTGAGAATACTTTCAAAACGGGATAACCAGTAAGCATTGTGTATTGGTTGATTCATGATGAGAGATCTCCGTTGATTTGGATTGACTTCACATCATTAATCACTGCGGTAAAACTTTACGGCATCCCGCCATTGAGCAACGCCAATGGCTCCTGATTAAAACAGAATGAATCCCCCACGAAGAAAAAATAAACCTACACGCAGAGTAAAACACACAACAACGGCATAAATGTTTTTTAAAAACTACAAAGCCTGAAGGGAAACGGATCAACAGAACGCGCAAACAAAACGTCAGAAACGCAATCAGAACGCTTTCTGGCGCTGTAAATCAACAGCAACACCACACCTACAGCTTAACCACACAACTCAATCACAGAGCCGAACAGCGCGATTAAAACCTGTTTACAGACACCCCCGCCCCAAGAACAAAAACCACCAACATCAGAATCGATTTTCTTATACTGAAAACGTTACTTTTAACTACGCTCCATAAAAACGGTTAACCATCGATAACGTAAACCTCATCTGAATCAAAACACCAGAACCAATCATCACGCTTTTCCTGAAAAGAGTCTTGCGCTGAGAAAAAACACCAGGGCCAGTTAATCATCTCATCAATCTCATCGTTACAAAATCATCCATAAAACCATTTAACAAAATCATCGTAAGCACACAGTAAATCACGCCAGGTTATCTCAGCCGGATTTGCGTTTTTACATAAAGACACTTGTCTCAGGTTAACGACTAAAAACACAAAAACTAAGAAAAGGTTAAACGTAACTTCAGAAAAATAGAATATCATCCTGATTACTTAAACAAGAAAAATTGTTTTGTAGCAGCTTTAAACTGATTTTAGCTAACGTAAAGATTTACTAAACTGGATGTGTATCAGATCAAACAATGTGTACAGCAATGCTTAATGAAAACACTTGTAGAATTGTTTATGAAAATGCGTGTATAACACTTAGTGAAGATATGTCTGTATAATACGTATATAGTACCATTCCCGACATTCTCAATATCTTCAGACATCCATGCAGACTGAGTGTTGATTTCAGTTTTTCACGGCCAGCATGGATCTTTACTGGTCAAAAAACAGACATGTTTACTCTGGAATTATTTTCCTGATTCCGTCTTCAGAACAACAAAAACTCGTGATAACTCTACAACAAACTATCGTAATTGGATTCTGTAACCCCGTCACTTTTCCTAAGAAACGTGCCCCCATATGATGCGGGAGAGATAAGTCATCGTATACAGGAAACACTGCCAATCATAATATGGCGTCATTCAGTAATTTTTATCCATAATCAGATTAGCATATCATGATTATTGAATATTATGATATATAGCTCATATGAATGTGTTATTATCTGTAAGCGTTAAGCATCACATTGCATAACCATACTAAGCTGGATAATCATCAATGTTTTTATATGTAACTCATTGAAATTAATTATATGTTTTTTGTGGATAATTAATATGTAATGTGAAATTAATATTTTCACATCATGAGCGCCATTTAAAATTACCATCCTGAATATCATATGACAATATATTTTCACTAAAGCATGAATTGTATATGTCTATTAACTCTGGAAAATTATCAGGATTCACCTTCAAATTCAATTGAATGTTACGTTTAATTTCACCCAGCAGTTCTTCATGTGTGGATTTTATTATCCCTTTCTCATAATCGATAAATACACACATGTTCTTTATGAATTCAAAACCTTTTCCTGTATACAGTTTAATGAATGCCACCAGAGCAAACATTTCAAGATGTAGCCATAATGCTACGTTAGTTTTTTGCAAAGTATAAAAAATTGAATTCGCCACTTTTTTACTTATTGCTCTTTTATACTGTGATCGAGCAAGATTCAGTAGCGGAAGCTCTCGTTCAATAAATGAATGTGAAAAGACTGGATAAATTGATGTCGGAAACCTTTCAAGCCTTATGATATTTTCTATTTCCACCATAAATCTATCCATAGAAAGAAAGTCACTTTCTTTTTTTATTCTGGTATAGAGACCGCCTTTATTCCTTTCTGAGGTTTGTTTTCGTGCTATCCCCCCTAACAATTTCTCTAATTGTTTATTTATCTTCGTATAATTAAATACAACCATTCTTCTTATCATCCTCGGAAGGATAATAATATCAGTGCTTGAATCACTTGAACGGCAATTATTATTTATCCATGCAACTTCAAGTTGCAGTATCGGAACATTAACTTTTCTGGGGTGAATATCACTCTGATATCGTTTTTTGTATGCGTTTTCATTAAGATATTCTCTGCTGTAGAGAAACTTATAGCAATATAATCTGATAATATCTTTTATGTAAAATTTAAATAGTTCACCTGTAACAGATATATGTTTTCTGCTCAGTAACTCCTGTGTATTAAGCCATTCCCGTGACCGAAGCACACCCTTGTGAAAACTTTTTCTTACTTGCTTTGAGGCACGGCATTGATGTAATATTTTTGCGTCCTCAATAATTCTCTTTCCCGTTTTATTTTTTGCAGCATCTCTTACTCCATAAAATATCTCCCGGTCCAGACTTTTGTCATATTTACTGATTATACGACAAATATTCCTGACCCGACGATTCTCTTTATTTCGCTTCCATAGCTTATAATGATCATCGCATAACCTTAAGGCATTTGCCTCATCAAATTCTGAAACAGGATTACTGCATTTTTTATTCCGACAAATACCTTTGTTTTTAGCCATACTCTTCTTCCCGTCAATGGAAAAATTTTCACACCCATATTACCTGAATGATAAACCGGATTAGTGTGATCCGGTTCAGTGAAATCAACAGGATACCGGTATGCCATTCAGCAATTCTTCCCTCTCCGCGCAAGTGAAATCATATCTGACGTTTCTTCCTGAAGAAATACGCCAGAAAATCCTTGAACATCTCCACGGTGTTATTCATTACGAGCCCGTGATTGGCATTATGGGTAAATCCGGCACCGGCAAGAGCAGCCTGTGTAATGCCATTTTTCAGTCCCGTATCTGCGCCACGCATCCCCTGAACGGCTGCACCCGCCAGGCTCATCGTCTTACCCTGCAGCTCGGTGAACGCAGAATGACGCTGGTCGATCTGCCCGGCATTGGTGAAACACCGCAGCATGATCAGGAATACCGAGCGCTTTATCGTCAGTTACTGCCGGAACTGGATCTGATTATCTGGATCCTGCGGAGTGATGAACGTGCGTATGCTGCCGATATTGCCATGCATCAGTTTTTACTGAATGAGGGCGCAGATCCCTCGCGCTTTCTGTTTGTTCTCAGCCATGCCGATCGCATGTTTCCTGCTGAAGAATGGAATGCCACAGAAAAATGCCCGTCCCGTCACCAGGAACTCTCACTGGCGACAGTAATAGCCCGGGTGGCCACCCTGTTCCCTTCATCATTTCCGGTACTCCCTGTAGCCGCACCTGCAGGCTGGAACCTTCCAGCGCTGGTGTCACTGATGATCCACGCGCTGCCACCACAGGCAACCAGCGCAGTTTATTCACATATCAGGGGGGAAAACCGCTCTGAACAGGCCCGAAAACACGCACAACAGACTTTTGGTGATGCCATCGGGAAAAGTTTTGACGACGCCGTTGCCCGGTTCAGTTTTCCGGCCTGGATGTTACAGCTTCTGCGTAAAGCCCGGGACCGCATTATCCACCTGCTGATCACACTGTGGGAGCGTCTGTTCTGACACACTCACGCCGACAGGATGTGTCGCTGGATTAACGAGCATTCTTCTTTTTATGAAATCATGCTTAAAAATCAGATAATTAAAAGAATATTTTTTCTGCTGCATTTTATTCCTGATTATCCGGATGCGACACATCCTTTCAACATCATGATGCATAATAACATCATGAAATAAAAGATGTTTTCTTACGGAGTGCACATCTATGTCTGATAATCGTTCCCGGCATGATCGCCTGGCGGTTCGCTTATCACTCATTATCAGCCGACTGATGGCCGGAGAATCTCTGTCACTAAAAACACTGTCAGATGAATTTGGCGTTACAGAACGTACTTTACAGCGCGATTTTCATCAGCGTCTGGTTCACCTGGATTTAGAGTACAGAAATGGCAGGTACAGCCTCAGACGACAGAGCAGCCCAGGTGCGATCCCTGAAATGCTTTCTTTTATACAGAATACCGGGATCGCACGGATACTTCCGCTCCGGAACGGACGACTGATAACCTGTCTTACCGACAACCAGGAGCCCTCTCCCTGCCTTATCTGGCTACCGGCGCCGGATATCACTGCAACGTTCCCCGAGTGTTTCTCGCAACTCATCCTGGCAATAAGACAGTGTATCCACATCTCTCTGATGACTGAGCGATGGTATCCGTCACTGGAGCCCTGCCGGCTCATTTATTACAGCGGTAGCTGGTATCTGATCGCGTTACAGAAGGGAAAACTGCAGGTCTTTCCTCTGGCAGATATCAAATCAGTCAGCCTGACATCAGAACGGTTTGAACGGAGAGGCCACATCCACAGTCTGGTCGCTGAAGAGCGTTTTATCTCCGCCCTGCCACATTTCTCTTTCATCCATAAACTTATCAACACCTTTAACCTGTGATCGCCGGCCTGCCAAAGCCGTCCCGACAGGTATGGAGACAATATGTTGAACAGAAAACTAAATATACGGCTACGTCATTCCCTGAACAGTCACTGCATACCTTCCATCATTATCAATAACACCGTACGTTCATTTCAGAGGTCAGTCATGAATACCAGAGCTCTTTTTCCCCTGCTGTTCACTGTGGCATCATTCTCCGCCTCCGCCGGCAACTGGGCTGTCAAAAACGGCTGGTGTCAGACCATGACGGAAGATGGTCAGGCGCTGGTAATGCTGAAAAATGGCACGATTGGTATTACCGGCCTGATGCAGGGATGCCCGAATGGTGTACAGACGCTCCTGGGCAGCCGTATCAGTATTAACGGTAACCTGATCCCCACATCACAAATGTGTAATCAGCAGACGGGATTCAGGGCTGTTGAGGTGGAAATCGGACAGGCGCCGGAAATGGTCAAAAAAGCCGTTCACTCCATAGCAGAGCGTGATGTGTCCGTTTTACAGGCATTTGGTGTACGAATGGAATTCACCCGCGGTGATATGCTGAAGGTCTGTCCGAAATTTGTCACATCACTTGCCGGTTTTTCCCCGAAACAGACGACCACTATTAATAAAGATTCCGTCCTGCAGGCTGCCCGGCAGGCATACGCCCGGGAATATGACGAGGAAACAACAGAAACCGCTGATTTTGGCTCTTACGAAGTAAAAGGCAATAAGGTTGAGTTTGAAGTATTCAATCCTGAAGACCGTGCGTACGACAAAGTGACCGTCACGGTTGGTGCTGACGGTAATGCCACCGGCGCCAGCGTTGAATTTATCGGAAAATAGCCGGTATGTCGGACTGCCACCCTGTTTTATTGCCCGAAGGCCCTTTCTCACGCGAACAGGCGATGGCTGTCACAACAGCTTACCGCAATGTGCTTATTGAAGATGACCAGGGAACGCATTTCCGGCTGGTTATCCGCAATGCCGAAGGGCAGCTACGCTGGCGGTGCTGGAATTTTGAACCTGATGCCGGAAAACAGCTAAATTCGTATCTCGCCAGTGAGGGAATTCTCAGGCAATAAACGTCTTCATTTCATCCATCAGGCCGCGTCTTCTCCGGGAGACGCGGCCTTTTCGTTTATACCGCTAACTCATTCATAAGGAGCAAATAATGCGATTAGCCAGTCGTTTTGGTCATGTAAACCAGATACGCCGTGACCGTCCGCTGACACATGAAGAACTGATGCACTATGTACCCAGTATTTTTGGGGAAGATCGGCATACCTCCCGCAGTGAACGCTATGCGTACATTCCCACCATCACCGTACTGGAAAGCCTGCAGCGGGAAGGTTTTCAGCCATTCTTCGCCTGCCAGACCCGCGTGCGCGACCCGGGCCGCCGGGGATACACCAAACACATGCTGCGTCTGCGCCGTGACGGGGAGATAAACGGACAACATGTCCCTGAAATTATTCTGCTCAACTCTCATGACGGTACCTCCAGCTACCAGATGTTACCCGGATATTTTCGTGCCATCTGCACCAATGGCCTGGTCTGCGGTCAGTCGCTGGGAGAAGTGCGTGTTCCGCACCGGGGAAATGTGGTGGACAGAGTCATTGAAGGGGCTTACGAGGTGGTGGGGGTTTTTGACCGGATTGAGGAAAAGCGTGATGCCATGCAGTCGCTGATTCTGCCGCCACCGGCACGCCAGGCGCTGGCACAGGCGGCGCTGACTTACCGTTATGGTGACGAACATCAGCCCGTCACCACCGCCGACATTCTGACACCACGACGCCGGGAGGATTACGGTAAGGACCTGTGGAGTGCTTATCAGACCATCCAGGAGAATATGCTGAAAGGCGGGATTTCCGGTCGCAGTGCAAAAGGAAAACGTATCCATACCCGGGCCATTCACAGCATTGATACCGACATTAAGCTCAATCGCGCATTGTGGGTGATGGCAGAAACGCTGCTGGAGAGCATGCGCTGATGCCGTTTCACTGAAAGTGCAGTCCTGACTCACATCTGTTCCTGCCCCGGGGCTTCTTCCATTCATTTACTTTTTATAAGGAATAACCTCATGACAACCGTTTCGCATAATTCCACCACACCTTCTGTTTCCGTAACCACTGCATCAGGGAATAACCCACCTCAGCTGGTTGCCACTCCCGTCCCTGATGAACAGCGCATCAGCTTCTGGCCGCAGCATTTTGGCCTCATTCCACAGTGGGTGACCCTGGAGCCCCGTGTCTTCGGCTGGATGGACCGTCTTTGCGAAGACTACTGCGGTGGTATCTGGAATCTGTACACCCTGAACAACGGCGGGGCATTTATGGCACCCGAACCGGATGACGATGATGACGAAACATGGGTACTGTTCAATGCCATGAACGGCAACCGCGCTGAAATGAGCCCGGAAGCCGCCGGTATTGCTGCCTGTCTGATGACGTACAGTCATCATGCCTGTCGTACGGAGTGTTATGCCATGACGGTCCACTATTACCGGCTGCGGGATTACGCCCTGCAGCATCCGGAATGCAGCGCCATTATGCGCATCATTGACTGAATGGAGGCAGGGACAATGCAGCAGCTTTCCTTTCTGCCCGGAGAAATGACAACCAGAGAGCGCAGTCTCATTCTGCGGGCCCTGAAAACCCTGGACCGCCATCTTCATGAACCCGGCGTGGCCTTCACCTCCACCCGTGCGGCACGAGAATGGCTGATTCTGAACATGGCGGGACTGGAGCGTGAAGAGTTCCGGGTGCTGTATCTGAACAACCAGAATCAGCTGATTGCCGGTGAAACCCTCTTCACCGGCACCATCAACCGCACGGAAGTCCATCCCCGTGAAGTGATTAAACGCGCCCTGTATCACAATGCCGCTGCTGTGGTGCTGGCACACAATCACCCGTCCGGTGAAGTCACACCCAGCAAGGCAGACCGCCTTATCACGGAACGTCTGGTACAGGCACTGGGCCTGGTGGATATCCGGGTGCCGGACCATCTGATAGTCGGTGGCAACCAGGTTTTCTCCTTTGCCGAACATGGTCTGCTTTAACCCGTCACAACCACATCACGCTTGTTTTCACTTTTATCTTCTGTCTTCAGAGGTATCACACTATGAAAATCATCACCCGTGGTGAAGCCATGCGTATTCACCAACAACATCCGGCATCCCGTCTTTTTCCTTTCTGTACCGGCAAATACCGCTGGCACGGCAGCACTGAAGCGTATACCGGTCGTGAAGTGCAGGATATTCCCGGTGTGCTGGCCGTGTTTGCTGAACGCCATAAGGACAGTTTTGGCCCGTATGTCCGGCTGATGAGCGTCACCCTGAACTGATGTTCCGTCACCCGGAAAACGAGTACGACCAGATGGACTCAGACGCCGCTGTGGATGAGGCCATTCTCGTCAATGCATACATCTTCACCGAAACCGGTCAGCGCGCCGGCTGACCTGTCATCGTTAAACCATTCTTAACCACTTTTCAGAGAGGATTTTATCGTGTCAGACAAACTCTCCGGGATAACTCATCCCGACGACAATCACGACCGCCCCTGGTGGGGGCTTCCCTGCACAGTGAGGCCCTGTTTTGGTGCCCGTCTGGTGCAGGAGGGTAACCGCCTGCATTACCTTGCCGACCGCGCCGGTATCAGAGGCCGCTTCAGCGACGCAGATGCATACCATCTGGACCAGGCCTTTCCGCTGCTGATGAAACAACTGGAGCTCATGCTCACCAGCGGTGAACTGAATCCCCGCCATCAGCATACCGTCACGCTGTATGCGAAAGGTCTGACCTGCAAAGCTGACACCCTCGGTAGCGGTGGTTACGTTTATCTGGCTGTTTATCCGACGCCCGAAACGAAAAAGTAAACCACCGGAATAACCTTCTGCTCCGGCCTGGTGCTTTCACCACGCCACTTTTCCATTTTTCATCTCTGCATATCAGGAAAACCTTCAGTATGAAAACATTACCCGATACACACGTACGGGAGGCATCGAGCTGCCCGTCTCCCGTCACCATCTGGCAGACTCTGCTCTCCCGACTACTGGGCCAGCATTACGGCCTTACACTGAATGACACACCGTTCGCCGATGAACGTGTGATTGAGCAGCATATTGAAGCTGGCATTTCACTGTGTGATGCGGTGAATTTTCTCGTGGAAAAATACGCGCTGGTGCGTACCGACCAGCCGGGATTCAGCACTTGTCCCCGCTCTCAGTTAATAAACAGTATTGATATCCTCCGGGCTCGCCGGGCGACCGGCCTGATGACCCGCGACAATTACAGAACGGTAAATAACATTACCCTGGGTAAGCATCCGGAGAAACGATGAAACTTTCCCTGATGCTGGAAGCCGACAGAATTAATGTGCAGGCACTGAACATGGGGCGAATTGTCGTTGACGTCGATGGTGTTAATCTCACTGAACTGATTAACAAGGTCGCTGAAAACGGTTATTCACTCCGCGTGGTGGAGGAATCCGACCAACAGTCAACCTGCACACTACCACCGTTTGCAACCCTTGCCGGCATACGCTGCAGTACCGCACATATCACGGAAAAGGATAACGCCTGGCTGTACTCGCTGTCACACCAGACCAGTGACTTCGGTGAATCAGAATGGATTCATTTCACAGGTAGCGGATATCTGTTACGTACCGATGCGTGGTCATATCCGGTTCTGCGGCTTAAACGCCTGGGGCTGTCAAAAACGTTCCGTCGTCTGGTTATCACACTTACCCGACGTTATGGCGTCAGTCTCATTCATCTGGATGCCAGCGCTGAATGCCTGCCGGGTTTACCCACTTTCAACTGGTAACCAGGAACAACATGAAATCATTAACCACGGAAACCGCACTGGATATTCTGATTGCGTGGCTGCAGGACAATATCGACTGCGAATCGGGAATTATCTTTGACAACAATGAGGATAAAACGGATTCAGCAGCACTGTTGCCCTGTATCGAACAGGCCAGAGAGGATATCCGTACCCTGCGCCAACTGCAGCTTCAGCACCAGAACCGGTGAGTCTCACTCATCATCTCACTCACCAGACTTCATTCCACTGACGCCAGCCTGAACACGGCTGGCGTTTTCATTTATCTGCAAAAAGGAATATCGATTATGTCTGAAATCACAGTCTCCCGTCCGGAAGTGGTCAACGAGAATACGGACGTTATCTGCTCCACCTCAGTCAGGTACAGGTCACTGGAATATGATAATTTTCCGGAAATCAGCGAAGCGAACATTCTGAGCACATTTGAACAACTGCACCAGAACAAAGATGAAGTGTTTGAACGGGGAGTGATCAACGTCTTCAAAGGGCTGAGCAGGGATTACAAAACCAACTCACCCTGTAAATTTGGCAGTAAAATTATCGTCAACAATCTGGTGAGATGGGACCAGTGGGGATTTCATCTTATCAGTGGAATGCAGGCAGATCGCCTGGCTGACCTGGAAAGAATGTTGCATCTGCTCAGCGGTAAACCGATCCCCGACAACCGAGGGAATATCACCATTAATCTGGATGACCACATACAGTCCGTTCAGGGTAAAGGACGCTATGAAGATGAGATGTTCATCATTAAATACTTTAAGAAGGGATCTGCACACATCACTTTCAAAAGGCTGGAGCTGATTGACAGAATTAACGATATAATAGCCAGGCACTTTCCTTCTGTGCTCTCAGCCTGACCCCGAGTTTGATTCCCTTTCGATATCAAAAGGGACTGCGGGTACAAAAGAGGGTACATCTTTCACCAAACCAAACAAAATAAACTAATATCAACATGATAGAAGCATTCTTCGATTCCGAGTCCGGCACCAAATTCATATAAACGGACCTCCACGGAGGTCCGTTTTTCGTTTCAGGACGCCACGATTTAAGCGTCCTGCCGCCAAATCAATTCTACCGAACTCAACCAGATTCTCCCCACATCACCAGCAATTTGCGGGCATATCCCAATTCGGGAAAATTTGTTTCTGAGCTATAGCGCTGACTGACGTGAAATGTCGTGCGGCCCCGTGATGCTGTTGAACGTCAAATGACGTCATCAGGAGCGTAACGCACCCATAAAGCACAACATCGGGCAGAACGCCAACTGATGAGATTTTCTGAATGAGAACAAAGAGAAATGTATCAGTCCGTTTGCTCATGCAAAGACTAACAATCCATTAAAATAGTAAGCGCTCCGGACAATTTTTCATGGATTATTTTCTGAACATTTTTCTTTGGCAAAGATGATGAATTTTGATGGTAAGGAAAATTACTTCTGGTTCTCAGTAAAATCCTTTCGTAATACTATGTAATCAAGAAGTTTATGGCGGGTAAAAATAACGTCCTACATTCACCAATAATATGTAAATAAACCCATCTATAGATGGAAAAAATAGGTTATGGCAATTATCATTGCATCATTCCCTTTTCGAATGAGTTTCTATTATGCAACAACCTGTAGTTCGCGTTGGCGAATGGCTTGTTACTCCGTCCATAAACCAAATTAGCCGCAATGGGCGTCAACTTACCCTTGAGCCGAGATTAATCGATCTTCTGGTTTTCTTTGCTCAACACAGTGGCGAAGTACTTAGCAGGGATGAACTTATCGATAATGTCTGGAAGAGAAGTATTGTCACCAATCACGTTGTGACGCAGAGTATCTCAGAACTACGTAAGTCATTAAAAGATAATGATGAAGATAGTCCTGTCTATATCGCTACTGTACCAAAGCGCGGCTATAAATTAATGGTGCCGGTTATCTGGTACAGCGAAGAAGAGGGAGAGGAAATAATGCTATCTTCGCCTCCCCCTATACCAGAGGCGGTTCCTGCCACAGATTCTCCCTCCCACAGTCTTAACATTCAAAACACCACAACGCCACCTGAACAATCCCCAGTTAAAAGCAAACGATTCACTACCTTTTGGGTATGGTTTTTTTTCCTGTTGTCGTTAGGTATCTGTGTCGCACTGGTAGCGTTTTCAAGTCTTGAAACACGTCTTCCTATGAGTAAATCGCGCATTTTGCTCAATCCACGCGATATTGACATTAATATGGTTAATAAGAGTTGTAACAGCTGGAGTTCTCCGTATCAGCTCTCTTACGCGATAGGCGTGGGTGATTTGGTGGCGACATCACTTAACACCTTCTCCACCTTTATGGTGCATGACAAAATCAACTACAACATTGATGAACCGAGCAGTTCCGGTAAAACATTATCTATTGCGTTTGTTAATCAGCGCCAATACCGTGCTCAACAATGCTTTATGTCGGTAAAATTGGTAGACAATGCAGATGGTTCAACCATGCTGGATAAACGTTATGTCATCACTAACGGTAATCAGCTGGCGATTCAAAATGATTTGCTCCAGAGTTTATCAAAAGCGTTAAACCAACCGTGGCCACAACGAATGCAGGAGATGCTCCAGCAAATTTTGCCGCATCGTGGTGCGTTATTAACTAATTTTTATCAGGCACATGATTATTTACTGCATGGTGATGATAAATCATTGGATCGTGCCAGTGAATTATTAGGTGAGATTGTTCAATCATCCCCAGAATTTACCTACGCGAGAGCAGAAAAAGCATTAGTTGATATCGTGCGCCATTCTCAACATCCTTTAGACGAAAAACAATTAGCAGCACTGAACACAGAAATAGATAACATTGTTACACTGCCGGAATTGAACAACCTGTCCATTATATATCAAATAAAAGCGGTCAGTGCCCTGGTAAAAGGTAAAACAGATGAGTCTTATCAGGCGATAAATACCGGCATTGATCTTGAAATGTCCTGGCTAAATTATGTGTTGCTTGGCAAGGTTTATGAAATGAAGGGGATGAACCGGGAAGCAGCTGATGCATATCTCACCGCCTTTAATTTACGCCCAGGGGCAAACACCCTTTACTGGATTGAAAATGGTATATTCCAGACTTCTGTTCCTTATGTTGTACCTTATCTCGACAAATTTCTCGCTTCAGAATAAGTAACTCCCGGGTTGATTCATGCTCGGGAATATTTGTTGTTGAGTTTTTGTATGTTCCCGTTGGTATAATATGTTGCGGCAATTTATTTGCCGCATAATTTTTATTACATAAATTTAACCAGAGAATGTAACGCAATGCATTGTAAACATTGAATGTTTATCTTTTCATGATATCAACTTGCGATCCTGATGTGTTAATAAAAAACCTCAAGTTCTCACTTACAGAAACTTTTGTGTTATTTCACCTAATCTTTAGGATTAATCCTTTTTTCGTGAGTAATCTTAGCGCCAGTTTGGTCTGGTCAGGAAATAGTTATACATCATGACCCGGACTCCAAATTCAAAAATGAAATTAGGAGAAGAGCATGAGTTCTGCCAAGAAGATCGGGCTATTTGCCTGTACCGGTGTTGTTGCCGGTAATATGATGGGGAGCGGTATTGCATTATTACCTGCGAACCTAGCAAGTATCGGTGGTATTGCTATCTGGGGTTGGATTATCTCTATTATTGGTGCAATGTCGCTGGCATATGTATATGCCCGACTGGCAACAAAAAACCCGCAACAAGGTGGCCCAATTGCGTATGCCGGAGAAATTTCCCCTGCATTTGGTTTTCAGACAGGTGTTCTTTATTACCATGCTAACTGGATTGGTAACCTGGCAATTGGTATTACCGCTGTATCTTATCTTTCCACCTTCTTCCCAGTATTAAATGATCCTGTTCCGGCGGGTATCGCCTGTATTGCTATCGTCTGGGTATTTACCTTTGTGAATATGCTCGGCGGTACCTGGGTAAGCCGTTTAACCACGATTGGTCTGGTGCTGGTTCTTATTCCTGTGGTGATGACTGCTATTGTTGGCTGGCATTGGTTTGATGCAGCAACTTATGCAGCTAACTGGAATACTGCGGATACCACTGATGGTCATGCGATCATTAAAAGTATTCTGCTCTGCCTGTGGGCCTTCGTGGGTGTTGAATCCGCAGCAGTAAGTACTGGTATGGTTAAAAACCCGAAACGTACCGTTCCGCTGGCAACCATGCTGGGTACTGGTTTAGCAGGTATTGTTTACATCGCTGCGACTCAGGTGCTTTCCGGTATGTATCCGTCTTCTGTAATGGCGGCTTCCGGTGCTCCGTTTGCAATCAGTGCTTCAACTATCCTCGGTAACTGGGCTGCACCACTGGTTTCTGCATTCACCGCCTTTGCGTGCCTGACTTCTCTGGGCTCCTGGATGATGTTGGTAGGCCAGGCAGGTGTACGTGCCGCTAACGACGGTAACTTCCCGAAAGTTTATGGTGAAGTCGACAGCAACGGTATTCCGAAAAAAGGTCTGCTGCTGGCTGCAGTGAAAATGACTGCCCTGATGATCCTCATCACTCTGATGAACTCTGCCGGTGGTAAAGCCTCTGACCTGTTCGGTGAACTGACCGGTATCGCAGTACTGCTGACTATGCTGCCGTACTTCTACTCTTGCGTTGACCTGATTCGTTTTGAAGGCGTTAACATCCGCAACTTTGTCAGCCTGATCTGCTCTGTACTGGGTTGCGTGTTCTGCTTCATCGCGCTGATGGGCGCAAGCTCCTTCGAGCTGGCAGGTACCTTCATCGTCAGCCTGATTATCCTGATGTTCTACGCTCGCAAAATGCACGAGCGCCAGAGCCACTCAATGGATAACCACACAGCGTCTAACGCACATTAATTAAAAGTATTTTCCGAGGCTCCTCCTTTCATTTTGTCCCATGTGTTGGGAGGGGCCTTTTTTACCTGGAGATATGACTATGAACGTTATTGCAATATTGAATCACATGGGGGTTTATTTTAAAGAAGAACCCATCCGTGAACTTCATCGCGCGCTTGAACGTCTGAACTTCCAGATTGTTTACCCGAACGACCGTGACGACTTATTAAAACTGATCGAAAACAATGCGCGTCTGTGCGGCGTTATTTTTGACTGGGATAAATATAATCTCGAGCTGTGCGAAGAAATTAGCAAAATGAACGAGAACCTGCCGTTGTACGCGTTCGCTAATACGTATTCCACTCTCGATGTAAGCCTGAATGACCTGCGTTTACAGATTAGCTTCTTTGAATATGCGCTGGGTGCTGCTGATGATATTGCTAACAAGATCAAGCAGACCACTGACGAATATATC
This sequence comes from Escherichia sp. R1, assembly GCF_003000935.1. Lineage (NCBI taxonomy): Bacteria > Pseudomonadati > Pseudomonadota > Gammaproteobacteria > Enterobacterales > Enterobacteriaceae > Escherichia > Escherichia sp. R1. The sequence continues at coordinate 60,980 of NZ_PSRU01000007.1, forward strand.
AACACTATTCTGCCTCCGCTGACCAAAGCACTGTTTAAATATGTTCGTGAAGGTAAATATACTTTCTGTACTCCTGGTCACATGGGTGGTACTGCATTCCAGAAAAGCCCGGTAGGTAGCCTGTTCTATGATTTCTTTGGTCCGAACACCATGAAATCTGATATTTCCATTTCAGTATCTGAATTGGGTTCTCTGCTGGATCACAGTGGTCCACACAAAGAAGCAGAACAGTATATCGCTCGCGTCTTTAACGCAGACCGCAGCTACATGGTGACCAACGGTACTTCCACTGCGAACAAAATTGTTGGTATGTACTCTGCTCCGGCAGGCAGCACCATTCTGATTGACCGTAACTGCCACAAATCGCTGACCCACCTGATGATGATGAGCGATGTTACGCCAATCTATTTCCGCCCGACCCGTAACGCTTACGGTATTCTTGGTGGTATCCCACAGAGTGAATTCCAGCACGCTACCATTGCTAAGCGCGTGAAAGAAACACCAAACGCAACCTGGCCGGTACATGCTGTAATTACCAACTCTACCTATGATGGTCTGCTGTACAACACCGACTTCATCAAGAAAACACTGGATGTGAAATCCATCCACTTTGACTCCGCGTGGGTGCCTTACACCAACTTCTCACCGATTTACGAAGGTAAATGCGGTATGAGCGGTGGCCGTGTAGAAGGGAAAGTGATTTACGAAACCCAGTCTACTCACAAACTGCTGGCGGCGTTCTCTCAGGCTTCCATGATCCACGTTAAAGGTGACGTAAACGAAGAAACCTTTAACGAAGCCTACATGATGCACACCACCACCTCTCCGCACTACGGTATCGTGGCGTCCACTGAAACCGCTGCGGCGATGATGAAAGGCAATGCAGGTAAACGTCTGATCAATGGTTCCATTGAACGTGCGATCAAATTCCGTAAAGAGATCAAACGTCTGAGAACGGAATCTGATGGCTGGTTCTTTGATGTATGGCAGCCGGATCATATCGATACGACTGAATGCTGGCCGCTGCGTTCTGACAGCACCTGGCACGGCTTCAAAAACATCGATAACGAGCACATGTATCTTGACCCGATCAAAGTCACCCTGCTGACTCCGGGGATGGAAAAAGACGGCACCATGAGCGACTTTGGTATTCCGGCCAGCATCGTGGCGAAATACCTCGACGAACATGGCATCGTTGTTGAGAAAACCGGTCCGTATAACCTGCTGTTCCTGTTCAGCATCGGTATCGATAAGACCAAAGCACTGAGCCTGCTGCGTGCTCTGACTGACTTCAAACGTGCGTTCGATCTGAACCTGCGTGTGAAAAACATGCTGCCGTCTCTGTATCGTGAAGATCCTGAATTCTATGAAAACATGCGTATTCAGGAACTGGCTCAGAATATCCACAAACTGATTGTTCACCACAATCTGCCGGATCTGATGTATCGCGCATTTGAAGTTCTGCCGACTATGGTAATGACTCCGTATGCTGCGTTCCAGAAAGAGCTGCACGGTATGACCGAAGAAGTTTACCTCGACGAAATGGTAGGTCGTATTAACGCCAATATGATCCTTCCGTATCCGCCGGGAGTTCCTCTGGTAATGCCGGGTGAAATGATCACCGAAGAAAGCCGTCCGGTTCTGGAGTTCCTGCAGATGCTGTGTGAAATCGGCGCTCACTATCCGGGCTTTGAAACCGATATTCACGGTGCATACCGTCAGGCTGATGGCCGCTATACCGTTAAGGTATTGAAAGAAGAAAGCAAAAAATAATTAGCTCGTACAAGGGAAGTGGCTTGCCACTTCCCTTTTTTGCTCATAAGGAGAACACATGAAAACACCCTCACAGCCGCGCGCGATATACTATATCGTGGCGATCCAAATCTGGGAGTACTTCAGTTTTTACGGCATGCGTGCCTTACTCATTCTCTATCTCACCCATCAGCTTGGTTTTGATGATAACCATGCCATCAGCCTGTTCAGCGCATATGCTTCTCTGGTTTACGTTACCCCTATTCTCGGCGGCTGGCTTGCCGACCGCCTGCTCGGCAACCGCACTGCAGTGATTGCCGGCGCGCTGTTAATGACCCTTGGCCATGTGGTGCTGGGCATTGATACAAATTCAACCTTTAGCCTGTATCTGGCGCTGGCAATCATTATTTGTGGCTACGGTTTATTCAAATCAAACATCAGCTGTTTGCTTGGCGAGCTCTACGACGAGAACGATCATCGACGTGATGGCGGTTTTTCGCTGCTGTATGCTGCGGGCAATATCGGTTCTATCGCCGCGCCCATCGCCTGCGGCCTGGCTGCTCAGTGGTATGGATGGCATGTTGGCTTTGCCCTTGCGGGTGGCGGCATGTTTATCGGTTTGTTGATTTTCTTAAGTGGTCATCGTCATTTCCAGTCCACGCGTAGTATGGATAAGAAAGCGCTCACTAGCGTGAAATTTGCCTTACCAGTATGGAGCTGGTTAGTGGTGATGCTCTGTTTAGCCCCAGTATTTTTTACCCTGCTGCTGGAGAACGACTGGTCCGGATATTTGCTGGCGATCGTTTGCCTCATTGCCGCACAAATCATTGCCCGCATGATGATCAAATTCCCCGAACACCGCCGTGCTCTTTGGCAAATTGTATTGTTGATGTTTGTCGGGACGTTGTTCTGGGTACTGGCACAACAGGGCGGCAGTACCATCAGCTTGTTTATCGATCGCTTTGTGAATCGTCAGGCATTCAATATTGAAGTACCTACAGCACTATTCCAGTCGGTGAATGCTATTGCGGTGATGCTCGCTGGGGTTGTTCTGGCCTGGCTGGCGTCGCCAGAAAGCCGCGGCAATTCAGCATTGCGCGTCTGGCTGAAGTTTGCCTTTGGCTTACTGCTGATGGCTTGTGGCTTTATGTTGCTGGCATTTGATGCCCGACATGCAGCGGCTGGCGGTCAAGCGTCAATGGGCGTGATGATATCCGGGCTGGCGCTAATGGGCTTTGCTGAACTCTTTATTGACCCGGTGGCGATTGCGCAAATCACGCGTCTGAAAATGTCTGGCGTATTAACTGGTATTTATATGCTGGCAACAGGCGCAGTCGCCAACTGGCTGGCAGGCGTCGTGGCACAGCAGACGACAGAGTCGCAAATTAGCGGTATGGCAATTGCCGCTTACCAGCGATTCTTTTCTCAGATGGGAGAGTGGACGTTGGCTTGTGTCGCGATCATCGTGGTATTGGCCTTTGCTACCCGTTTTCTGTTTAGCACGCCGACGAATATGATACAGGAGAGCAACGATTAACTGTCGTAAAAACAATTGGTTATGAATAAATTAACTTTCAGTTTATCACACTAGTAAATCGAGATTAATAAGTCATTTAAACCATTTTGATGGTTATTTATTAGTGATATCAACTTGAGGTAAGCGTTAGTTTCGATAAGATAAACTGAGTTATTAATAGTCGAGGCAGATAATACAGTGTACCGATCTGTCTCTTTATCTACGCTAAATTGAAAGCTGGATTTAGAGGAACCAAAATGTCTGAACGAGAAACACGGGGAGCCAATGAGGCTATTGATTTTAACGATGAACTGAGAAATCGCCGCGAAAAACTGGCGGCACTACGTCAGCAAGGTGTGGCGTTTCCCAATGATTTTCGCCGCGACCATACCTCTGACCAGTTGCACGAAGAGTTTGATGCGAAGGATAACCAGGAACTGGAATCCTTAAACATTGAAGTCTCGGTTGCTGGCCGAATGATGACCCGTCGTATTATGGGGAAAGCCTCCTTTGTAACGTTGCAGGATGTCGGTGGCCGTATTCAACTGTACGTTGCAAGAGATAGCCTGCCAGAAGGTGTTTATAACGATCAGTTTAAAAAATGGGATCTGGGTGACATTATCGGTGCCCGCGGTACGCTGTTTAAGACGCAAACGGGTGAGCTTTCCATTCACTGTACTGAGCTGCGCCTGCTGACTAAAGCACTACGTCCTTTACCAGATAAATTCCATGGTCTGCAGGATCAGGAAGTCCGTTATCGTCAACGTTATCTGGACCTCATCGCTAACGATAAATCCCGTCAAACGTTTGTTGTCCGTTCAAAAATTCTGGCCGCTATCCGTCAGTTCATGGTCGCGCGCGGCTTTATGGAAGTAGAAACCCCGATGATGCAGGTAATTCCAGGTGGGGCATCTGCTCGCCCGTTTATTACCCATCATAACGCTCTGGATTTAGATATGTACCTGCGTATCGCGCCGGAGCTGTATCTGAAACGTCTGGTTGTAGGCGGTTTTGAACGGGTATTCGAAATCAACCGTAACTTCCGTAATGAAGGTATTTCTGTTCGCCATAATCCTGAGTTCACAATGATGGAACTCTACATGGCATATGCGGATTACCACGATTTGATTGAACTGACGGAGTCACTGTTCCGCACCCTGGCACAAGAGGTACTGGGTACCACTAAAGTCACTTATGGCGAGCATGTGTTTGATTTCGGCAAACCGTTTGAAAAACTCACCATGCGCGAAGCAATCAAAAAATATCGTCCAGAAACCGATATGGCGGATCTGGATAATTTTGATGCTGCTAAAGCATTAGCTGAATCTATCGGTATTACGGTAGAGAAAAGCTGGGGGCTGGGACGTATTGTTACGGAGATCTTTGATGAAGTGGCAGAAGCACATCTGATTCAGCCAACCTTTATTACGGAATATCCGGCAGAAGTGTCCCCGCTGGCGCGCCGTAATGATGTTAACCCGGAAATCACCGACCGTTTTGAATTCTTCATCGGTGGTCGTGAAATTGGTAATGGTTTTAGCGAATTAAACGACGCAGAAGATCAGGCTGAACGTTTCCAGGAACAGGTTAACGCTAAAGCTGCAGGTGACGACGAAGCCATGTTCTATGACGAAGATTACGTGACTGCGCTGGAATATGGTCTGCCGCCAACCGCTGGTCTGGGTATTGGTATCGACCGAATGATTATGCTGTTTACAAACAGTCATACTATTCGCGACGTTATTCTCTTCCCGGCGATGCGCCCACAGAAATAAATTTCACTTTAATGAACGAAGCAGTCAGGCGACTGCTTCGTTCGTCATTCCGCAAATCCAGTTTTGAGGAGAGACGCTTCGTTTCAAGATAACCAGCGGGTCCACTCAACTACAGCTCCTAAAAGAGAGAAAAAAGTAATGCCACAGGAAGACTCATTGGCCAGGTTATTCCGACCAGAAATGCACTAAGTAAACGAATATGTGTTTTCTCATGTGAGATAAACCAGATAATGACAAAGGATATGTTCACACCAATCACATAAAAAATTAATATTTTAGAGAATAGTGCCATTTTTTATGTTCTTCTTATCCTTCCTGGCTACTTGTAAAACTGACGGAAATAGTCATCAACTGTCATAATGCTGAGGTCAAAATCAATATCCGGTAAGTCTAAGCATTTGAGCCTGATTAAATCTTCGATTTCACTTGCGGCTAACGATGTCGTTATTGCGAAGGAGTTTTCATTCAGTTGTCGTGGTATCCCATATTCATCAGCCACGATAGAGGAGAAATTCATATCATACATCAATGATCTTAACCTTAAGAACACTGAGGAATAAGATGATGGATAATCAAAAGAAACAACATAAGTATTGAACTTGTTTTTACCTTCCATAATATGACTCCTATCAATATTGAACGCTCTGGGGACGCAAAACTTATTAACCCCGAATGATGATTCTCATATAGGAGATATTCTTTTTTTTTTGCTCAGTAAAGGGGATGACTTGGGACAAAAAAACGCTCTCTCTGACCATTCTTTGTGCATCCCCCTACCCTTCAGATGCTCTCCTGCATCACACCGCGGAGAGCATGAAAAATATCGTGACTCTGTACTCTCCCATCAACTGCGAATATCATCATACTCCCGTGTTTTATCAAATTCGTGTTTCGCAAATGGGCATAGTGGGATAATTTTTCGTTTTTCCCGACGCATTTTTTCCACGACTTTCGCAACCAGCTGTTTACCAATCCCTTGCCCTTTCAGGCTTTCATCGACATCGGTATGTTCGATAATCGCTAAATTCTCTCCGGTCGGCACAAAGACAATTTCAGCGATTTGCTTGCCTTGTTCGTCATTAATGTAAAATTTATTGTGGCCTTCGCGTATTTCCATTTTACCCTCGCTTATTTATGACGGTATTTCAGCGCGCCACTCGGGCACGTATCAATCACTTTAACCACAGTGGCAACGTCGACTTCATCCGGCATGATCCACGGCTTTCGTTTGAGATTAAATAACTTGCCGTTGCCACGTACGCAATTGCCAGAATGCTGACATATCGCAGTGTTAAAATAGACATCGATATTTTCGCCGGTATAACAGCGATAACCCCCGTCCAGTAGCGCCCGATCCATGACCTTCCCTCTCTCATCAGTATGATTATCGCTATAAGCATAGCCCCGGAATCTTCATACAGCACTGGCAGTTTCCGTTGCCAGAGTCTCTTCCCCTATATAGCCAATCATTCTTACTCCCTTTGAATTACCCGCCTCATCAGAGATAATGCTTAAGAAATTTGTCACACAAGGAAGCTGATGAGACATTCATTGCCCTACCGTATGTTACGCAAACGTCCGATGAAATTGAGTACCACTGTGATCTTAATGGTCAGCGCGGTACTGTTCTCGGTGCTATTGGTGGTGCATCTGATTTACTTCTCGCAAATCAGTGATATGACGCGAGACGGGCTAGCTAACAAGGCACTGGCAGTAGCGCGTACCCTCGCCGACTCGCCGGAAATCCGTCAGGGCTTGCAGAAAAAACCGCAGGAGAGTGGAATCCAGGCCATCGCGGAAGCCGTGCGCAAACGCAACGATCTGCTGTTTATTGTCGTTACCGATATGCAAAGCCTTCGCTACTCGCATCCTGAAGCCCAGCGTATTGGTCAGCCATTTAAAGGTGATGACATCCTTAAAGCGCTGAATGGCGAAGAAAATGTCGCTATCAATCGCGGTTTTCTGGCGCAGGCTTTACGCGTATTTACCCCCATCTACGATGAAAATCATAAACAAATTGGCGTGGTGGCGATCGGCCTTGAGTTAAGCCGCGTGACCCAACAGATCAATGACAGTCGCTGGAGCATTATCTGGTCGGTACTATTTGGCATGCTGGTCGGACTGATCGGCACATGCATTCTGGTTAACGTACTGAAAAAAATCCTTTTCGGCCTGGAACCCTACGAAATCTCCACACTGTTTGAGCAACGCCAGGCCATGTTGCAGTCCATCAAAGAAGGCGTCGTTGCCGTGGACGATCGCGGCGAGGTCACGCTGATCAACGATGCCGCACAAGAATTGCTGAATTACCGTAAGTCGCAGGACGATGAGAAACTGTCGACGCTAAGCCACTCGTGGTCACAGGTGGTAGATGTCTCGGAAGTGTTACGCGACGGAACCCCACGCCGCGACGAAGAGATTACGATTAAGGACCGACTATTACTGATCAACACCGTTCCGGTGCGCAGTAATGGCGTTATCATCGGTGCCATTTCAACCTTCAGGGACAAAACTGAAGTACGTAAACTGATGCAGCGACTCGACGGTCTGGTCAACTATGCTGACGCACTTCGTGAACGATCCCACGAATTTATGAATAAATTGCATGTGATTCTCGGATTATTGCATCTGAAGAGTTATAAGCAGTTGGAAGATTACATTCTCAAAACAGCCAATAACTATCAGGAAGAGATTGGCTCTCTGCTGGGTAAGATCAAATCTCCGGTTATCGCTGGTTTTTTAATCAGCAAGATTAACCGCGCGACCGATTTAGGCCATACGCTGATTTTAAACAGTGAAAGCCAGCTGCCAGACAGCGGTAGTGAGGATCAGGTCGCGACGCTGATTACCACGTTGGGAAATCTGATAGAAAACGCGCTGGAGGCATTAGGGCCGGAACCCGGTGGCGAAATTAGCGTAACATTGCACTACCGTCACGGCTGGCTGCACTGCGAAGTTAACGATGATGGACCGGGGATCGCACCCGACAAAATCGATCACATTTTTGACAAAGGTGTCTCGACAAAAGGAAGCGAGCGAGGCGTCGGTTTAGCACTTGTCAAACAACAGGTAGAAAATCTCGGCGGCAGCATCGCCGTGGAATCGGAACCCGGGATTTTCACACAATTTTTTGTCCAGATACCCTGGGACGGGGAGAGGTCGAACAGATGATCAATGTATTAATTATCGATGATGACGCAATGGTCGCGGAGCTGAATCGCCGATACGTGGCACAAATCCCGGGCTTTCAATGCCGTGGAACGGCTTCGACGCTGGAGAAAGCCAAAGAGATTATCTTCAATAGCGATACGCCTATCGACCTGATATTGCTAGATATCTATATGCAAAAAGAGAACGGGCTCGATTTACTGCCTGTCCTGCATAACGCGCGTTGCAAAAGTGATGTGATTGTCATCTCCTCCGCTGCCGATGCAGTAACCATTAAAGATTCGCTGCATTACGGTGTTGTGGATTACCTGATCAAACCCTTCCAGGCTTCCCGCTTTGAAGAGGCGCTCACCGGCTGGCGGCAAAAGAAAATGGCGCTGGAAAAACATCAGTATTATGACCAGGCCGAGCTTGATCAGCTAATCCACGGCAGCAGCTCCAACGAGCAGGATCCTCGTCGCTTGCCAAAAGGCTTAACGCCGCAGACGTTACGCACGCTGTGCCAGTGGATTGACGCGCATCAGGACTATGAGTTTTCAACCGACGAGCTGGCTAACGAGGTTAACATCTCGCGTGTTTCCTGCCGTAAATACCTTATCTGGCTGGTCAACTGCCACATATTGTTCACCAGTATCCATTATGGCGTCACGGGGCGTCCGGTTTACCGTTACCGTATTCAGGCAGAACACTACTCACTACTGAAACAATATTGCCAATAACGGATCGCTGGTTATCTGTAAGTAATAATTATTACCGTAATGCAAAATCCCCCTGGCACAAGTTACATCGTTCATCAGTAAAACTTGTGCCAGATCAAATATAATTATCCCTCCATCATCGCTAAAAATTAATATCTCTTCAGATGAACGGTGTTTTTAATTTCAAAACGCTAACAAAAGTTAATTAACTATTATGTCACCCACATTATGTGTATTTTTACCCACAAATGGGTAGATCAGATTAATCTATAAACCTAATGATACCTGCCCTGAGAACAAAAAACAGACCGATAAATATCAATAAGATAACAGCAAACAAAACATTAACATCTGCGCTGTACAAACTATAAACCCATCGCCAGAGAGTCTTTCTCTCTGAAAAAGCCGCTTATCACAGTGCATAAATTTGCCGCTGCTTTAATCAGCCAATATTCACTGTGAGGTATTTGCTCAAGCCGGTAACGACCAAACGGATATTTAGTCAGGCTCTGAAAACAGTTCATACAAAACAGAACGTGACTGTGATCTATTCAGCAAAAATTTAAATAGGATTATCGCGAGGGTTCACACATGTTATTTACTATCCAACTTATCATAATACTGATATGTCTGTTTTATGGTGCCAGAAAGGGGGGTATCGCGCTGGGTTTATTAGGCGGTATCGGTCTGGTCATTCTGGTCTTCGTCTTCCACCTTCAGCCAGGTAAACCACCGGTTGATGTCATGCTGGTTATCATTGCGGTGGTGGCGGCATCGGCGACCTTGCAAGCTTCGGGCGGTCTTGATGTCATGCTGCAAATTGCCGAGAAGCTGCTGCGTCGCAACCCGAAATATGTCTCAATTGTCGCGCCGTTTGTGACCTGTACGCTGACCATTCTTTGCGGTACGGGTCATGTGGTTTACACCATTCTGCCGATCATCTACGACGTTGCTATTAAGAACAACATCCGTCCGGAACGTCCGATGGCGGCAAGTTCTATCGGTGCACAGATGGGGATTATCGCCAGTCCGGTGTCGGTTGCGGTCGTATCTTTGGTTGCGATGCTGGGTAATGTCACCTTTGATGGTCGCCATCTTGAGTTCCTCGACCTGCTGGCAATCACCATTCCATCGACGTTAATCGGTATCCTGGCGATCGGTATCTTCAGCTGGTTCCGCGGTAAAGATCTGGATAAAGACGAAGAGTTCCAAAAATTCATCTCCGTACCGGAAAACCGTGAGTATGTTTACGGTGATACCGCGACGCTGCTGGATAAAAAACTGCCGAAAAGCAACTGGCTGGCAATGTGGATCTTCCTCGGGGCAATCGCTGTAGTCGCCCTTCTTGGTGCTGATTCGGACCTGCGTCCATCCTTCGGCGGCAAACCGCTGTCGATGGTACTGGTTATTCAGATGTTTATGCTGCTGACCGGGGCGCTGATTATTATCCTGACCAAAACCAATCCCGCGTCTATCTCAAAAAACGAAGTCTTCCGTTCCGGTATGATCGCCATCGTGGCGGTGTACGGTATCGCATGGATGGCTGAAACCATGTTCGGTGCGCATATGTCTGAAATTCAGGGCGTACTGGGTGAAATGGTGAAAGAGTATCCGTGGGCCTATGCCATTGTTCTGCTGCTGGTTTCCAAGTTTGTAAACTCTCAGGCTGCGGCGCTGGCGGCGATTGTTCCGGTCGCGCTGGCGATCGGCGTTGATCCGGCATACATCGTGGCTTCAGCACCGGCTTGCTACGGTTATTACATCCTGCCGACTTATCCGAGCGATCTGGCAGCGATTCAGTTTGACCGTTCCGGCACCACCCACATCGGTCGCTTCGTCATCAACCACAGCTTTATTCTGCCGGGGTTGATTGGTGTGAGCGTATCGTGCGTCTTCGGCTGGATCTTCGCCGCGATGTACGGGTTCTTATAAATGCACTTTGCGTGCCGCCCGTGACTACGCGGCACGCCATTTTCGAATAACAAATACAGAGTTACAGGCTGGAAGCTATGTCAAACAAACCCTTTATCTACCAGGCACCTTTCCCGATGGGGAAAGACAATACCGAATACTATCTACTCACTTCTGATTACGTTAGCGTTGCCGACTTCGACGGCGAAACCATCCTGAAAGTGGAACCAGAAGCCCTGACCCTGCTGGCGCAGCAAGCCTTTCACGACGCTTCTTTCATGCTCCGCCCGGCACACCAGAAACAGGTTGCGGCTATTCTTCACGATCCAGAAGCCAGCGAAAACGACAAGTACGTGGCGCTGCAATTCTTAAGAAACTCCGAAATCGCCGCTAAAGGCGTGCTGCCGACCTGCCAGGATACCGGCACCGCGATCATCGTCGGTAAAAAAGGTCAGCGCGTGTGGACCGGTGGCGGTGATGAAGAAGCGCTGTCGAAAGGCGTCTATAACACCTATATCGAAGATAACCTGCGCTATTCACAGAACGCGCCGCTGGACATGTATAAAGAGGTCAACACCGGCACGAACCTGCCTGCGCAAATCGACCTGTACGCGGTAGATGGCGATGAGTACAAATTCCTCTGTGTCGCTAAAGGCGGCGGCTCTGCCAACAAAACGTATCTCTACCAGGAAACCAAAGCCCTGCTGACGCCCGGCAAACTGAAAAACTTCCTCGTCGAGAAAATGCGTACCCTCGGTACTGCAGCCTGCCCGCCGTACCATATCGCGTTTGTGATTGGCGGTACGTCTGCGGAAACCAACCTGAAAACCGTCAAGTTAGCAAGCGCTCACTATTACGATGAACTGCCGACGGAAGGGAACGAACATGGTCAGGCGTTCCGCGATATCCAGCTGGAACAGGAACTGCTGGAAGAGGCCCAGAAACTCGGTCTTGGCGCGCAGTTTGGCGGTAAATACTTCGCGCACGACATCCGCGTTATCCGTCTGCCACGTCACGGCGCATCCTGCCCGGTAGGCATGGGCGTCTCCTGCTCCGCTGACCGTAACATTAAAGCGAAAATCAACCGCGAAGGTATCTGGATCGAAAAACTGGAACACAATCCAGGCCAGTACATTCCAGAAGAACTGCGTCAGGCAGGTGAAGGCGAAGCAGTGAAAGTCGACCTTAACCGCCCGATGAAAGAGATCCTTGCCCAGCTTTCGCAATACCCGGTATCCACCCGCTTGTCGCTCACCGGCACCATTATCGTGGGTCGCGATATTGCACACGCCAAGCTGAAAGAGCTGATTGACGCCGGTAAAGAACTGCCGCAGTACATCAAAGATCACCCGATCTACTACGCGGGTCCGGCGAAAACGCCTGCCGGTTATCCATCAGGTTCACTTGGCCCAACCACCGCAGGTCGTATGGACTCCTACGTGGATCTGCTGCAATCCCACGGCGGCAGCATGATCATGCTGGCGAAAGGTAACCGCAGCCAGCAGGTTACCGACGCGTGCCATAAACACGGCGGCTTCTACCTCGGTAGCATCGGCGGTCCGGCGGCGGTACTGGCGCAGCAGAGCATCAAGCATCTGGAATGCGTCGCTTATCCGGAGCTGGGTATGGAAGCTATCTGGAAAATCGAAGTAGAAGATTTCCCGGCGTTTATCCTGGTCGATGACAAAGGTAACGACTTCTTCCAGCAGATCGTCAACAAACAGTGCGCGAACTGCACTAAGTAACCTCTTCGGCCCAGCGCCTGGCAGCATGCTGCCAGGTGATCCCCCTGGGCCACCTCTTTTGCGATTGTAATTTCACGCTTACTGGTCAATAGTCAGTATTTTCCCTGACTTGCGAACTCACCATGACCCGCGCACTCAAGCCGTTAATTCTTAACACCGGCGCACTGGCGCTAACGTTAATCCTGATTTATACCGGCATTTCGGCCCATGACAAACTCACCTGGCTGATGGAAGTGACACCGGTGATTATTGTCGTGCCGCTACTGCTTGCCACCGCTAAACGTTACCCGTTAACGCCGCTGCTCTATACGCTCATTTTCTTTCACGCCATCATCCTGATGGTCGGCGGGCAATACACCTACGCGAAAGTCCCCGTTGGTTTTGAGGTGCAGGAATGGCTGGGGTTGAGCCGTAATCCGTATGATAAACTGGGGCATTTTTTCCAGGGGCTGGTGCCTGCACTGGTGGCACGAGAGATCCTCGTGCGCGGGATGTACGTTCGCGGGCGTAAAATGGTGGCGTTTCTGGTCTGTTGTGTCGCGCTGGCGATAAGCGCGATGTATGAGTTAATCGAGTGGTGGGCAGCGCTGGCAATGGGCCAGGGCGCAGATGATTTTCTCGGTACTCAAGGCGACCCGTGGGATACGCAATCCGATATGTTCTGCGCACTACTGGGCGCATTAACGACGGTGATATTCCTCGCCCGCTTTCATTGCCGCCAGCTACGGCGCTTTGGCTTAATCACCAGAGCGCCGGAAGCGATTACCCCTTAACGGTGCAACCAGCCTGGCAGCCAGTCGCCGTGGGCGGCAATCAGGTCGTCAACAAGAGCATATATTTCGTCAATGCCCAGCACGGCGGCAGTATGCGGGTCCATCATCGCGGCGTGGTAAACACGGTCGCGATTTTCCGTAAGAATAGCTTCTGTCAGCAGCGTCTGTACGTTGATGTTGGTTTGCATCAGGGCGGCCAGATGCGAAGGTAGCGTACCGGCTTTGGTCGGCTGAATGCCATTAGCATCAACCAGACAGGCCACTTCCACGCAACATCCTTGTGGCAGGTTATCAATCAAGCCATCGTTACGGACATTGCCATAAATCACACTCGGCTCGCCAGTCCAGATAGCGTTCATGATTGTGCTGGCATATTCCCGTGACGGTTTAATATCAATCCGGGAGGCGTTTTTATACTCCTCCAGCTCTTTATGCCAGTTCGCCAGCTGCTCGACGCAGCGTTTCGGGTACTCATCCAGCGGTACTTTATAACGCTCAATCAAATCCTCACGACCTGGCTTAATAAACCACGGTGTGTACTCAGCAAAATGTTCTGACGATTCTGTGACGAAGTAGCCCAGCTTTTTGAACATTTCGTAACGCACAATATTCTGGCAGCGAGTATTACCATGAATATTTGGCTTCGGTGCCTGCCCTGCTTCATAAGCCGCCAGCAGTTCCGGGTAGAGATTCACGTAACTGCCGTCGGCGGTTTTGCGCTCCAGTTCCAGGTAAAACGCCATATGGTTGATACCTGCGCAACGGTAACGCAGCGTAGCCGGGTCGATATTGAGGTCACGCGCCAGCTCTTCCGCCGTTCCCTGCACCGAATGGCACAGCCCTACCTGCTTGATATGCGGATAGCGGGCATACATCGCCCAGGTATTCATCGCCATTGGATTAACGTAGTTGAGCATGGTGGCATCGGGGCAGACTTCCGTCATGTCCTCGCAAATCTGCCACAGGTGCGGAATGGTACGTAGCGCACGCATAATGCCGCCCGGCCCCAGCGTATCGGCAATGGTTTGTTCCAGACCATGCCGCTTACAGACCTCGAAATCAGTCACCGTGCAAGGTTCATAACCGCCAATCTGAAATGCCACCACCACAAAATCAGCATCCTGTAAGGCTTCTTTCTGTTGGGTGTGGCAGGTGATTTTGCCGCTGGCCCCTGCTGAATCCATCAGCTTACGCACCACAATGTGCGACTCTTCCAGGCGGGTGGGATCGATATCCATCAGGGCAATATGCGCCGTTTTCAGCGCCTCACGATGGAACACATCACCAAGAATATTTTTAACGAAAATCGTCGAACCAGCGCCGATAAATGTAATTTTAGGTGCAGACATCATGCAGATCTCCTGGCTTGCTTGAATGACTTCATCATGGCAGGCGATATCGCAGAAAACCTCCGGTTTCCCGGTTGAGTATTCCCAAAAACTCAGATCCTAAGTGGCACATCAATAGATCTGATTTTATGGGAATAAATTACCTGAAAAGCTGAATAATCGACCCAAATCTTCTCATCCGCTCTCCTCGCACCTCCAGGGAGAGGAATAAAACCGTGCGCCTGTTCGCAGTCATCCTCCCTCACTCCTGCCATAATTCTGATATTCCAGGAAAGAGAGTCATCCATGAATACAGATACGTTTATGTGCAGCAGCGACGAAAAGCAGACCCGTAGCCCACTGTCGCTGTATTCAGAATACCAGCGGATGGAAATTGAGTTTCGCGCACCGCATATCATGCCCACCAGCCACTGGCATGGTCAGGTCGAAGTGAATGTGCCTTTCGATGGCGATGTGGAATACCTGATCAACAATGAAAAAGTGAATATCAATCAGGGTCATATCACGCTGTTCTGGGCCTGTACACCGCACCAACTAACAGATACCGGAACCTGTCAGAGCATGGCGATTTTTAATCTGCCGATGCATCTGTTTCTCTCCTGGCCGCTGGATAAAGACCTGATTAACCACGTCACTCACGGCATGGTGATCAAATCACTGGCGACACAGCAACTTAGCCCGTTTGAAGTGCGCCGCTGGCAGCAGGAATTAAACAGTCCGAACGAGCAAATTCGCCAGCTCGCCATTGATGAAATTGGCCTGATGCTCAAGCGATTTAGCCTCTCTGGCTGGGAACCGATTCTGGTCAATAAAACCTCGCGCACACACAAAAACAGCGTCTCGCGCCATGCGCAATTTTATGTCAGCCAGATGCTGGGCTTTATTGCCGAAAACTATGATCAGGCGCTGACCATCAACGATGTGGCTGAGCACGTCAAACTTAACGCCAACTATGCAATGGGGATATTCCAGCGGGTCATGCAATTGACGATGAAACAGTACATTACCGCGATGCGCATCAACCACGTTCGCGCGTTACTGAGCGATACCGATAAAAGTATTCTCGATATTGCCCTGACGGCAGGCTTTCGTTCGAGTAGCCGTTTTTACAGCACGTTCGGCAAATATGTCGGCATGTCACCGCAACAATACCGCAAACTTAGCCAACAGCGCCGCCAGACGTTTCCCGGCTAAAGACGATATCAGTATCAGCCAAAAAAATAGTTTAGCCGTCGATAATAAGCAGTGAAAATAATTTAAAATAATCACGTAACATATTGTTTATAAAAACAAATATTTCAAAAATGTTTGTTTTTCACGCGCTTTACAGCCCGAAAAGGCCGGAAGATACTTGCCCGCAACGAAGATTCCTTCATAACCGGGTAAGCAATGATGAAAGTATTAATTGTTGAAAGCGAGTTTCTCCATCAAGACACCTGGGTCGGTAACGCCGTTGAGCGTCTGGCTGATGCTTTAAGCCAGCAAAATGTTACCGTGATTAAATCCACCTCCTTTGATGATGGTTTTGCCATTCTCTCTTCAAACGAAGCCATTGACTGCCTGATGTTCAGCTATCAAATGGAACATCCGGACGAACATCAAAACGTCAGACAATTGATCGGTAAGCTTCATGAGCGCCAACAAAACGTGCCGGTCTTCCTGTTGGGCGATCGGGAAAAAGCCCTCGCCGCAATGGACCGGGATCTGCTGGAGCTTGTCGATGAATTCGCCTGGATTCTGGAAGATACCGCCGACTTTATCGCCGGACGCGCCGTTGCCGCGATGACCCGCTACCGCCAGCAGCTATTGCCGCCACTGTTCAGCGCGCTGATGAAATATAGCGACATCCATGAATATTCCTGGGCAGCGCCAGGCCACCAGGGCGGCGTTGGTTTTACCAAAACACCCGCCGGACGTTTCTACCATGACTATTATGGTGAAAATCTGTTCCGCACCGACATGGGCATCGAACGCACTTCCCTCGGTTCTTTGCTTGACCATACTGGCGCATTTGGCGAAAGCGAAAGATATGCCGCACGCGTATTTGGTGCCGATCGCTCCTGGTCGGTAGTCGTCGGTACTTCCGGCTCTAACCGCACCATCATGCAGGCTTGCATGACCGATAACGATGTCGTGGTCGTTGACCGTAACTGCCATAAATCCATCGAACAAGGCTTGATGCTGACAGGCGCGAAACCGGTCTACATGGTGCCAAGCCGCAACCGCTACGGCATTATCGGGCCAATCTATCCGCAGGAAATGCAACCTGAAACCTTGCAGAAGAAAATCAGTGAAAGCCCGCTGACCAAAGACAAAGTCGGGCAAAAACCGTCTTACTGCGTGGTGACCAACTGTACCTATGACGGCGTGTGTTATAACGCTAAAGAAGCGCAGGATCTGCTGGAAAAAACCTCCGATCGTCTGCACTTTGACGAAGCCTGGTACGGCTATGCACGTTTCAACCCGATCTATGCCGATCACTATGCCATGCGCGGCGAACCTGGCGATCACAACGGTCCTACCGTTTTCGCCACCCACTCCACCCACAAACTGCTGAATGCGCTGTCCCAGGCCTCTTATATTCATGTACGTGAAGGTCGTGGGGCGATTAACTTCTCCCGCTTCAACCAGGCCTACATGATGCATGCCACCACCTCCCCGCTGTATGCCATCTGCGCATCCAACGACGTGGCAGTGTCGATGATGGACGGCAACAGCGGCCTGTCACTGACCCAGGAAGTGATCGACGAAGCGGTTGATTTCCGTCAGGCGATGGCGCGGCTATATAAAGAGTTCACCGCTGACGGTAGCTGGTTCTTCAAACCATGGAACAAAGAAGTCGTCACCGACCCACAAACCGGCAAAACCTATGACTTTGCTGACGCACCAACCAAACTGCTGACCACCGTTCAGGACTGCTGGGTCATGCATCCGGGCGAAAGCTGGCACGGCTTCAAAGATATTCCGGATAACTGGAGTATGCTCGACCCGATTAAAGTCAGCATCCTTGCTCCGGGAATGGGTGAAGATGGTGAACTGGAAGAAACCGGTGTTCCGGCGGCGCTGGTCACAGCCTGGCTTGGTCGCCACGGCATTGTGCCTACCCGTACCACTGACTTCCAGATTATGTTCCTGTTCTCTATGGGCGTGACCCGTGGGAAATGGGGGACTCTGGTTAACACCCTTTGCTCCTTCAAACGCCACTATGATGCCAACACACCGCTGGCGCAGGTGATGCCGGAACTTGTTGAACAATATCCTGACACTTACGCGAACATGGGGATTCACGATCTGGGTGACACCATGTTTGCCTGGCTGAAAGAAAACAACCCTGGCGCACGGTTGAATGAAGCCTATTCTGGCCTACCGGTGGCGGAAATCACCCCGCGTGAAGCGTACAACGCGATTGTCGACAACAATGTCGAACTGGTATCCATTGAAAATCTGCCAGGACGTATCGCGGCAAACTCAGTTATCCCGTATCCGCCAGGAATCCCGATGCTGCTGTCTGGTGAAAACTTCGGCGATAAAAACAGTCCGCAAGTAAGTTATTTACGCTCACTGCAATCCTGGGACCATCATTTCCCTGGATTTGAACACGAAACAGAAGGGACAGAAATTATTGACGGTATTTACCACGTTATGTGTGTGAAAGCGTAACCACTATTCCGCTGAAGGCGTAATTGTTAAATAACATTACGCCGCCTGGCTTGAGGCCTTTTAAGTATGGCAACGTTTTCATAAAAATTGCTGCAAACAAAAAATGTCATGCTTTTTGCGCGGTCCCACCCCGCGCTTTTTTTTGCCTGTTATTTATCCTTTTTTTAGCCTGTAAAAAAATATGTACATGAGAAATTACTATAAAAATTTGTAATATTAGTAAAACTCGTTATTTTTATGCATGTTTATATTCATCATACAATTATATAACCATTTCCCGGTATCGCTTCGCTTTAGCGAGAACTGGTCTTTTATTCGCACTCAGGAGTACATGTATGAGGATTTGCAGCGACCAACCTTGTATTGTTTTATTGACTGAAAAAGATGTCTGGATAAGGGTGAATGGGAAAGAACCTATTAGCCTTAAAGCTAACCACATGGCGTTATTAAATTGTGAAAATAATATTATCGACGTCTCCTCTCTTAATAACACTTTGGTTGCTCATATTAGTCACGACATCATCAAAGATTACCTCCGGTTTCTGAATAAAGATCTCTCGCAAATACCAGTATGGCAACGTAGCGCTACGCCCATCCTCACCCTGCCATGCCTGACGCCAGACGTCTTTCGCGTTGCCGCGCAGCATAGCATGATGCCCGCTGAAACTGAGTCAGAAAAGGAACGAACACGTGCATTATTATTCACTGTGCTATCCCGTTTTCTCGACAGTAAAAAATTCCTTTCACTAATGATGTATATGTTACGTAATTGTGTAAGTGACAGCGTTTATCAAATTATTGAAAGCGATATCCACAAAGACTGGAATCTTAGTATGGTAGCCAGTTGTTTATGTCTTAGCCCAAGTCTGTTAAAGAAAAAGCTGAAAAGCGAAAACACCAGTTATAGCCAAATAATCACCACCTGCCGCATGCGCTATGCCGTAAATGAATTAATGATGGACGGTAAAAATATCTCTCAGGTATCACAGTCCTGCGGCTACAACAGTACGTCGTACTTTATTTCTGTCTTTAAAGACTTCTACGGTATGACGCCGCTGCATTATGTTAGTCAGCACAGAGAACGCACTGTCGCCTGATTTTTAACCTTAACGAAGAGCTATATTAATAACGGCATCAGCGATAACCCGGCCGATAATAATTCAACTATCGAATGCAGGCGTATGATACGACGTAATTTATTGTCACGAAGCTCGCCTTCGCAGGAGTTTAATTATGTCTTCGGATGCTGATGCTCACAAAGTGGGCTTAATCCCCGTCACCCTGATGGTGTCGGGGAATATTATGGGGTCAGGTGTTTTTCTGTTACCTGCAAACCTGGCCTCCACTGGCGGGATTGCCATTTATGGATGGTTGGTGACGATTATCGGTGCGCTGGGGCTCTCGATGGTATACGCCAAAATGTCGTTCCTCGACCCAAGTCCTGGTGGTTCTTACGCTTACGCCCGCCGCTGCTTTGGCCCGTTTCTCGGTTATCAAACCAACGTCCTCTACTGGCTGGCCTGCTGGATCGGCAATATCGCCATGGTGGTCATTGGCGTAGGATATTTAAGTTACTTCTTCCCGATTCTGAAAGACCCATTGGTATTAACCATCACCTGCGTCGTGGTGCTGTGGATCTTCGTCCTGCTGAACATTGTCGGTCCGAAAATGATCACCCGCGTACAGGCCGTTGCTACCGTGCTGGCGCTGATCCCCATCGTCGGGATTGCCGTATTTGGCTGGTTCTGGTTCCGTGGTGAAACCTATATGGCGGCATGGAACGTCAGCGGTCTGGGCACCTTCGGTGCGATTCAAAGTACCCTTAACGTTACGCTGTGGTCGTTCATCGGTGTGGAAAGTGCCTCCGTTGCCGCAGGTGTGGTGAAAAACCCGAAACGCAACGTCCCTATCGCCACCATTGGCGGGGTATTGATTGCTGCCGTTTGCTATGTACTTTCTACCACCGCGATTATGGGGATGATCCCTAATGCCGCACTGCGCGTTTCTGCTTCGCCATTCGGTGATGCCGCACGGATGGCGTTGGGTGACACCGCCGGGGCCATTGTTTCCTTCTGCGCAGCTGCGGGTTGCTTAGGTTCACTGGGCGGCTGGACGTTGCTGGCGGGTCAAACGGCGAAAGCCGCTGCCGATGACGGACTGTTCCCACCGATTTTTGCCCGTGTAAATAAAGCGGGCACGCCAGTGGCGGGGCTGATTATCGTCGGTATTTTGATGACCATCTTCCAGCTCAGTAGCATTTCGCCAAACGCGACTAAAGAATTCGGTCTGGTTTCTTCCGTGTCGGTCATCTTTACACTGGTGCCATATCTTTACACCTGTGCGGCGTTACTACTGCTCGGCCACGGTCACTTTGGTAAAGCACGCCCGGCATACCTGGCAGTTACTACCATTGCCTTCCTCTACTGCATCTGGGCCGTAGTAGGGTCCGGCGCGAAAGAGGTTATGTGGTCATTTGTCACTCTGATGGTAATCACCGCCATGTATGCGCTGAATTACAACCGGCTGCATAAAAACCCGTATCCCTTAGATGCACCAATAAGCAAAGATTAATTCCCCTTAATCAAGCAAACATAAAAGCCAACCTTAAGAACTTAAGGTTGGCTTAATTTTGCTTTGCGAGCATATGCGCACTTTGTTCGATGGAAACACCGTGATGTTGAAGCGCCTACTAAAAAGACCCTCTTTAAATTTATTCTCCTGGTTATTACTTGCTACTTTTTATATCTCAGTCTGCCTGAATATCGCCTTTTTTAAACAGGTGCTACAGGTGTTACCGCTGGATTCACTACATAACGTGCTGGTTTTCTTGTCGATGCCGGTCGTCGCATTCAGCGTGATTAATATTGTCCTGACACTAGGCTCTTTCTTATGGCTTAATCGTCCACTCGCCTGCCTGTTTATTCTGGTCGGTGCGGCTGCACAATATTTCATCATGACCTATGGCATCGTCATCGACCGTTCAATGATCACCAATATCATTGATACTACACCGGCGGAAAGTTATGCGTTGATGACGCCACGAATGTTATTAACGCTGGGGTTAAGTGGCGTGTTAGCCGCGATTATTGCCTGCTGGATCAAAATCAAACCCACCACCTCACGCCTGCGCAGCGTTCTTTTCCGCGGGGCCAACATCCTGATTTCTGTGCTGCTGATTCTGCTGGTTGCCGCACTGTTCTACAAAGACTATGCCTCGCTGTTTCGCAACAACAAAGAGCTGGTGAAATCCTTAAGCCCGTCCAACAGCATTGTTGCTAGCTGGTCGTGGTACTCTCACCAGCGGTCAGCCAACCTGCCACTGATACGCATTGGTGAAGATGCTCACCGCAACCCATTAATGCAAAATGGGAAACGCAAAAACCTGACCATTTTGATCGTCGGAGAAACGTCGCGCGCAGAGAATTTCTCGCTGAATGGTTATCCACGCGAAACCAATCCTCGCCTGGCAAAAGATAACGTGGTCTATTTCCCTAATACCGCATCTTGTGGCACAGCAACAGCCGTCTCAGTGCCGTGCATGTTCTCGGATATGCCGCGTGAGCACTACAAAGAAGAGCTGGCACAGCACCAGGAAGGCGTGCTGGATATCATTCAGCGAGCGGGCATCAACGTGCTGTGGAATGACAACGATGGCGGCTGTAAAGGCGTTTGCGATCGCGTACCTCACCAGAACGTCACCGCGCTGAACCTGCCTGGTCAGTGCATCAACGGCGAATGCTATGATGAAGTGCTGTTCCACGGGCTGGAAGATTACATCAATAACCTGCAGGGTGATGGCGTGATTGTCTTACACACCATCGGCAGCCACGGCCCGACCTATTACAACCGCTATCCGCCGCAGTTCAGGAAATTTACCCCAACCTGCGACACTAACGAGATCCAGACCTGTACCCAAGAGCAACTGGTGAACACTTACGACAACACGCTGGTTTACGTCGACTATATTGTTGATAAAGCGATTAATCTGCTGAAAGAACATCAGGATAAATTTACCACCAGCCTGGTTTATCTTTCTGACCACGGTGAATCGTTAGGTGAAAATGGCATCTATCTGCACGGTCTGCCTTATGCCATCGCCCCGGATAGCCAAAAACAGGTGCCGATGCTGCTGTGGCTATCGGAGGATTATCAAAAACGGTATCAGGTTGACCAGAACTGCCTGCAAAAACAGGCGCAAACGCAACACTATTCACAAGACAATTTATTCTCAACCTTATTGGGCCTGACTGGCGTTGAGACGAAGTATTACCAGGCTGCGGATGATATTCTGCAAACTTGCAGGAGAGTGAGTGAATGAAAATTCTGATTGTTGAAGACGATACGCTGTTATTGCAGGGATTGATTCTGGCGGCGCAAACCGAAGGCTACGCGTGCGATGGCGTGAGCACCGCGCGGATGGCGGAACAAAGCCTTGAGGCCGGTCATTACAGCCTGGTGGTACTGGATTTAGGCTTACCCGATGAAGATGGGCTGCATTTTCTTGCCCGTATCCGGCAGAAAAAATACACTCTGCCGGTGTTAATTCTCACCGCCCGCGATACCCTTACCGACAAAATCGCCGGGCTGGATGTCGGGGCCGACGATTATCTGGTGAAGCCTTTTGCGCTGGAAGAGTTGCACGCCCGTATCCGCGCCCTGCTACGACGCCATAATAATCAGGGCGAAAGTGAGCTGAACGTTGGCAACCTGACGCTGAATATGGGTCGCCGCCAGGTATGGATGAGCGGAGAAGAACTGATTCTGACGCCCAAAGAATATGCTCTGCTGTCGCGCCTGATGCTTAAAGCAGGCAGCCCGGTGCATCGGGAAATTCTCTACAACGATATCTACAACTGGGACAACGAGCCCTCGACCAACACCCTGGAAGTGCATATCCATAACCTGCGCGACAAAGTGGGCAAAGCCCGTATCCGCACCGTGCGCGGATTTGGCTATATGCTGGTCGCAAATGAGGAAAACTAATTGAATCTGATGCGTTTTCTGCGCCGACCAATATCGCTGCGCCAACGGCTGATATTGACCATCGGGGCCATTTTGTTGGTGTTTGAGCTGATCAGCGTCTTCTGGCTATGGCATGAAAGTACCGAGCAGATTCAGCTGTTTGAGCAGGCGCTACGCGACAATCGCAACAACGATCGCCACATCATGCGTGAGATCCGCGAGGCGGTCGCCAGCCTGATTGTCCCCGGCGTCTTTATGGTTAGCCTGACGCTATTTATCTGCTATCAGGCGGTACGCCGCATCACCCGACCGCTGGCGGAGCTGCAAAAAGAGCTGGAAGCGCGCACCGCCGACAACTTAACGCCCATTGCCATTCATAGCGCCACCCTCGAAATCGATGCGGTGGTTTCGGCATTAAACGATCTGGTCAGTCGCCTGACCAGCACGCTGGATAACGAAAGGTTGTTTACCGCTGACGTCGCGCACGAACTGCGAACGCCACTGGCGGGGGTGCGTTTGCATCTGGAACTGCTGGCGAAAACGCATCACATTGATGTAGCACCGTTAGTGGCACGACTTGATCAGATGATGGAGAGCGTCTCCCAGCTGCTGCAACTGGCGCGTGCCGGACAGTCATTTTCTTCCGGTAATTATCAACATGTAAAACTGCTGGAAGATGTCATTCTCCCCTCGTATGACGAACTTAGTACCATGCTCGACCAGCGCCAGCAAACCCTGCTATTGCCAGAGAGCGCCGCCGACATCACCGTTCAGGGTGATGCAACCCTGCTGCGGATGTTATTGCGAAACCTGGTAGAAAACGCCCATCGTTATAGCCCACAAGGCAGCAACATTATGATTAAGCTGCAAGAAGATGGCGGAGCGGTCATGGCCGTTGAAGATGAAGGACCGGGTATTGATGAGAGTAAATGCGGGGAGTTGAGTAAAGCGTTTGTACGAATGGACAGCCGTTATGGCGGGATTGGTCTGGGGTTAAGTATTGTCAGCCGCATTACACAGTTGCATCACGGGCAGTTTTTCCTGCAAAACCGGCAAGAGACTTCCGGCACGCGGGCCTGGATACGGCTGAAAAAAGATCAGTACGTGGCAAACCAGATATAAAGAAAGCTGCTGACCACCAGCACGCTGAACACGGTAGTTAAACTTTCATAAACACGGTTTTTCATTGCACTCTCCTCCGTTAACCTGGAGGAGAGTATGCGCGTCAGAGATTAAGTGAACCTTAAGAGTTCAATTGACCTGATTAGACAGCGTCACATCAGGCCATCCGTTTCAGCTTATTCATCAATTCGCGGATGTTGCTGCACCAGGCGGGTACGTTTCGCCTGCAAATCGGCAATCTCGTGGTCAATATCATCGATTTTCTGCTCGATATTATCGTAATGCTCGACGAGAATTTCCTTCGCTTCCTGTATATCTGACGCCGCTGGTGTCGCACCTTTCAACGGTCGATTCGCCGTCTCTTTCATGGTTACGCCGGTGATTAAACCAACCACCGCCACTACCATCAGGTAATAGGCAGGCATCATCAGATTCTGCGAGCTTTCGACCAGCCAGGCCGCCAGCGTTGGCGTCAGACCGGCAACCAGCACCGAAATATTAAATGCCGCCGCCAGCGCGCTGTAACGGATATGCGTCGGGAACATCGCAGGCAAGGTAGAAGCCATAACGCCCGTAAAGCAGTTAAGGATCACCGCCAGCATCAATAAGCCGGCAAAAATCAGGCCGATGACGTTACTGTTAATCAGAATAAACGCCGGGATCGCCAACACAAACAGTGCAACACTACCAAGAAGCACAAACGGACGACGGCCAAAACGGTCACTCAGCAAGCCCATCACCGGTTGAACAAACAGCATACCGATCATAATGGCGATAATAATCAGCACCCCGTGGTCTTCGGAGTAATGCAGGTTATGCGACAAATAACTCGGCATATAGGTCAGCAACATGTAGTAAGTCACGTTGGTGGCAATTACCAGACCAATACATGTCAACAGGCTGCGCCAGTGTTTGGTGGCAATCTCTTTAAACGAGACTTTCGGGCCATCCTGCAAACCTTCGCGGTCGCCCTGTTCCAGTTTATCGACATGCTGCTGGAACGCCGGAGTCTCTTCCAGCGCATGGCGCAGGTAAAGCCCGATAATCCCTAACGGCAGAGCGATAAAGAACGGAATACGCCAGCCCCAATCGAGGAAGTTCTCTTCGCCGACAATGGTCGAAATTAACACCACTACGCCAGCACCCAGCACAAACCCGGCAATAGAACCAAAGTCCAGCCAGCTGCCCATAAAGCCACGTTTACGGTCAGGGGAGTATTCCGCAACAAATATTGACGCCCCGGTATATTCACCGCCGACCGAGAAACCTTGTGCCATCTTACAGATCAACAGCAGAATCGGTGCCCAAATACCAATCGTGTCGTAGGACGGTATTAAGCCAATACAGAACGTACTGATCGACATAATCACAATAGTGATAGCGAGGATCTTCTGGCGACCATATTTATCGCCCAACATACCAAAGAAGAGCCCGCCAAGCGGTCGAATCAGAAAGGGAACGGAGAAAGTGGCGAGTGCAGCAACCATCTGCACGCTGGGGTCAGCCCCCGGGAAAAAAACTTTACCTAATGCGTAAGCAACAAAACCATAAACACCAAAATCGAACCATTCCATTGCATTACCCAGTGATGCTGCGGTAATGGCTTTACGCAGTTTACCATCATCAATAATGGTGACATCACGAAGGGTAATCGGTTTTACTTTTTTCCTTTTCAGCATAGCTTTCCTCGCAGAGTTGGCCCATTTCCGCAAACGCCAGAAAAATCAGCGCGACGGCCGCAAAAGGGGAGCGGGAATTGCAGGATGCAATCTCTGTAACAAGCGTAGCGGGTTTGCTTACACTCTCCGGTTAAGGAATGTACAATCAAACCAGTTGACGCCTGAATTGGGCAGTTAATGACCTTTTTACCCTACCAGTGTTTAAATTTGTGATCAACTTCACACATGTATTTCGTTTAGGACTCATTGGTGTAACTGATTATTTACACCAAATTTACAGAGAAGATTTCCTCGACCATTGCCCCCGCCAGACGCTGCGCTGAACAGAGTCGTGGCATCCCCAGTGCGACAGTTCGCCAGCGTTGGGTCACTGACCAGCAAACGGGTTGTTTATCTGCCGTAGACCACTTTCCCAGCCAACTTAAAAAATCAGCATGATCCCCGCCCGTCGAAACGGTCGAAGAGGCAAACCACTGATGGTAATAGTGACGCGTGGTCGGGGCCGCATTGATACTCTCTGCCAAATGTTGTGTCGCTTTCACGCGCAAATCACCCAGCAACAACGCCACCGCTTGCGGGCTTCCCAGACGGCAGGCATCGCCAAATGCACCCCAGCGCAACTCCTCCAGAACGATAAAACAGCGCCCAGGCAACGACCAGGCGTTATACGCCCCAGCACGCCAGCGGGTAAAAATTTGCTCGCTCTGTTCACCCGCCTGCACCAATAGGCCTCGTTGCGTTAACGCCTTTTCCTTCCAGCGACAACGGGCTGAAAACCACTCATACAAGGCGACAATTTGCTGGGGGAGCTCCGGGAAAGCAGAGTGCTGGCGGTGATCCATTTTTTGCAGCAGCGCCAGATGCTGCGCGATCTGCGTCAGCGCCAGATGACCGGGATCCAGCATCGACGCCAGTTTCTCCACCAATGTCAGACGCAGACTAAGCGGCGCATTTAACATGCCGCCGTTCGTCCATGTCTGAAGCTGCACGCGCGCAAGAAGTTCCTGCATCAGTCGTTCACGAAACTGCTGCTGATGGGCTTGTGGAAGGCGGGCATCATCGCCCTGCGCCAGATCTACTAAAAAGCGCGGATGAACCGACTCCAGCACGCGACCGGGGCCGTCCAGTAACGTCTTGGTCAATATCGTTCTGCCGTGAAAAGTGTTTGAATATCATCGCGTAACAGCTGAGCGTCGGTGTAAATCCAGCCGTGAGTCATCACAGTCTGCTGCAATTGCTGTTGCATCAGCCTGACCACCGATTCATTTTGTTGACGCAGAGCCATACTTTCGCGTAAACGCGTCTGTAATTCCGTCAAACATGAAGCGAACTCAGCGAAAAAAGTATTCATGCCTGCCGTAACAGATTCATCGACCTGCTCTGCCAGAACTTTAGCCATTTGTTGGCAATAAAGATCGACTTCTGCGCTTAATGCTCGTTGCAACACACTGTAATCAACCGTCTCTGTCGGAGATTTCTCATTTCCCCGTCCCCAGTCGGGCTGATTCAACCAGCGCGAAAAAGTCTCACGCACAACGCCTAAACGCGTGCTCTGCTCGTCCGTTGCTTCCTGGCGCGAAATGACTTCACTGAACAGCTGGCGGGTGTTGAAGTGGGGAACTACGCCGTGAAAAACAGGAAAATGAAACCCAGGACGAAACCCAGACTCACTCAATTCCATTTTGACTTGTTGCGCAATGGGGCGAATAACATCGGTTAACACCCGGCAAAGGGTGGACTCAAGCTCGGCAAAGCGCAGCGTAAAGTCGCGACTGATGGTGTTCTGCGCCGTCTGTAACAGTGTCTCACAGCGGGTACGCATCTCACTTAACGACTCCGAATTATCCTGAAACAACGCGGCTAACTGCGCATTCACCGCATCTTGCTGTTGACGCAGAAAGTGGTTGGCGGAGGTCAGGGCCAACTCGATTTCATGTTTAATCTCGCCGCTCACCTGCGCCTGATTGAGTTGCAATAGCTGCAAACTTTCTTCGACCTGATGGATATTTTGCCGCAATTGTTCACAAGCGACGTTTAACCCGTGCGCACGAAAATCCAGGTATTCCCGCGC
Organism: Escherichia sp. R1; assembly: GCF_003000935.1. Taxonomy (NCBI): domain Bacteria; kingdom Pseudomonadati; phylum Pseudomonadota; class Gammaproteobacteria; order Enterobacterales; family Enterobacteriaceae; genus Escherichia; species Escherichia sp. R1. Next base: position 89,161 of record NZ_PSRU01000007.1, read on the forward strand.
CTGCTGCGCGTAATTCAACAGTTTATGCGCGGCAGATCGCAGAGCATACAACGAGGCGTTAGCGTAAGCGGCATGAAGCAACGCCTGAATTGGCTGGGCGAACAGCGAATCTTCCCACAACTGATCGGCAGCATGGCGAATATGTTCGAGGTCCGCCAGATCGGCATGACGCCAGCGCCTGCCGAGCGCGGCATGGGCAAAATCTTCCACCCAGCGTTGTTGCTCTGGCGCGGGTAACTTACCGTTGTTGGCTAACTCATGGCGCGCCCGATTCGCCAGGTAGCCCCACATCGACGACACCGGAAATATCTGCTGTGGCGTAATACAGCCTTTCATCAGCGTTCCGGAAATCAGTGCCCGCACCTGGTCAGCGTCGTCACTGTTACGATCCTGTTGATCGAACTTATTGACCAGCACATACAACGGCACCGATTGCCCCACCGCCAAAATTGCCTCACGGACCTCTTCATCGGAGATCGATTTCAGTTGCGTATAATCCAGCACCGCCAGTACCGCCGAGGCGCGTGCCAGCTGCTGGTTAAGCATTTTTTGCAGATGCGGTTGCCCGGCTTCATTTGGCCCGGGGGTATCCAGTAACGTCAACTGACCGGGATAACTCTCCAGCCCCGCCAGATGGACAAACTCCACTTCAATCACGGGAATATGCTCAATGGCGGCGTAAGCAGAAAAAGGAAAATCGACGTCCAGCGCCTTCGCCAGTCGCACCAAATCATTCAAACTTTTCAGACAATGAAAAATAGGTTGAGCACCCAGATAATATTTTTCGAAAGCGATGCCATTTTCGATCCGCTGCATAAGCGCACGCATATCTTTATCTATTTCCAGCACATCGGTCAGATGCTTAATATCGCAATCACGCAGGCGCTGTTGTAATTGTTGAATTAAATGGTCGATTGGCGCGACATGTGAAAAATGCAGTACCGGTTCTTTTTGCCCGGGCGTATGGCGAATAAGCGTCGGCAGCTCAGTCATTGGGCGATTGCGATTAGGCAGAACCTCCGTACCAACAATGGCATTAATGGTGGTTGATTTCCCTGCTTTCATAGTACCGACAATCGCCAGCACCATTTCCAGTCGGGAAATTTTACGCAACTCATTATTCAGCATCGCGTGACGTTCGGCGATATTAGGCTGACTCCAGGGTAAAGCCAGTTGTGGCGCATCGTCTCCGGGTACAGAGAGAGGCATTTTTTCCAGTAACTGCAACTGTTGGCGAGAAAGCTGTAACAGGCGTTCAGCCTCCTGACTTAACTCATACAGGGTCTGTGTGTACATAGAAAATTTTTCCTTAAAGCAAATTTTATTACTTTTATTTAGCCAGATTGTTTTTGAGTTCTGTTTTCGGCTTTTATAATTACTGCAAGAAATAATTTTATATTTAGCGTGTTGTTTTTTATTAGAATAAATAACATCTTCCAATACGTTTAAAACGTCAGAAAGATAAAAACATCATGTGAATTAAAAAAAGAACGAGTAGAGCATTAACCTTATCTTAAATAATAAATGGAGGCAAAACGATTATTTTCTTTTTGCGTTTCCTTTCAAATGAAAACGATCGTCATCTAAAATCAGCAGTACCCCCGACAAACTCAGGGATTTTGTGTATAATTGCGGCCTTTTTCGGCAATCTGCCGTTTTTTGGCGCTTTTGCCCTGCTGACTTTTGAGGAAATCCACATGTCATTACCACACTGCCCAAAATGCAACTCCGAATACACCTACGAAGATAACGGCATGTACATCTGCCCGGAATGTGCCTACGAATGGAACGACGCAGAACCTGCACAGGAAAGCGACGAGCTGATCGTTAAAGATGCTAACGGCAATCTGCTGGCTGACGGCGACAGCGTTACCATCATTAAAGATCTGAAAGTGAAAGGTAGCTCTTCGATGCTGAAAATTGGCACCAAAGTAAAAAACATCCGCCTGGTTGAAGGCGACCATAACATCGATTGCAAAATCGACGGTTTTGGTCCGATGAAACTGAAGTCTGAGTTTGTGAAAAAGAACTGATTGTATTGTGATCGGTAGGCCGGATAAGGCGCTCGCGCCGCATCCGGCAACGGTGGCGACTGCCTGATGCGACGCTGACCGCGTCTTATCAGGCTTCCCTCTCATCTGTATAAATTTCGAACTACACTTAACGGGCTTCTCTTAACTGAGGTCACCATCATGCCGTTAAGTCCCTACCTCTCTTTTGCCGGTAACTGTTCCGACGCGATTGCCTATTATCAACGTACGTTGGGCGCGGAACTGCTCTATAAAATCAGCTTCGGCGAAATGCCAAAATCAACGCAGGACAGCGCCGAGAACAGCCCTTCCGGAATGCAATTTCCCGATACCGCCATCGCCCACGCCAATGTGCGCATTGCAGGAAGCGACATCATGATGAGCGATGCTATACCGTCAGGAAAAGCCAGCTACTCCGGCTTTACGCTGGTGCTCGATTCTCAACAGGTGGAAGAAGGAAAACGCTGGTTTGATAACCTTGCCGCCAACGGAAAAATCGAAATGGCCTGGCAGGAAACGTTCTGGGCGCATGGCTTTGGCAAAGTCACCGATAAATTTGGCGTACCGTGGATGATTAATGTCATCAAACAACAGCCAACGCAATAACCCGCCGGGAGGCCCGCCCTCCCGCACTGTCATCGAATTCCCGTTAACTCTTCATCTGTTAGTCACTTTTAATTAACCAAATCGTCACAATAATCCGCCACGATGGAGCCACTTTTTTAGGGAGGCTGCATCATGCAAACGATTATCCGTGTCGAGAAGCTCGCCAAAACCTTCAATCAGCATCAGGCGCTGCACGCGGTTGATCTGAACATTCATCATGGTGAAATGGTGGCTCTGCTTGGGCCGTCGGGTTCCGGAAAATCCACTCTTTTACGTCACTTAAGCGGTTTGATTACCGGCGATAAATCTGTCGGTAGCCATATCGAGCTGCTGGGCCGCACTGTCCAGCGCGAAGGCCGTCTGGCCCGCGATATCCGCAAAAGCCGCGCCCATACCGGCTACATCTTTCAACAATTCAACCTGGTGAATCGCCTGAGCGTACTGGAGAACGTGCTGATTGGCGCGCTCGGCAGCACGCCATTCTGGCGAACCTGTTTTAGCTACTTCACCCGCGAGCAGAAACAGCGCGCGTTACAGGCGCTGACCCGCGTTGGCATGGTGCACTTTGCCCATCAACGCGTTTCCACACTCTCCGGCGGCCAGCAACAGCGTGTGGCGATTGCCCGCGCGCTGATGCAGCAGGCGAAGGTCATTCTCGCTGACGAACCCATCGCCTCGCTGGACCCGGAATCGGCACGCATCGTGATGGACACCCTGCGCGACATCAACCAGAACGACGGCATTACCGTGGTCGTCACGCTGCATCAGGTGGATTACGCCCTGCGCTACTGCGAACGCATCGTCGCCCTGCGCCAGGGGCACGTCTTCTACGACGGCTGCAGCCAACAGTTTGATAACGAACGTTTTGACCATCTCTACCGCAGCATTAACCGCGTCGAAGAGAACGCGAAAGCTGCCTGACATCCCCATCATTGAGGAAAACGAATGAACGCTAAGATAATTGCCTCGCTGGCCTTCACCAGCATGTTCAGCCTCAGCACCCTGTTAAATCCGGCATACGCCGAAGAGCAGGAAAAGGCGCTGAATTTCGGCATTATTTCAACGGAATCACAGCAAAACCTGAAACCGCAATGGACGCCGTTCTTACAGGATATGGAGAAGAAGCTGGGCGTAAAGGTCAACGCCTTCTTTGCCCCGGACTACGCGGGCATTATCCAGGGGATGCGCTTCAATAAAGTGGATATCGCCTGGTACGGCAACCTGTCGGCGATGGAAGCGGTGGATCGCGCCAACGGTCAGGTCTTCGCCCAGACGGTCGCGGCGGATGGATCGCCGGGTTACTGGAGCGTGTTGATCGTCAACAAAGATAGCCCGATCAACAACCTGAACGATCTGCTGGCGAAGCGGAAATATCTCACCTTCGGCAATGGCGATCCTAACTCTACCTCCGGCTTCCTCGTCCCCGGTTACTACGTCTTCGCTAAAAACAATATCTCCGCCAGCGACTTTAAGCGCACCGTCAACACCGGGCATGAAACCAACGCCCTCGCCGTCGCTAACAAGCAAGTGGATGTCGCCACCAACAACACCGAAAACCTCGACAAGCTGAAAACCTCCGCGCCGGAGAAGCTGAAAGAACTGAAGGTGATCTGGAAATCACCGCTGATCCCTGGCGATCCGATCGTCTGGCGCAAAAATCTTTCCGAAACCACTAAAGACAAGATCTACGACTTCTTTATGAATTACGGCAAAACGCCGGAAGAGAAAGCGGTGCTGGAGCGCCTGGGCTGGGCGCCGTTCCGCGCCTCCAGCGACTTGCAACTGGTGCCGATTCGCCAGCTCGCACTGTTTAAAGAGATGCAAAGCGTGAAGGACAACAAAGGGCTGAACGAACAGGACAAGCTGGCAAAAACCACCGCCATTCAGGCGCAACTGGATGATTTGGACCGCCTGAACAACGCGTTAAGCGCAATGAGTTCGGTGAGTAAAGCGGTGCAGTAAATCGTAGGTCGGATAAGACGCCCCGGCGTCGCATCCGACAATGTGCAGACGTTGATGCCGGATGCGGTGCAAGCACCTTATCCGGCCTACAGACCGGAGCCAAACATGCAAACCATCACCATCGCCCCACCCAAGCGCAGCTGGTTCTCGCTTCTGAGCTGGGCCGTTGTTATCGCCGTGCTGGTCGTCTCGTGGCAGGGCGCGGAAATGGCCCCGCTTACGCTGATTAAAGATGGCGGCAACATGGCGACGTTCGCCGCCGACTTCTTCCCGCCCGATTTCAGCCAGTGGCAGGATTACCTCACCGAAATGGCCGTCACGCTGCAAATCGCCGTCTGGGGCACCGCGCTGGCGGTGGTTCTCTCCATCCCCTTCGGCCTGATGAGCGCTGAAAACCTGGTACCGTGGTGGGTCTACCAACCTGTACGCCGCCTGATGGACGCCTGCCGCGCCATTAACGAAATGGTCTTCGCCATGCTGTTCGTGGTCGCCGTCGGCCTCGGCCCGTTCGCTGGCGTGCTGGCGCTGTTTATCCACACCACCGGCGTACTTTCCAAACTGCTTTCCGAAGCGGTAGAAGCGATTGAACCCGGCCCGGTGGAGGGCATTCGCGCTACCGGAGCCAACAAGCTGGAAGAGATCCTCTACGGCGTACTACCGCAGGTCATGCCGCTGCTGATTTCCTACTCCCTCTATCGCTTCGAATCCAACGTCCGCTCGGCGACCGTCGTCGGTATGGTTGGCGCGGGCGGGATCGGCGTCACGCTGTGGGAAGCGATTCGCGGTTTCCAGTTCCAGCAAACCTGCGCCCTGATGGTGCTGATTATCGTCACGGTCAGCCTGCTGGATTTCCTCTCTCAACGGTTGCGTAAGCACTTTATCTGATTAGCGAGGCATTGATGGCTATGCACTTGTCTACACATCCGACCAGCTACCCAACACGCTATCAGGAGATAGCCGCAAAACTTGAGCAGGAGCTTCGTCAGCATTACCGCTGTGGCGATTATCTTCCCGCCGAACACCAACTGGCGGTGCGCTTTGAGGTGAACCGCCACACCCTGCGCCGCGCCATCGACCAACTGGTGGAAAAAGGCTGGGTACAGCGCCGTCAGGGCGTCGGCGTGCTGGTGCTGATGCGCCCGTTCGATTACCCGCTCAACGCCCAGGCGCGTTTTAGCCAGAACCTGCTGGACCAGGGCAGCCATCCCACCAGCGAAAAACTGCTGTCGGTACTGCGCCCCGCCTCCGGTCACGTCGCTGACGCGCTGGGGATCGCCGAGGGCGAGAACGTTATCCACCTGCGCACCCTGCGCCGGGTCAACGGCGTTGCGCTCTGTTTAATCGACCACTACTTCGCAGATCTCACGCTCTGGCCAACGCTTCAATGCTTTGACAGCGGTTCGCTGCACGATTTTCTGCGCGAGCAAACGGGGATTACGCTACGCCGCAGCCAGACGCGGATCAGCGCCCGCCGCGCCCAGGCCAAAGAGTGCCAGCGTCTTGAAATCCCGAATATGTCGCCGCTGCTGTGCGTGCGCACCCTTAACCACCGTGACGGTGAAAACAGTCCGGCGGAGTACTCCGTCAGCCTGACGCGCGCCGACATGATTGAACTCACTATGGAGCACTGAATGCACGCAGATACCGCGACCCGCCAGCACTGGATGTCCGTGCTGGCGCACAGCCAACCGGCTGAACTGGCAGCCCGCCTGAACGCGCTGAACATCAACGCCGATTATGAGGTGATCCGCGCCGCTGAAACTGGCCTGGTGCAGATTCAGGCGCGAATGGGCGGCACCGGCGAACGCTTTTTTGCTGGCGACGCCACGCTCACCCGCGCCGCCGTGCGTCTGACTGACGGCACGCTCGGCTATAGCTGGGTGCTGGGGCGCGACAAACAGCACGCCGAACGTTGTGCGCTGATTGATGCGCTGATGCAGCAAAACCGCCACTTTCAAAACTTATCAGAAACCCTTATCGCCCCGCTGGACGCTGACCGTATGGCACGCATTGCCGCGCGTCAGGCCGAAGTGAACGCCAGCCGGGTCGACTTCTTTACGATGGTTCGCGGAGACAACGCATGACCCTGGAAACCGCTTTTATGCTTCCCGTGCAGGATGCCCAGCACAGTTTTCGTCGCCTGTTAAAGGCCATGAGCGAGCCGGGCGTGATTGTCGCCCTGCATCAGCTCAAGCGCGGCTGGCAGCCGCTGAATATCGCCACCACCAGCGTGCTGCTGACGCTGGCCGATAACGACACGCCGGTGTGGCTTGCCGCGCCATTGAGCAACGATATCGTCAATCAGAGCCTGCGTTTTCATACCAACGCGTCGCTGGTTAATCAGCCGGAACAGGCGACCTTCGCGGTAACAGATGAGGCGATCTCCAGCGAGCAGCTCAACGCCCTTTCCACCGGCACTGCCGTTGCACCAGAAGCGGGCGCAACGCTGATTTTACAGGTCACCAGCCTGAGCGGCGGGCGTATGTTGCGCCTCACCGGCGCAGGTATTGCCGAAGAACGGATGATCGCCCCGCAACTGCCAAAGTGCATTCTTCATGAACTTACCGAGCGCCCGCACCCGTTCCCGCTCGGCATCGACCTGATCCTGACCTGCGGCGAGCGCCTGCTGGCTATTCCGCGAACCACTCATGTGGAGGTGTGCTGATGTACGTTGCCGTGAAAGGGGGCGAAAAGGCGATCGACGCCGCCCACGCCCTGCAAGAGAGCCGACGCCGGGGCGATACTGATTTGCCTGAACTGAGCGTCGCCCAGATTGAACAGCAGCTTAACCTCGCGGTAGATCGCGTGATGACCGAAGGCGGTATTGCCGACCGCGAGCTGGCCGCGCTGGCGCTGAAACAGGCCAGCGGCGATAACGTCGAAGCGATTTTCCTGTTGCGCGCCTACCGCACCACGCTGGCGAAGCTGGCGGTCAGTGAGCCGCTCGACACCACCGGGATGCGTCTCGAACGGCGTATTTCAGCAATTTATAAAGACATTCCCGGCGACCAACTGCTTGGCCCCACCTACGACTACACCCATCGCCTGCTCGATTTCACCCTGCTGGCAAACGGCGAAACGCCGACGCTGACCACAGCCGACAGCGAACAACTGCCGTCGCCGCACGTTTTCAGCCTGCTGGCGCGTCAGGGGCTGGCGAAGTTTGAAGAAGATAGCGGCGCACAGCCGGACGACATCACCCGCACGCCGCCGGTTTACCCCTGCTCACGCTCCTCCCGCCTGCAACAATTAATGCGCGGCGACGAAGGCTATTTGCTGGCGCTGGCCTACTCCACCCAGCGTGGTTACGGACGCAATCATCCGTTCGCAGGCGAAATCCGCAGCGGCTATATCGACGTGTCGATTGTGCCGGAAGAGCTGGGATTTGCGGTGAACGTCGGCGAACTGCTGATGACCGAATGTGAAATGGTCAACGGTTTTATCGACCCGCCGGATGAGCCGCCGCACTTCACGCGCGGCTACGGGCTGGTGTTCGGCATGAGCGAGCGCAAAGCGATGGCGATGGCGATGGCGCTGGTTGACCGCGCTCTACAAGCCCCGGAGTACGGCGAGCACGCGACAGGCCCGGCGCAGGATGAAGAGTTCGTGCTGGCGCATGCCGACAACGTCGAAGCCGCAGGCTTTGTCTCGCACCTCAAACTCCCGCACTACGTCGATTTCCAGGCCGAACTGGAGCTACTCAAACGTCTGCAACAGGAGCAGAACCATGGCTAATCTGAGCGGCTACAACTTTGCCTACCTCGACGAGCAGACCAAACGCATGATCCGCCGCGCCATCTTAAAAGCGGTGGCAATCCCCGGTTATCAGGTGCCGTTTGGCGGACGCGAGATGCCGATGCCCTACGGCTGGGGAACCGGCGGCATTCAGCTCACCGCCAGCGTGATTGGCGAAAGCGACGTGTTGAAGGTGATTGACCAGGGCGCAGACGACACCACCAACGCCGTGTCGATTCGTCACTTCTTTAAGCGCGTGACCGGGGTGAACACCACCGAGCGCACGGACGATGCGACACTTATCCAGACGCGTCACCGCATACCCGAAACGCCGCTGACCGAAGATCAGATAGTTATCTTCCAGGTGCCGATCCCCGAACCGCTGCGCTTTATTGAGCCGCGTGAGACGGAAACGCGCACCATGCACGCGCTGGAGGAGTACGGCGTGATGCAGGTGAAACTGTATGAAGATATCGCCCGCTTCGGTCATATCGCCACCACCTACGCCTATCCGGTGAAGGTGAACGGGCGCTACGTAATGGACCCGTCGCCGATCCCGAAATTCGATAACCCGAAAATGGACATGATGCCCGCCCTGCAACTGTTTGGCGCGGGGCGCGAGAAGCGCATCTATGCCGTGCCACCGTTTACCCGCGTGGAAAGCCTCGATTTCGATGATCATCCGTTCACCGTCCAGCAGTGGGATGAACCATGCGCCATCTGCGGATCGACCCACAGCTATCTTGATGAAGTGGTGCTGGATGACGCCGGAAAACGCATGTTTGTCTGCTCCGATACCGATTATTGCCGCCAACAGAACGAGGCCAAAAGCCAATGAATCAACCGTTACTTTCGGTCAATAACCTGACCCACCTTTATGCCCCGGGCAAAGGCTTCAGCGATGTCTCTTTTGATTTATGGCCAGGAGAAGTTCTGGGCATTGTTGGGGAGTCCGGTTCCGGGAAGACCACGCTACTGAAATCAATTTCCGCCCGCCTGACACCACAGCAAGGGGAAATTCGCTACGAGAACCGTTCGCTGTACGCGATGAGCGAGGCCGACCGCCGTCGCCTGCTGCGCACCGAATGGGGTGTGGTGCATCAGCATCCGCTTGACGGCCTGCGCCGCCAGGTGTCGGCAGGCGGCAATATCGGCGAACGGTTGATGGCAACCGGGGCGCGTCATTACGGCGATATTCGTGCCACCGCGCAGAAGTGGCTGGAAGAGGTGGAGATTCCCGCCAACCGGATCGACGACCTGCCGACCACCTTTTCCGGCGGTATGCAGCAGCGTTTGCAGATTGCCCGCAACCTGGTGACGCATCCGAAGCTGGTGTTTATGGACGAGCCAACCGGCGGGCTGGATGTATCGGTACAGGCGCGCCTGCTCGATCTGCTGCGCGGTCTGGTGGTGGAGCTGAACCTGGCGGTAGTGATTGTTACCCACGATCTGGGCGTCGCCCGCCTGCTGGCGGACCGTTTGCTGGTGATGAAACAGGGGCAAGTGGTGGAGAGTGGGTTAACCGACCGCGTGCTCGACGACCCTCACCATCCATATACCCAGTTGCTGGTGTCATCGGTTTTGCAGAATTGAGCTGATGCCGGATGCGGCGTAAACGCCTTATCCGGCCTACAAATGCGCTCCCCGTAGGTCGGATAAGACGCATCAGCGTCGCATCCGACACCCGAACCACGAGGCGAAAAATGATTAACGTACAAAACGTCAGTAAAACCTTCATCCTGCACCAGCAAAACGGCGTGCGCCTGCCTGTATTACAAGGCGCCTCACTCACCGTCAACGCCGGCGAATGCGTGGTACTCCACGGCCATTCCGGCAGTGGAAAATCAACTCTGCTACGCTCGCTGTATGCCAACTATCTACCCGACGAAGGGCAAATCCAGATCAAACACGGTGATGAATGGGTCGACCTGGTCACCGCGCCAGCGCGCAAAGTGGTGGAGATCCGCAAAACCACTGTCGGCTGGGTAAGCCAGTTTCTGCGCGTCATCCCACGTATTTCGGCACTGGAAGTGGTGATGCAGCCGCTGCTCGATACCGGCGTACCGCGTGAAGCCTGCGCCGCTAAAGCCGCGCGTCTCCTCACCCGCCTGAACGTGCCTGAACGCCTGTGGCACCTCGCGCCATCGACCTTCTCCGGTGGCGAACAGCAGCGTGTCAACATCGCCCGTGGCTTTATCGTCGACTACCCCATTCTGCTGCTCGACGAACCTACCGCCTCGCTGGACGCTAAAAACAGCGCCGCCGTAGTGGAACTGATCCGCGAAGCCAAAGCCCGCGGCGCGGCCATCGTCGGTATCTTCCATGACGAAACCGTGCGCGAGCAAGTCGCCGACCGCCTGCACCCAATGGGAGTCTCTTCATGATTATCAATAACGTCAAACTGGTGCTGGAAAACGAGGTGGTACACGGTTCTCTGGAGATGCAGGACGGCGAAATCCGCGCCTTTGCCGAAAGCCAGAGTCACCTGTCAGAAGCAATGGACGGCGAAGGCGGCTGGCTGCTACCGGGGCTGATTGAGCTGCATACCGATAATCTGGATAAATTCTTCACCCCGCGCCCGAAAGTTGACTGGCCTGCCCACTCGGCGATGAGCAGCCACGACGCGCTGATGGTGGCGAGCGGCATCACCACCGTGCTGGACGCCGTGGCGATTGGTGATGTACGCGACGGCGGCGATCGGCTGGAGAATCTGGAGAAGATGATCAACGCCATCGAAGAGACGCAGAAACGCGGCGTCAACCGTGCCGAGCACCGTCTGCACCTACGCTGCGAACTGCCGCATCACACCACGCTGCCGCTGTTTGAAAAACTGGTACAGCGCGAACCGGTAACGCTGGTGTCGCTGATGGATCACTCACCGGGCCAGCGCCAGTTCGCCAACCGCGAAAAATATCGTGAATATTATCAGGGCAAATACTCGCTCACCGATGCGCAGATGCAACAGTACGAAGAGGAGCAACTGGCGCTCGCCGCACGCTGGTCACAGCCGAATCGCGAAACTATCGCCGCAATGTGCCGCGCGCGACACATTGCGCTCGCCAGCCACGATGACGCCACGCACGCCCACGTAGCCCAATCCCATCAGCTTGGCAGCGTGATCGCCGAATTTCCCACCACGTTCGAAGCGGCAGAAGCCTCGCGCAAGCATGGCATGAACGTGCTGATGGGCGCGCCGAATATCGTGCGCGGCGGTTCGCACTCCGGCAACGTGGCGGCCAGTGAACTGGCGCAGCTTGGCCTGCTGGATATCCTCTCTTCCGACTACTACCCCGCCAGCCTGCTCGATGCGGCATTTCGCGTCGCCGATGACGAGAGCAACCGCTTTACGCTGCCGCAGGCGGTGAAGCTGGTGACTAAAAATCCGGCGCAGGCGCTTAATCTTCAGGATCGCGGGGTGATTGGCGAGGGCAAACGCGCCGACCTGGTGCTGGCGCATCGCAAGGGCAACCACATTCATATCGACCACGTCTGGCGTCAGGGTAAAAGGGTGTTCTGATGACGGGAAAACTGATTTGGTTAATGGGGGCCTCTGGCTCCGGAAAAGACAGTCTGTTGACGGAACTCCGCCAGCGGGAACAAACTCAGCTACTGGTAGCGCATCGCTACATCACGCGCGCCGCCAGCGCCGGAAGTGAAAACCATATCGCCCTGAGCGAGCAGGAGTTTTTTACCCGCGCGGGGCAGAACCTTCTGGCCTTAAGCTGGCACGCTAACGGTCTGTATTATGGCGTCGGCGTCGAGATCGACCTCTGGCTGCACGCTGGATTTGACGTGGTGGTCAACGGCTCACGCGCCCACCTGCCGCAGGCGCGGGCGCGTTATCAATCGGCGCTGCTGCCCATCTGTTTACAGGTTTCGCCGGAGATCCTGCGCCAGCGCCTGGAAAACCGTGGCCGCGAAAACGCCAGTGAAATTAATGCCCGGCTGGCGCGCGCCGCCCGCTATACTCCTCAGGATTGCCATACACTCAATAATGACGGCAGCCTGCGCCAGTCGGTCGACACGCTGCTGTCGCTGATTCATCAGAAGGAGAAACACCATGCCTGCTTGTGAACTTCGCCCGGCAACGCAGTACGACACCGACGCGGTTTACGCGCTGATTTGTGAGCTAAAACAAGCGGAGTTTGACCACCAGGCGTTTCGCGTGGGCTTTAACGCCAACCTGCGTGACCCGAATATGCGCTACCATCTGGCGCTGTTGGATGGCGAGGTTGTCGGCATGATCGGCCTGCATTTGCAGTTTCATCTGCATCATGTCAACTGGATCGGCGAAATTCAGGAACTGGTGGTGATGCCGCAGGCGCGCGGTCTGAACATCGGCAGTAAATTACTGGCATGGGCAGAAGAAGAAGCCCGCCAGGCCGGGGCAGAAATGACCGAGCTTTCCACCAACGTCAAGCGCCACGACGCGCACCGTTTCTATCTGCGCGAAGGCTACGAGCAGAGCCACTTCCGCTTCACCAAGGCGCTGTAACATGAGCCTGACCCTCACGCTCACCGGCACCGGCGGCGCACAGGGCGTTCCGGCATGGGGCTGCGAGTGCGCGGCCTGCGCCAGAGCACGACGCTCGCCGCAGTATCGCCGCCAGCCATGCAGCGGCGTAGTAAAGTTTAACGACGCAATCACCCTGATCGACGCCGGGCTGCACGATCTCGCCGATCGCTGGTCGCCAGGATCGTTCCAGCAGTTTTTGCTGACGCATTATCATATGGATCACGTCCAGGGGCTGTTTCCGCTGCGCTGGGGCGTGGGCGATCAGATCCCGGTCTACGGCCCGCCGGATGAACAGGGCTGCGACGATCTGTTTAAACATCCGGGCCTGCTTGATTTCAGCCACACGATGGAACCGTTTGTGGTGTTTGATTTACAGGGGTTACAGGTCACGCCCCTGCCGCTCAACCACTCAAAACTGACCTTCGGTTATCTGCTGGAAACGGCACACAGCCGGGTGGCGTGGCTGTCTGACACCGCTGGCTTGCCGGAAAAAACGCTGAAATTTTTACGCAATAATCAGCCGCAGGTAATGGTGATTGATTGCAGCCACCCGCCGCGCGAGGATGCACCGCGTAATCACTGTGATTTAAATACCGTGCTTGCGCTGAATCAGGTTATCCGCTCGCCACGGGTGATTCTGACCCATATCAACCACCAGTTTGATGCGTGGCTGATGGAAAACGCACTGCCGTCGGGGTTTGAGGCGGGGTTTGATGGGATGGAGATTGGGGTGGCGTGATGGGTGAGGGGCGATGCCTGCTCTAAACTCAACATCAACGCCCATACTCATCTTCCATTCTCCGCTCTTCATCTTCCAGTTGCCGACGCTCCTGATCCAGCTGGCGCTGGCGATCGTCCAGCTGCCTGCGGCGATCTTCAAACTGGCGGCGGCGGTCATCATATTGTCTGCGCCGATCGTCGTTCACTTCACGCTGCCAGCCGTCGTCGCGCGAATCTTCATAGTCTCGCCCACGGTCAGGGTTATAAGCGTCGTTAATCGCCTGCTGAATATTGCCAATGGTGTCATCGATAATATCGGCCTGGGCCGGAACGGTGGACAGCGTGAACAGGGTGAATAAAAGAAATAGCGGAAAGCGTTTCATTAGCCAACCTCAAAAAGAAACTCTATCCACATTAGTCATTACTCATCCATGCAAGTAGTGGATGAATCTCAATTTCTCCGCTGCTCTATTGCCGTAATCGCCTCCACGCGTTGTTGATGACGACCGCCTTCGTACTGTGCGCCCAGCCACGCATCGACAATCATTTTTGCCAGTTCGAGGCCAACTACTCGTGAACCAAAAGCCAGCACGTTGGTGTCGTTATGCTGCCGCGAAAGTTGCGCGGAATAAGGTTCGCTACAAACGACCGCGCGAATTCCGGCAAACTTGTTCGCCGCTATCGAAATACCGACGCCAGTGCCACAAATCAAAATCCCGCCATCAGCCTCTCCGCCAGCAACGGCCAGTGCGACTTGACTGGCGTAATGCGGATAATCAGTACGCTCTGACGACCAGGTTCCTTTATCAATCACTTCAACGCCACGCTCAACTAAATGTGCCACTATTTCATGTTTTAAAATGAAACCGACATGATCACAGCCAAATGCAATCTTTTTCATTCATCTTCCCCGCCCGTGCAAAACTTCACAATCAAAAAACATTTGTGATGTAAATGAATTAAAAACACCCAAAATCGATGAAATCCGCCTTCCCGATCTGTTTTACAGAGTTACATCTGGCAGCGCAATAGCGTTAAAGACACTCACTATCCAGCAACATCTATCATCCAATAAACCAGAAAAACAAATAACATCATGTTTTTAAAGTGATTAAATGAAATGAAATTTTAAGCCACTCTCCATTATTCACAACAAAACAAACTTTATAAATTTTATTTTTTTGTGAAGTTGCCAGCATCTTTTCTGTTCTTGCTGTGGTGATATAGTGGCGTCTTCAATTCAAGGACAAGAGAACGTGATGAGCCAGTCAGAGTTTGATTCAGCGCTTCCGAACGGTATCGGGTTAGCGCCTTACCTGCGAATGAAGCAGGAAGGAATGACAGAAAACGAAAGCCGCATCGTGGAGTGGTTACTCAAACCCGGTAACCTGAGTTGTGCACCCGCAATTAAAGATGTCGCAGAAGCTCTGGCGGTATCTGAAGCGATGATCGTTAAGGTATCAAAGCTGCTGGGGTTTAGCGGCTTTCGTAACTTACGCAGTGCGCTGGAAGATTATTTTTCTCAGTCAGAACAGGTATTGCCGTCCGAGTTGGCTTTTGATGAAGCGCCGCAGGATGTGGTGAATAAGGTATTTAACATCACTTTACGCACCATTATGGAAGGTCAGTCGATCGTCAACGTTGATGAGATCCACCGTGCCGCCCGCTTTTTCTATCAGGCCAGACAGCGGGATTTGTACGGTGCCGGAGGATCAAATGCTATCTGTGCTGATGTACAGCACAAGTTTTTACGCATTGGCGTACGCTGCCAGGCCTATCCGGACGCTCACATCATGATGATGTCTGCTTCGTTGTTACAGGAAGGAGATGTGGTGCTGGTGGTGACTCATTCCGGGCGAACCAGTGATGTAAAAGCGGCTGTAGAACTGGCAAAAAAGAACGGGGCAAAGATTATTTGTATAACGCATAGCTATCATTCACCAATAGCGAAGCTGGCCGATTATATTATTTGCTCACCGGCCCCGGAAACACCGTTATTAGGTCGTAATGCCTCGGCAAGAATATTACAACTGACTTTGCTGGACGCGTTTTTTGTCTCTGTCGCCCAGCTCAACATTGAACAAGCTAATATTAATATGCAAAAAACCGGCGCAATTGTTGATTTCTTCTCACCAGGCGCGCTGAAATAAGAAAAAGGTAATTCCGCCATCGCGGAGTTACCTCTCCCCTTACCGTGAGAACATGATTATGAATAAATATCTGAAATATTTCAGCGGCACACTCGTGGGCTTAATGTTGTCAACCAGCGCTTTTGCTGCCGCCGAATATGCTGTCGTATTGAAAACACTCTCCAACCCATTTTGGGTAGATATGAAAAAAGGCATTGAAGATGAAGCAAAAACGCTGGGCGTCAGCGTTGATATTTTTGCCTCTCCTTCAGAAGGCGATTTTCAATCTCAATTGCAGTTATTTGAAGATCTCAGTAATAAAAATTACAAAGGTATCGCCTTCGCGCCATTATCCTCAGTGAATCTGGTCATGCCTGTCGCCCGCGCATGGAAAAAAGGCATTTATCTGGTTAATCTCGATGAAAAAATCGACATGGATAATCTGAAAAAAGCTGGCGGCAATGTGGAAGGTTTTGTCACCACCGATAACGTTGCTGTCGGGGCGAAAGGCGCGTCGTTCATTATTGATAAATTGGGCGCTGAAGGTGGTGAAGTCGCAATCATTGAGGGTAAAGCCGGTAACGCCTCCGGTGAAGCGCGTCGTAATGGTGCCACCGAAGCCTTCAAAAAAGCAAGCCAGATCAAGCTTGTCGCCAGCCAGCCTGCCGACTGGGACCGCATTAAAGCACTGGATGTCGCCACTAACGTGTTGCAACGTAATCCGAATATTAAAGCGATCTATTGCGCGAATGACACGATGGCAATGGGTGTTGCTCAGGCAGTCGCAAACGCCGGAAAAACGGGCAAAGTGTTGGTCGTCGGTACAGATGGAATTCCGGAAGCCCGCAAAATGGTGGAAGCCGGACAAATGACCGCGACGGTTGCCCAGAACCCGGCGGATATCGGTGCAACGGGTCTGAAGCTGATGGTTGACGCTGAGAAATCCGGCAAGGTTATCCCGCTGGATAAAGCACCGGAATTTAAACTGGTCGATTCAATCCTGGTCACTCAATAAAACTGAATGATGCCGGATGATGATGCTAATGAAGTGTCTTATCCGGCCAACAAAATAACCTGAACGTAGACCTGATAAACGTAGCCATCAGGCAATAATACGATATTTCGTGCAGAGAGGTTATTTATGGCCACGCCATATATATCGATGGCGGGGATCGGCAAGTCCTTTGGTCCGGTTCACGCATTAAAGTCGGTTAATTTAACGGTTTATCCTGGTGAAATACATGCATTACTAGGAGAAAATGGTGCGGGTAAATCTACGCTAATGAAAGTGTTATCCGGGATACATGAGCCGACCAAAGGCACCATTACCATTAATAACATTAACTATAACAAACTGGATCATAAATTAGCGGCACAACTCGGTATCGGGATTATTTATCAGGAACTCAGCGTTATTGATGAATTAACCGTACTGGAAAATTTATATATTGGTCGTCATCTGACGAAAAAAATCTGTGGCGTCAATATTATCGACTGGCGAGAAATGCGTGTCCGCGCCGCCATGATGTTATTACGCGTGGGCTTGAAAGTTGATTTAGATGAGAAAGTGGCGAATTTATCTATCAGCCACAAGCAGATGCTGGAAATTGCCAAAACGCTGATGCTCGACGCCAAAGTCATCATCATGGATGAACCCACCTCCTCACTCACCAATAAAGAGGTGGACTATCTGTTTCTGATCATGAATCAGTTGCGTAAGGAGGGTACGGCCATCGTCTATATCTCGCATAAATTGGCGGAAATTCGCCGTATTTGCGACCGCTATACGGTGATGAAAGACGGCAGCAGCGTTTGCAGCGGCATGGTGAGCGATGTGTCAAATGACGATATCGTCCGTCTGATGGTAGGCCGCGAATTGCAAAACCGTTTTAACGCGATGAAGGAGAATGTCAGCAACCTTGCGCACGATACGGTTTTTGAGGTGCGCAACGTCACCAGCCGTGACAGAAAAAAGGTCCGGGATATCTCATTTAGCGTCTGCCGGGGAGAAATATTAGGCTTTGCCGGACTGGTCGGTTCCGGACGTACTGAACTGATGAACTGCCTGTTTGGCGTTGATAAACGCGCTGGCGGAGAAATCCGTCTTAATGGCAAAGATATCTCTCCACGTTCTCCCCTGGATGCCGTGAAAAAAGGGATGGCTTACATCACTGAAAGCCGCCGGGATAACGGCTTTTTCCCCAACTTTTCTATCGCTCAGAACATAGCTATCAGCCGCAGTCTGAAAGACGGCGGCTATAAAGGCGCGATGGGGTTGTTTCATGAAGTTGACGAGCAACGTACCGCTGAAGCCCAGCGCGAACTGCTGGCGCTGAAATGTCATTCGGTAAACCAGAACATCACTGAACTCTCCGGCGGTAACCAGCAGAAAGTCCTGATCTCCAAATGGCTGTGCTGTCACCCGGAAGTGATCATTTTCGATGAACCTACCCGTGGCATCGACGTTGGCGCGAAAGCCGAAATTTACAAAGTGATGCGCCAACTGGCGGACGACGGAAAAGTCATCCTGATGGTGTCATCTGAACTACCTGAAATTATCACCGTCTGCGACCGCATCGCCGTGTTCTGCGAAGGACGACTGACGCAAATCCTGACCAATCGCGATGACATGAGCGAAGAGGAGATTATGGCATGGGCTTTACCACACGAGTAAAAAGCGAAGCGAGCGAGAAGAAACCGTTCAACTTTGCGCTGTTCTGGGATAAATACGGCACCTTTTTTATCCTGGCGATCATCGTCGCCATTTTTGGTTCGCTGTCGTCAGAATATTTTCTGACCACCAATAATATTACCCAGATTTTTGTGCAAAGCTCCGTGACGGTACTGATCGGCATGGGGGAATTCTTCGCTATCCTGGTCGCCGGTATCGACCTTTCGGTTGGCGCGATTCTGGCGCTTTCCGGTATGGTGACCGCTAAACTGATGTTGGCAGGTATTGATCCGTTTCTCGCGGCGCTAATTGGCGGTGTACTGGTTGGCGGCGCACTGGGGGCGATCAACGGCTGCCTGGTCAACTGGACGGGACTACACCCGTTCATTATCACCCTTGGCACCAACGCTATTTTCCGTGGGATCACGCTGGTGATCTCCGATGCCAACTCGGTATACGGCTTCTCATTTGACTTCGTGAACTTCTTTGCCGCCAGCGTAATTGGGATACCTGTCCCCGTTATCTTCTCGCTAATTGTCGCGCTCATCCTTTGGTTTCTGACAACGCGTATGCGGCTCGGACGCAACATCTACGCACTGGGCGGCAACAAAAACTCGGCGTTCTATTCCGGGATTGACGTGAAATTCCACATCCTGGTGGTGTTTATCATCTCCGGTGTTTGTGCAGGTCTGGCAGGCGTCGTCTCAACTGCACGACTCGGTGCCGCAGAACCGCTTGCCGGTATGGGTTTTGAAACCTATGCCATTGCCAGCGCCATCATTGGCGGCACCAGTTTCTTCGGCGGCAAGGGGCGCATTTTCTCTGTGGTGATTGGCGGGTTGATCATCGGCACCATCAACAACGGTCTGAATATTTTGCAGGTACAAACCTATTACCAACTGGTGGTGATGGGCGGATTAATTATCGCGGCTGTCGCCCTTGACCGTCTTATCAGTAAGTAAGGAATTGAACATGAAAATCTCCCCCTCGTTAATGTGTATGGATCTGCTGAAATTTAAAGAACAGATCGAATTTATCGACAGCCATGCCGATTACTTTCATATCGATATCATGGACGGCCACTTTGTGCCGAATCTGACGCTCTCACCGTTCTTCGTAAGCCAGGTAAAAAAACTGGCGAGTAAACCGCTCGACTGCCATCTGATGGTAACGCGTCCGCAGGATTACATTGCTCAACTGGCACGTGCGGGAGCTGATTTCATCACTTTGCATCCGGAAACTATCAACGGTCAGGCATTCCGCCTGATTGATGAAATCCGCCGTCATGGCATGAAAGTGGGGCTGATTCTTAATCCGGAAACGCCGGTTGAGGCCATGAAATACTATATCCATAAGGCTGATAAAATTACGGTCATGACTGTCGATCCCGGTTTTGCCGGACAACCCTTCATTCCTGAAATGCTGGATAAAGTTGCCGAACTGAAGGCATGGCGTGAACGAGAAGGTCTGGAGTACGAAATTGAGGTGGACGGTTCCTGCAACCAGGCAACTTACGAAAAACTAATGGCGGCAGGGGCGGATGTCTTTATCGTCGGCACTTCCGGCCTGTTTAATCATGCGGAAAATATCGACGAAGCATGGAGAATTATGACCGCGCAGATTCTGGCTGCAAAAAGCGAGGTACAGCCTCATGCAAAAACAGCATAACGTCGTAGCGGGCGTGGATATGGGGGCAACGCATATCCGCTTTTGTCTGCGGACAGCAGAAGGTGAAACGCTACACTGCGAAAAAAAGCGGACCGCAGAAGTTATTGCTCCCGACCTGGTGTCGGGTATCGGCGAAATGATTGACGAGCAACTCAGGCGCTTTAACGCTCGCTGTCATGGTCTGGTGATGGGATTTCCGGCGCTGGTCAGTAAAGATAAACGCACCATTATTTCTACGCCTAACCTGCCGTTAACAGCGGCAGATTTATATGATCTCGCCGATAAGCTCGAAAATACGCTGAATTGTCCGGTTGAGTTTTCCCGCGACGTTAACCTGCAACTCTCCTGGGACGTAGTAGAAAACCGCCTTACGCAACAACTGGTTCTGGCAGCCTATCTCGGTACGGGGATGGGGTTCGCAGTGTGGATGAACGGTGCGCCGTGGACGGGTGCACACGGTGTGGCAGGCGAACTGGGCCATATCCCCCTGGGAGATATGACCCAACACTGCGCGTGTGGCAATTCTGGGTGCCTGGAAACCAATTGCTCTGGAATGGCGCTAAGACGCTGGTACGAACAACAGCCCCGAAATTACCCATTGAGCGATCTTTTCGTCCATGCGGAAAACGCCCCTTTCGTCCAGAGTCTGCTTGAAAACGCGGCACGAGCCATTGCCACCAGCATTAATCTGTTCGATCCCGATGCGGTGATTCTGGGCGGTGGCGTGATGGATATGCCCGCCTTCCCACGCGAGACTCTCATTGCCATGACCCAAAAGTACCTGCGCCGTCCACTGCCGTATCAGGTTGTGCGCTTTATTGCCGCCTCATCTTCTGACTTTAATGGCGCTCAGGGTGCAGCAATATTGGCGCATCAACGTTTTTTGCCACAGTCCTGTGCTAAAGTCCCATGAGTAAAGCGTTGGCACAGTAGCGCAATGTCCCGTTGTGCCAACGACAGGTACAATATATATAATAATTACATAAAACAGCCCATATTATTCCCAGCAATGATAGTTCTACTGTAATTTTCCCTCTTCAGCACAAATGCCTAATAAAATGGCTCGTTCCGCTCACACTTCCACTTATTAAAGTCGCAATTTCAGAATTATGATAACGCCAGCTTTAAATGACGTATTTTGCATGGATTACATATTTACGACATAAATGATAAATGGAGATTTATATGAATAACTCTCGGTTATTCCGTTTGAGCAGGATTGTTATTGCGTTCACTGCCGCCAGCGGCATGATGATAAATACCGCTTACGCAACAGATGAAGCGAAAGCCGCCACTCAATATACCCAACAGGTTAATCAGAATTACGCCAAATCATTACCGTTTAGCGATCGTCAGGATTTTGACGATGCCCAGCGTGGATTTATCGCTCCGCTGCTGGATGAAGGTATTCTGCGTGATGCGAACGGTAAAATTTACTACCGCGCGAATGATTACAAATTTGATATTAATGCCGCTGCGCCGGAAACCGTAAACCCCAGCCTGTGGCGTCAGTCGCAGATCAACGGCATTTCAGGCCTGTTCAAAGTCACCGATAAAATGTATCAGGTGCGCGGCCAGGATATCTCTAACATTACGTTCGTTGAGGGCGAGAAAGGCATTATTGTTATTGACCCACTGGTGACGCCACCTGCCGCAAAAGCCGCACTTGACCTTTACTTCCAGCATCGCCCGCAAAAACCCATTATTGCCGTTATCTATACCCACAGCCACGCCGACCACTATGGCGGCGTGAAAGGCATCATCTCTGAAGCCGATGTTAAATCCGGAAAAGTTCAGGTGATTGCTCCAGCTGGCTTTATGGACGAAGCCATCAGCGAAAACGTGCTGGCGGGTAACATCATGAGCCGCCGTGCGCTCTACTCTTACGGTCTGTTACTGCCGCACAACGCGCAAGGCAATGTGGGTAATGGCCTTGGCGTGACGCTGGCAACGGGCGACCCGAGCATTATTGCACCGACTAAAACTATCGTCAGAACTGGCGAGAAGATGATTATCGACGGCCTGGAGTTTGACTTCCTGATGACCCCAGGTAGCGAAGCGCCAGCCGAAATGCACTTCTATATTCCGGCCCTGAAAGCCCTGTGTACCGCCGAGAACGCCACGCATACCCTGCACAACTTCTACACTCTGCGCGGCGCGAAAACCCGCGACACCAGCAAGTGGACCGAGTATCTGAACGAAACGTTGGATATGTGGGGTAACGACGCGGAAGTACTGTTTATGCCGCACACCTGGCCGGTCTGGGGCAATAAACATATCAATGATTATATTGGTAAATATCGCGATACTATCAAGTACATTCACGACCAGACCCTGCACCTGGCGAACCAGGGCTACACCATGAATGAAATCGGCGACATGATTAAGCTGCCGCCTGCGCTTGCCAATAACTGGGCCAGCCGCGGCTATTACGGTTCTGTCAGCCACAACGCCCGCGCGGTATATAACTTCTATCTTGGCTATTACGACGGTAACCCGGCTAACCTGCATCCGTATGGTCAGGTGGAGATGGGTAAACGTTACGTGCAGGCGCTGGGCGGTTCTGCCCGCGTCATCAACCTGGCGCAAGAAGCGAACAAGCAAGGTGATTATCGCTGGTCGGCAGAACTGCTGAAACAGGTGATTGCCGCCAACCCGGGTGACCAGGTCGCGAAGAATCTGCAAGCGAATAACTTTGAACAGCTGGGCTATCAGGCCGAGTCCGCCACATGGCGCGGTTTCTACCTGACCGGCGCGAAAGAGCTGCGCGAAGGGGTGCATAAGTTCAGCCACGGCACCACCGGTTCCCCGGACACCATTCGCGGGATGTCGGTCGAAATGCTGTTCGACTTTATGGCCGTTCGCCTCGATAGCACGAAAGCCGCAGGTAAAAATATCAGCCTGAACTTCAATATGAGCAACGGCGATAACCTTAACCTGATGCTGAACGATAGCGTGCTTAACTACCGTAAAACGCTGCAATCGCAAGCCGACGCCTCTTTCTACATTAGCCGTGAAGATCTGCACACCGTGCTGACCGGACAGGCTAAAATGGCCGATCTGGTGAAAGCGAAGAAAGCCAAAATTATTGGCAATGGCGCGAAACTGGAAGAAATTATCGCCTGTCTGGATAATTTCGATTTGTGGGTGAATATCGTAACCCCAAATTAATGTCACTCGCTTTTGGGGGCGCTGAAGCCCCCAAAAGCATTTATTTTAAAAATATATACAGCAAATTAATACATAAAATATATAAGTTATGAATGCGGTGGCTGAATAAAGCTATTTTTATTCATCAAGAAAATAGCCATACTGACGCCTTCAATGGTTATTGATATTCACTACAGATATTGTTCGCAGCAGACAGGATGTATTTAATATGCCAACAGTTCTCTCTCGCATGGCGATGCAACTCAAAAAGACAGCCTGGATAATTCCCGTCTTCATGGTATCGGGATGCTCATTATCTCCGGCGATCCCGGTGATCGGCGCTTATTATCCCGGCTGGTTTTTCTGCGCTATTGCCAGCCTTATTTTGACGCTCATCACGAGGCGAATTATTCAGCGGACAAATATCAATCTGGCATTTGTCGGAATTATTTATACCGCCCTTTTTGCTCTCTACGCCATGCTGTTCTGGCTGGCATTTTTCTAATCTATTTGAGACGCGCTCATGGAAAGTACGCCGAAAAAAGCTCCTCGCAGTAAATTCCCTGCTCTGTTAGTGGTTGCGTTGGCGCTGGTTGCCCTTGTTTTCGTTATCTGGCGCGTAGACAGTGCGCCATCAACTAATGACGCTTACGCGTCAGCAGATACCATTGATGTGGTGCCGGAAGTCAGCGGTCGCATTGTAGAACTGGCAGTCACCGACAACCAGGCGGTGAAACAGGGCGATTTGCTGTTCCGCATTGATCCGCGCCCGTACGAAGCCAATCTGGCGAAAGCTGAAGCCTCCCTCGCGGCGCTGGATAAGCAAATTATGCTCACCCAGCGTAGCGTTGACGCACAACAGTTTGGTGCCGACTCGGTTAATGCCACGGTAGAAAAAGCCCGTGCCGCCGCGAAACAAGCCAGCGATACGTTACGCCGTACCGAACCGCTACTGCGAGAAGGTTTTGTTTCTGCGGAAGAGGTTGACCGTGCAAGAACCGCACAGCGTGCGGCAGAAGCGGACCTTAATGCCGTATTGTTGCAGGCGCAGTCAGCCGCCAGCTCCGTCAGCGGCGTGGATGCGCTGGTGGCGCAACGTGCGGCAGTCGAAGCGGATATTGCGTTGACGAAACTGCATCTGGAAATGGCGACCGTTCGCGCGCCGTTTGATGGCCGGGTCATTTCCCTCAAAACCTCCGTCGGGCAGTTTGCATCTGCGATGCGCCCTATTTTCACTCTAATCGACACTCGTCACTGGTACGTGATTGCCAACTTCCGCGAAACCGATCTGAAAAATATTCGCTCGGGTACACTCGCAACCATTCGCCTGATGAGCGACAGCGGCAAAACCTTCGAGGGTAAAGTGGATTCGATTGGCTACGGCGTGCTACCGGATGACGGCGGCCTGGTGCTGGGCGGCCTGCCGAAAGTGTCACGGTCTATTAACTGGGTCCGCGTTGCCCAGCGTTTTCCGGTCAAAATCATGGTTGATAAACCTGACCCGGAAATGTTCCGCATCGGCGCTTCGGCAGTCGCTAATCTTGAGCCACAATAATGAGCGCGCTCAACTCCCTGCCATTACCGGTGGTCAGGCTGCTGGCGTTCTTTCATGAAGAGTTAAGCGAGCGGCGACCAGGGCGCGTGCCACAGACTATGCAACTCTGGGTAGGCTGCCTGCTGGTGATTCTGATCTCGATGACTTTTGAGATCCCTTTTGTGGCGTTATCACTGGCAGTGCTGTTTTACGGTATTCAGTCGAACGCGTTTTACACCAAATTTGTCGCGATCTTGTTTGTGGTTGCCACGGTGCTGGAGATCGGCAGCCTGTTTTTGATCTACAAATGGTCATATGGCGAACCGTTGATCCGATTGATCATCGCCGGGCCGATCCTGATGGGCTGCATGTTTTTGATGCGCACCCATCGGCTGGGACTGGTCTTTTTCGCCGTCGCCATTGTCGCTATTTACGGGCAAACCTTCCCCGCCATGCTCGACTATCCGGAAGTGGTCGTGCGCTTAACGCTGTGGTGTATCGTTGTTGGCCTCTATCCAACCTTGCTGATGACGTTAATCGGCGTGCTGTGGTTTCCCAGTCGTGCCATTACGCAGATGCATCAGGCGCTTAATGATCGGCTTGATGATGCCATTAGCCACCTGACGGACAGCCTCGCACCGCTACCCGAAACGCGGATTGAAAGAGAGGCGCTGGCGCTGCAAAAACTCAATGTCTTTTGCCTCGCGGATGATGCCAACTGGCGAACCCAGAGCGCATGGTGGCAAAGCTGCGTGGCAACGGTAACCTACATTTACTCGACGCTGAATCGCTACGATCCCACCTCTTTTGCTGATTCTCAGGCAATTATTGAATTTCGGCAAAAATTAGTCTCAGAAATCAACAAGCTGCAACATACCATTGCCGAAGGTCAGTGCTGGCAAAGCGACTGGCGGCTTAGTGAAGATGAAGCGGTGGCGGCACGAGAATGTAACCTGGAGAATATCTGCCAGACGTTATTGCAACTGGGTCAGATGGACCCGAATACGCCGCCTACGCCTGCAGCCAAGCCGCCATCAATGGTCGCCGATGCCTTTACCAATCCAGACTATATGCGCTACGCGGTAAAAACGCTGCTCGCCTGTTTGATCTGTTACACCTTCTACAGCGGCGTGGACTGGGAAGGCATTCACACCTGTATGCTGACCTGCGTGATCGTCGCTAATCCCAATGTCGGTTCGTCGTACCAGAAGATGGTGCTGCGTTTTGGCGGGGCCTTTTGCGGCGCGATTCTGGCGCTGTTATTCACGTTATTGGTCATGCCCTGGCTGGACAATATTGTCGAATTGCTGTTTGTGCTGGCACCGATTTTCCTGTTGGGCGCATGGATTGCCACCAGCTCTGAACGCTCTTCTTATATCGGCACACAGATGGTGGTCACCTTCGCGCTCGCCACGCTCGAAAACGTTTTTGGCCCGGTGTACGACCTGGTGGAAATTCGCGATCGCGCCCTGGGTATCATCATTGGTACCGTGGTGTCCGCGGTGATTTACACCTTTGTCTGGCCTGAAAGCGAAGCGCGCACGCTGCCGCAAAAACTGGCTGGCGCGCTGGGTATGTTGAGTAAAGTAATGCGGATCCCACGCCAGCAGGAAGTCACGGCTCTGCGCACTTATCTGCAAATTCGCATAGGTCTGCATGCGGCGTTTAATGCCTGTGAAGAGATGTGCCAACGCGTGGTGCTGGAGCGTCAACTGGACAGCGAAGAACGCGCATTACTGATTGAACGTTCGCAAACGGTTATTCGTCAGGGCCGCGATATTCTTCACGCCTGGGATGCCACCTGGAACTCGGCGCAGGCGCTGGATAACGCACTACAGCCGGACAGAGCAGGTCAGTTTGCCGACGCCCTGGAGAAATACGCCGCCGGTCTGGCAACCGCACTCAGCCGTTCTCCTCAAATAACGCTTGAAGAAACACCCGCCTCGCAGGCCATCCTGCCGACCTTATTAAAACAGGAGCAACACGTCTGCCAGCTTTTCGCCCGCTTGCCAGACTGGACAGCCCCGGCATTAACGCCCGCCACGGAACAGGCACAAGGAGCCACGCAATGATCAATCGTCAACTTTCACGTCTGCTGTTGTGCAGCATTCTCGGCAGCACGACGCTGATTTCCGGCTGTGCCCTGGTACGTAAGGATTCTGCGCCTCATCAACAGCTCAAACCGGAACAAATCAAACTGGCCGATGATATTCATCTTGCCAGCTCCGGCTGGCCGCAGGCGCAGTGGTGGAAACAACTCAATGACCCGCAGCTGGATGCGCTGATCCAACGGACGCTAAGTGGTTCACACACCCTCGCCGAAGCGAAACTGCGGGAAGAAAAAGCGCAGTCCCAGGCCGATTTGTTAGATGCCGGTTCACAATTACAGGTCGCAGCGTTAGGGATGCTCAACCGCCAACGCGTCTCGGCGAACGGCTTTTTAAGCCCTTATGCGATGGATGCGTCAGCACTGGGTATGGACGGGCCGTACTATACGGAAGCCACAGTCGGTTTGTTTGCCGGACTGGATCTCGATTTGTGGGGTGTGCATCGCTCAGCGGTTGCTGCCGCCATTGGCGCGCATAATGCCGCGCTGGCAGAAACCGCAGCAGTAGAGCTATCGCTGACCACGGGCGTAGCGCAGCTTTATTACAGTATGCAGGCCAGCTATCAGATGCTCGATCTGTTAGAACAAACTCGCGATGTGATTGATTACGCGGTGAAAGCGCACCAGAGTAAAGTGGCGCACGGTCTGGAAGCGCAAGTGCCTTTCCACGGCGCGCGGGCACAGATTCTGGCGGTCGATAAACAAATTGCTGCCGTCAAAGGGCAAATCACTGAAACGCGAGAATCTCTGCGTGCATTGATTGGCGCGGGAGCCAGCGATATGCCGGAGATCAAACCGGTGGCATTACCACGAGTACAGACCGGCATTCCGGCAACGCTCTCTTATGAGTTGCTCGCCAGACGCCCGGATCTGCAAGCCATGCGCTGGTATGTTCAGGCGTCATTAGATCAGGTGGATTCCGCGCGGGCGCTGTTCTACCCGAGCTTTGATATCAAAGCGTTTTTCGGTCTGGACTCCATCCACCTGGATACCTTATTCAAAAAAACCAGTCGCCAGTTCAACTTCATCCCGGGTCTGAAATTGCCGCTGTTTGACGGTGGACGGTTGAATGCCAATCTCGAAGGCACTCGCGCCGCCAGCAACATGATGATTGAACGTTACAACCAGTCAGTACTGAACGCGGTGCGTGACGTTGCCGTCAACGGCACACGTCTGCAAACGCTCAACGACGAGCGAGAGATGCAGGCTGAACGCGTAGAAGCAACGCGCTTCACCCAGCGCGCAGCCGAGGCCGCCTATCAGCGCGGCTTAACCAGCCGCTTACAGGCCACCGAAGCCCGGTTGCCAGTGCTTGCCGAGGAGATGTCATTACTGATGCTGGACAGCCGCCGGGTGATCCAAAGCATTCAGTTGATGAAATCGCTGGGCGGCGGGTATCAGACGGCTCCCGTCGTCGAGAAAAAATAAAATGTCTACCGCGTGATGGCTGTCACGCGGTATTTCGTTTCGTCACGTCAAAACTGACGACAGCCTGTTTTTCGTCAGAGTTTTGAATAAATAGTGCCCGTAATATCAGGGAATGACCCCAAATAAAATGTGGCATAAAAGATGCATACTGTAGTCGAGAGCGCGTATGCGTGATTTGATTAACTGGAGCGAGACCGATGAAAAAAGTCGTCACGGTTTGCCCCTATTGCGCATCAGGTTGCAAAATCAACCTGGTCGTCGATAACGGCAAAATCGTCCGGGCGGAGGCAGCGCAGGGGAAAACCAACCAGGGTACCCTGTGTCTGAAGGGTTATTATGGCTGGGACTTCATTAACGATACCCAGATCCTGACCCCGCGCCTGAAAACCCCCATGATCCGTCGCCAGCGTGGCGGCAAACTCGAACCTGTTTCCTGGGATGAGGCACTGAATTACGTTGCCGAGCGCCTGAGCGCCATCAAAGAGAAGTACGGTCCGGATGCCATCCAGACGACCGGCTCCTCGCGCGGTACGGGTAACGAAACCAACTATGTAATGCAAAAATTTGCGCGCGCCGTTATTGGTACCAATAACGTTGACTGCTGCGCTCGTGTCTGACACGGCCCATCGGTTGCAGGTCTGCACCAATCGGTCGGTAATGGCGCAATGAGCAATGCTATTAACGAAATTGATAATACCGATTTAGTGTTCGTTTTCGGGTATAACCCGGCGGATTCCCACCCAATCGTGGCGAATCACGTAATTAACGCTAAACGTAACGGGGCGAAAATTATCGTCTGCGATCCGCGCAAAATTGAAACCGCGCGCATTGCTGACATGCACATTGCATTGAAAAACGGCTCGAACATCGCGCTGTTGAATGCGATGGGCCATGTCATTATTGAAGAAAATCTGTACGACAAAGCGTTCGTCGCTTCCCGTACAGAAGGCTTTGAAGAGTATCGTAAAATCGTTGAAGGCTACACGCCGGAGTCGGTTGAAGATATCACCGGCGTCAGCGCCAGTGAGATTCGTCAGGCGGCGCGGATGTATGCCCAGGCAGAAAGCGCCGCCATCCTGTGGGGCATGGGGGTAACCCAGTTCTATCAGGGCGTGGAAACCGTGCGTTCTCTGACCAGCCTCGCGATGCTGACCGGTAACCTCGGTAAGCCACATGCGGGTGTAAACCCGGTTCGTGGTCAGAACAACGTGCAGGGTGCCTGCGATATGGGCGCGCTGCCGGATACGTATCCGGGCTATCAGTACGTGAAAGATCCGGCTAACCGCGAGAAATTCGCCAAAGCCTGGGGCGTGGAAAGCCTGCCTGCTCATACCGGCTATCGCATCAGCGAGCTGCCGCACCGCGTGGCGCATGGTGAAGTGAGAGCGGCGTACATTATGGGCGAAGATCCGCTGCAAACTGACGCGGAACTGTCGGCAGTACGTAAAGCCTTTGAAGATCTGGAACTGGTTATCGTTCAGGACATCTTTATGACCAAAACCGCGTCGGCGGCGGATGTCATTTTACCGTCAACGTCGTGGGGCGAGCATGAAGGCGTGTTTACTGCGGCTGACCGTGGCTTCCAGCGTTTCTTCAAGGCGGTTGAGCCGAAGTGGGATCTGAAAACGGACTGGCAAATCATCAGTGAAATTGCCACTCGTATGGGTTATCCGATGCACTACAACAACACCCAGGAGATCTGGGACGAGTTGCGTCATCTGTGCCCGGATTTCTACGGTGCGACTTACGAGAAAATGGGCGAACTGGGCTTCATTCAGTGGCCTTGCCGCGATACTTCAGATGCCGATCAAGGAACTTCTTATCTGTTTAAAGAGAAGTTTGATACCCCGAACGGTCTGGCGCAGTTCTTCACCTGCGACTGGGTAGCGCCAATCGACAAACTCACCGACGAGTACCCGATGGTACTGTCAACGGTGCGTGAAGTTGGTCACTACTCTTGCCGTTCGATGACCGGTAACTGTGCGGCACTGGCGGCGCTGGCTGATGAACCTGGCTACGCACAAATCAATACCGAAGACGCCAAACGTCTGGGTATTGAAGATGAGGCATTGGTTTGGGTGCACTCGCGTAAAGGCAAAATTATCACCCGTGCGCAGGTCAGCGATCGTCCGAACAAAGGGGCGATTTACATGACCTACCAGTGGTGGATTGGTGCCTGTAACGAGCTGGTGACCGAAAACTTAAGCCCGATTACGAAAACGCCGGAATACAAATACTGCGCCGTGCGCGTCGAGCCGATCGCCGATCAGCGCGCCGCCGAGCAGTACGTGATTGACGAGTACAACAAGTTGAAAACTCGCCTGCGCGAAGCGGCACTGGCGTAATACCGCGTAAACTCACGTTAAAAGCGGCGATATTACCCAACGCCTTTGTATCAATCCGGAAACGACTCTCTGTTTCCGGATTTTTTTATACATACCTGCGCAGTCAAACCAGCCCATCCTGGTTATTAGCGACGTCTTCTCGGTTGTTCTTCTATTCCAGTCACGATTGCAAATGAGAATTATCTTTACTCAATTCTCATCGCGGCCTAACGTAATAATACTTTACATTTGATAAACAAAATTTCGGTAAGGTGAGAAATCATCGACCGTTTAACTCGTTCTATTAACGGGATATTCTGGCGCGATTAATGCAGCGAAACCCCGTCTGATAGCATATTAATAACCTCAAAGTAATTTCAGGGATTGGGAAGCATATGATTAAAAAACTATTACCTTTACTGGTTTTAAGCACAATTTCCGCCACAACCGTTGCCGCTACACCGCCTAATACGTTGGTTGTAGCCCAGGGGCTGGATGATATTGTGAGTCTGGACCCGGCAGAAGCTAATGAACTCTCAAGTATTCAGACTGTACCAAGTCTGTATCAACGCGTAGTACAACCGGACCGTAATGATCCGACGAAAATCACTCCGATTCTGGCGGAAAGTTGGCAGGCTGACCCCGCAGCCAAAACGCTAACCATAAAACTGAAAAGCGATGCGAAATTTGCCTCTGGTAATCCGGTACGCCCGGAAGATGTGATTTACTCTTATGTCCGGGCTGTCACACTGAATAAATCCGGTGCGTTTATTCTCAATGTGCTGGGATGGCAGCCGGAAAATATCGCCAGCCAGTTAAAGAAAATCGATGACCATACCGTCCAGGTACAATGGAGTGCCGACGTCAGCCCGGCGCTGGCACTGAATATTCTCTCCACACCAATCGCCTCAATTGTTGACGAGAAGCTGGTTGCGCCAAACGCCAAAAATAACGACTTTGGTAATGAATGGCTGAAGATGCATTCCGCTGGCAGCGGCGCGTTTAAAATGCGTACTTACCAACCGCATCAGGCCATCGTGATGGAAGCCAACGCCAGCTCACCAACCGGCGCCCCGAAACTGAAAAGCGTCATCATCAAAAATGTTCCCGATCCGGCAACACGTCGCCTGCTGATCCAACAAGGTGATGCGGATATGGCTCGTGACCTGGGAGCCGATCAAATCGATGCATTACAGGGTAAACCTGGCGTAAAAGTGATGAGCATTGCCTCCGCCGAACAGAACTACCTGGCCTTCAATACCGGAAACAAGGATAACCCGCTGATGAGTAATCCTGCGTTCTGGGAGGCCGCTCGCTGGTTGGTCGATTACGACGGCATCACCAAAAATCTCTTAAAAGGACAATATTTTACCCATCAAAGTTTCCTGCCCGTGGGCTTTCCTGGAGCACTGGAAGAAACACCGTTTACCTTTAATCCAGCCAAAGCAAAAGAGATCCTCGCTAAAGCCGGAATCAAAGACCCGCACTTCACGCTTGATGTCGAAAATAAACCGCCATTTATTACCATCGCGCAGTCAATTCAGGCCAGCTTTGCTCAGGGCGGTGTAAAAGTTGATTTGCTGCCAGCCGCAGGGAGTCAGGTCTACTCTCGCGTTCGCGCCCACCAGCATCAGGGGGCCATTCGTATGTGGTTGCCTGATTATTTTGACGCACATTCCAACGCCAGCTCTTTCGCCTATAACGATGGCAAATCCAGCACCGTTGCCGGGTTAAACGGCTGGAAAATCCCGGAACTGAACAAAGAAACGCTGGCGGCCATCGCTGAACCTGATAGCACTAAACGTCTTGATTTGTATAAGAAAATGCAACAAGAACTACAACGTAGTTCCCCGTATGTCTTTATTGATCAAGGCAAAACGCAAATTGTCATGCGTGATAATGTGCAGGGGTATCAACAAGGGTTGAATGCCGATATGGTCTGGTTTGATCAGGTAACCAAATAACCCTGTATGCAACTCGC
This sequence comes from Escherichia sp. R1, assembly GCF_003000935.1. Taxonomy (NCBI): domain Bacteria; kingdom Pseudomonadati; phylum Pseudomonadota; class Gammaproteobacteria; order Enterobacterales; family Enterobacteriaceae; genus Escherichia; species Escherichia sp. R1. The sequence goes on from NZ_PSRU01000007.1 coordinate 121,722, forward strand.
GTCCAGCCATGTTACCGGGCGCGGTACCAGGGCTGGCCTGTATTGCAGGCCAGCCGCTGATTTATCACTGTATGGAAAGATCATGTCTGTCGTTTTTTCCACTCGCGCGAGATGGCGAGGCAAGCGCCCTCTGCTCGCGCTGTTGCAAGGGCTGTTTACCGTTGCTCTGACGCTACTCGGCCTGCTGCTGATTACCTTTGCGCTTTCGGCTCTCTCACCGGTCGATCGCGTACTACAAATCGTTGGCGATCACGCCAGCCAGTCCACCTATGATCAGGTACGCCACCAGTTAGGATTGGATCAGCCGTTAGCCGTCCAGTTCTGGCATTACCTGATGAATCTGGCACACGGCGATCTGGGCATCGCCAGCTCCACCGGGCAACCAGTACTCCAGGACTTGCTATCAGCATTCCCGGCGACCATTGAACTGGCAACGTTGGCGCTTATTGTCGGTGCTGTTGTCGGCGTCATTGCGGGTGTACTTTGCGCCCGTTATGTCGGTTCTCCGCTGGATTTCACCGTGCGAACATTAACTCTACTGGGAAATTCCGTCCCTGTTTTTTGGCTTGGTCTGCTGATGCTGGCGCTGTTCTACGCCAGACTGCAATGGAGTGCCGGGCCGGGCAGGCTGGATGATATTTATCAATTCACCATAGAACCCCGTAGCGGATTTGCGCTGATTGATACGTGGCTTTCTGGCGATCGCGAGGCATTTACCAATGCAATCAACCATTTGATACTTCCGGTTTTATTACTGGCGTACTTCTCGCTCGCCAGTATTACGCGCCTGACTCGTTCCGCCTGTCTTGGCGAAATGAATAAAGAATATATTCTGCTGGCGCGCGCCAAAGGAGCCAGCGAGATGACAATTTTGCTACGTCATGTTTTACCCAACATTCGCGGCACCTTGCTCACTGTTATCGCCCTCGCCTATACATCAATGCTGGAAGGCGCGGTACTGACAGAAACCGTCTTTTCATGGCCAGGTATTGGGCGCTACCTCACTACAGCGCTCTTCGCGGGTGATACCACAGCAATCATGGGAGGAACGCTGCTGATTGGCGTCTGCTTTGTGTTGATAAATAACTTAACCGACCTGCTGGTCCGGCTGACCGATCCGAGGTTACGCTGATGCCGATGTTTCTCTTTTTACGCCGTTTACGCCATTCACCCGCCGCGTTTTGCGGGTTGATAATTATCCTGTTATTGATGCTAATTGCGCTCTTCGCGCCGTGGCTGGCACCTCACGATCCTAACTGGCAGGATGCGGCGGCGCGGTTACAAGCACCGAGTCGTCAGCACTGGCTCGGCACTGACAGTTACGGGCGAGACCTACTTTCACGTTTAATCTACGGCAGCCGTCCGGCACTGGGGCTGGTGGCATTGGTGACAATCATTACACTCCCGGTCGGTCTGCTGATTGGCATTTTAGCCGGGTACTACGGCGGCTGGCTGGAACGCGTGCTGATGCGTTTTACTGACGTAGTAATGTCAATGCCGCGTTTAATTCTGGCTTTTGCTTTTGTTGCCATGCTGGGGCCGGGGCTGGTTAACGGCGCACTGGCGCTGGCATTAACCACCTGGCCTGCTTATGCGCGTCAGGCACGGAGTGAGATCCAACGTCTGCGACACAGTGATTATCTTGCCGCCGCAGAAATGATGGGCATCCGCGGCAGGCGTCTGCTGGCTGGTCATATTTTGCCATTGTGCCTGCCATCTGCCATTGTCCGTCTGGCGCTGGATTTAGCGGGTATCATTCTGGCGGCTGCTGGCCTGGGTTTTCTTGGGCTTGGTGCTCGCCCGCCAATGGCGGAATGGGGAGCCATGACCGCCGACGGTATGCAGGTCATTTTTGATCAATGGTGGATTGCCGCCGCTCCCGGCGCAATTATCTTAATTGCCAGTCTGGCCTTTAATCTGCTGGGTGATGGCTTGCGCGATGTTCTGGAGCCTCAACATGACTGACTCACGTCTTAGTATCAACAATCTCTGCGTCGATTATCCGGAGTCCCGGGTCGTCAACAATGTCAGTTTTACATTAGGCAATGAACGTCTGGCGCTGGTCGGTGAGTCGGGTTCAGGTAAGTCCATGACCGCCCGCGCCCTGATGGGGCTGGTGCGTAAACCGGGTGTAGTAACCGCGGACACACTTAACATTCTGGGGCGTGATGCACTCACCCTTAACGCGCGTGGATGGCAACAGTTGCGCGGTAACGATATCGCGATGGTATTGCAAGATCCGCGTTACGCGCTTAATCCAGTAAAGACAGTAAAAGCGCAACTGGAAGAGGCGCTTACGCTCCATCAACGTCTGAACCGCCGCGAGAAAGAAGAGAAAATAAACACCGCAATTCAGGCTGTCGGCCTCAATACGCGAGTACTGCAAAGCTATCCTCGTGAACTTTCTGGCGGCATGGGGCAGCGAGTGATGATTGCAATTGCGCTCATCAACGATCCCCGGGTATTGATTGCCGATGAGCCAACATCAGCACTGGATGTGCGCCTGCGTAATCAGATTCTGGAACTGCTGGTTACCCAGTGTGAACAACGTCAGATGGCAATGTTGCTGATCAGTCACGACCTGCCATTAGTTGCCCAATTTTGCCATCGGGTGCTGGTGATGTATCAGGGAAATAAGGTGGATGAAATGCACGCTGCTGCGCTACCTACAGCAACGCATCCTTACACGCGCACACTGTGGACTTGCCGCCCAAATGCACAAACTTACGGGCAGATGCTGCCGACGCTGGACAGGACGGCAATGACGCCGGAGAAATACCATGACGATTGTTGAAATTAATCACTTACAGGTGACTTTTGCTGAGAAAACCGCAGTTTCTGCCGCCAGTTTTTCGGTTAATGCCGGAGAGACATTTAGTTTAATTGGCGAATCAGGCTGCGGAAAATCCACGATTTTGCGCGTAATTGCTGGATTACAGCGCGACTGGCACGGTCAGGTGTCACTGTTTGGGCACACCATCAAACCAGGAATGCGTTTTCAGGGCGATCTCCGCCGCAATGTGCAAATGGTGTTTCAGGATCCCTATGCCTCGTTGCATCCCAATCATACTCTGTGGCGAACGCTGGCTGAACCACTCAAAATTCGTGGCGAAAGAGAAATAGAAAAACGCGTCCAGACTGCACTGGAACAGGTTGGCTTGCCTTTCGACGCCGCTCGTCGCTACCCACACCAGCTTTCCGGTGGTCAACGGCAACGTGTGGTTATTGCTCGCGCCCTGTTGTTACGACCACAACTTCTTCTGCTGGATGAACCCACCTCGGCGTTGGATATGTCGGTACAAGCGGAAATCCTTAATTTGTTGAATCAACTTAAGCTGGAACACCAAATGACATATCTGCTGGTCAGTCACGATGCCGATGTCATCGCGCATATGTCTGATCGAGCGGCATTGATGTCCGAGGGAAAAATTCAGCGATTTTTTGATCGCGACGCCATGGAAAAGGGGGAACATCGGATGGATTAAAAAACCTGACATTGCATTAATTCATTCTGCTTTCAGGTCTTTTTACAGTTGTTTTTTTGTCCACCCGAACACTTTATACTGTCTCTCCCCTACCAAACTTCATTATCAAAATGAAAAAAATTATCACTTTGATGTTGTTTTTGACATTCTTTGCCCACGCGAACGACTCCGAGCCTGGCAGCCAGTATTTAAAGGCAGCAGAGGCCGGAGACCGACGCGCACAATATTTTCTTGCCGACAGCTGGTTTAGCTCCGGCGATTTGAGCAAAGCCGAATATTGGGCACAGAAAGCCGCCGACAGCGGTGATGCCGATGCCTGCGCGCTGTTGGCGCAGATCAAAATCACCAATCCGGTCAGTCTGGACTATCCACAAGCAAAAGTGCTTGCCGAGAAAGCAGCGCAAGCGGGCAGTAAAGAAGGTGAAGTAACGCTGGCGCATATTCTGGTAAATACGCAAGCGGGTAAACCGGATTATCCAAAGGCGATTTCGCTGTTAGAAAACGCCTCGGAAGATCTGGAGAACGACTCTGCCGTCGATGCCCAAATGCTGCTTGGTTTGATTTACGCCAACGGCGTGGGCATTAAGGCCGACGATGACAAAGCAACCTGGTATTTCAAACGTAGCTCCGCGATTTCCCGAACCGGTTATTCCGAATACTGGGCGGGAATGATGTTCTTAAACGGTGAAGAGGGTTTTATCGAGAAGAACAAACAAAAGGCGCTGCACTGGTTGAACCTGAGCTGTATGGAAGGGTTTGATACCGGGTGTGAAGAGTTTGAAAAATTAACCAACGGTTAAGGTAGGCGCAGCAAACGTCGCATCAGGCGTTGATGTCGGATGCGGCGTAAACGCCTTATCCGACCTACAAAATCACGCTACATCAGGCTATTGCGCTGTCTGACGTAGGCCTGATAAGACGCGTTAAGCGTCGCATCAGGCGTTGATGTCGGATGTGGCGTAAACGCCTTATCCGACCTACAAAAACCACGCTACATCAGGCTATTGCGCTGTCTGACGTAGGCCTGATAAGACACGTCAGCATCGCATCAGACATTGATGTCGGATGCGGCGTAAACGCCTTATCCGACCTACAAAATCACGCTACATCAGGCTATTGCGCTGTCTGACGTAGGCCTGATAAGACGCGGCAAGCGTCGCATCAGGCGTTGATGTCGGATGCGGCGTAAACGCCTTATCCGACCTACAAAATCACGCTACATCAGGCTATTACGCTGTCTGGCGTAGGCCTGATAAGACGCGGCAAGCGTCGCATCAGGCGTTGATGTCGGATGCGGCGTAAACGCCTTATCCGACCTACAAAAACCACGCTACATCAGGCTATTGCGCTGTCTGGCGTAGGCCTGATAAGACGCGGCAAGCGTCGCATCAGGCGTTGATGTCGGATGCGGCGTAAACGCCTTATCCGACCTACAAAAATCACGCTACATCAGGCTATTACTCAGTCAGGCATCCACACATTGCCGGGTGGATATCCCCCCGGCAATCTTCAATTACTGATCCGCAGTTTTATCAAATTTGCCCAGTACTTCACGCTCATAAGCCAGCGCTTTCTTACGGTCAAATTTGTGTTCCCATTTGGCAATCACCAGCACCGCCAGCGCATTACCCACCACGTTCAGCGCAGTACGCGCCATGTCGAGGATACGGTCAACACCGGCAATAAACGCCAGACCTTCCAGCGGGATCCCTACGCTGCCCAGCGTTGCCAGCAACACCACAAACGACACGCCCGGCACGCCAGCAATCCCTTTCGAGGTCACCATCAGCGTCAGCACCAGAATGATTTCCTGCCAGATGGAGAGGTCAATGCCATACAGCTGAGCGATGAAAATAGCGGCAATACTTTGATACAGCGTCGAACCATCAAGGTTAAAAGAGTAACCGGTCGGCACCACGAAACTGGTGATCGACGCCGGTGCTCCGTAGGCTTCCATCTTCTCAATAATTCGCGGCAGCACGCTTTCAGAGCTGGCAGTGGAGTACGCCAGAATCAGCTCATCTTTCAGAATACGAATCAGGATCCAGACGCTTAACCCGCACAGGCGCGCCACAATTCCCAGTACGACCAGCGCGAAGAACAGAATGGCAAAATGCACCAGCAGCACCAGTTTCGCCAGTGGCCACAGAGAAGAGAAACCAAAGTTAGCCACCGTCACCGCAATCAGCGCAAACACACCCACCGGCGCATAACGCATCACCATGTGAGTCACTTTAAACATGGTTTCAGAGATGGAGCGGAAAACGGTCACCAGCGGTTCACGATGCGTCGCGGGCAGGGATGAAAGCCCCAGACCAAACAGCACCGAGAAGAAGATGATCGGCAGCATTTCGCCTTTCGCCATCGACGCCACGATGTTCGTCGGCACCAGCGACAAAATCGTGCCCATAATGCCGTGGGAACTGCTTTGTACCGCTTCCGTAGTGCTCTGATATTTCGAGATATCGACGGTCGCCAGCTGCGACATATCCACCCCGGCACCGGGCTGGAAGACGTTCGCCAGAGTGATCCCCAAAATGATGGCGACGGTGGTGATCACCTCGAAGTAGATAATGGTTTTCGCACCAATACGCCCGAGCTGTTTGGCATCACCAACACCCGCGATACCCACTACCAGTGTGGAGATCACAATCGGCACAACAATCATTTTGATCAGATGGATGAAGATATCACCCGCCGGAGAGAGCAAATTGACAACCAGCCAGTCGCGGCTGTCGCTATGGTAGTGCAGGTAGCTTCCCAGGAGAATGCCCAGCACCATAGCAAACAGAATCTGCCAGGCCAGGCTGAATTTTATATTTTTCATCAGAATAACTTCCTCAATGGAGCGCCGTTCCCCGTTCAGAAACGCGAGAACGTGACATACTGCCAGGGCATGAATTGTGTTGCGTTGGTTTGTAGATTTTTTTAACGCTTATGATCAGTATCATTTGCGCGGTATGTTGCGCAACCCTTTAACAACAGAGCTTTTCGCTGCATTAATGCATAATAACGCGAGTTTATGGCAGGATTAATGAATAACCATTTGTTATAGAAGGATTTTTATTTGTTTAATCTGCAATAATACTGATTGGTGATTATTTTTGATTATATGTTCATTCGATTATTTTTTATGCAGCTCAATAACATAATCTTCATCACCAGATGATTAATCTGATCTCCGCTGCAACAATTTCGCCATATTAATCGACTCGACCAGCTGTGTCCGGTTGATCCGGGGTGAGTTGAGATCCATCACTTTTTGCCATAGTTCGATGGCTTGCGCGTAATTCGCCTGCATAAACGCATCGGAAGCCAGCAGCATCAGAGCGGTGATTTCGTTAGAGTCCAGCGCGAGGGCTTTGTCGATCATTGCGCGAGTCTGGACGGTCATATGTTGGCTGGCCTGGTAATAAAGCACCGTCGCCAGCGCCGCATACAGTTCAGCGTTCTCACCACGTAGTTGCAACGCCTGACGGTACGCCAGCAGCGAATTGCTGTAATCGTTTTGCCACAGATAATACTCGCCCAGTAACGCCCACTGTTTGCTGTTTTGTGGATTAGCACGGATTTTATCCTGCAATGCCTGAAGCTGCGCTTCCGGGGTTTGCTGGCTGGCAAACTGATGCAGCGGATCGCGCTGACGCTGATACTCCGCACGTACCGCCTGCCATTTTGGACTTAACAGATAACTGCCGACACAGAGAAATACCATCAAAATCGTGAGTGTTGTCAGCATTTTCACCGGTATTTGGGGCTGTTTCATCGCTTCGCCCTCACTCGCCAGAGGATCAGTGCCATCAGCAGTAACAACACTACTGGCAGCGCCCACAACACCAGCGTCTGACCCGTTAACGGTGGGTTATAGCGAACAAAATCTCCGTAGCGTTCGGTCATCCAGCCAATGATTTCGACTTCACTTTTCCCCTCTTCCACCATGGTGTAAACCTGATGGCGCATACTGACTGCCACCGGCGCATTGGATTCCAGTAAGTTCTGATTCTGGCACTGCGGACAACGTAACTGGCTGGCAATATTTAACGCCTGTTGCTGTTGTTGCGGATTGGCGAATTGCCAGGTGTCTACAACCTGAGCGCGCGCAAAACAGGTAAATAACAGCAGTAGCGTGAGAAGCCCTTTATTCATCGCGCTTCCTTCCCCGCCATCCGCTTAACAATGCGCCCGAAATCATCAACAATCCTCCCCCCCAGATCCAGCGCACACCGCTTTGTACATACAAACGAAAAGCGTAACGATCCGCTCCGGTTTTCTCGCCCATGACCGCATACCAGTCATGGATGCCATTCCAGCGAATTGACGGTTCCATCATTTGCTGACGACGTGCTTCGTAAAAACGCCGCTCCGGCGTTAATTCACCAATGCGTTGCTGATGGTCAAACAGTGCCACTATCGCTTTTTCGCTGGTGTAATTGCCTTTGGCTTGCAGATCGAGGCGCTCAAAACGGAAGGTGTATCCTGCCAGCGTCACCTGCTGACCCGGCTGTAAATTCAGGCTGATCTCCTGACGGCTGACGCTGGAAACCACAATCCCCGCGGCAAATAACAGCACGCCCGCATGCGCCAGCAGCGCCGGAAGCTGAGCACGTTTGCCAGAGACAAACGTCGCCAGCACAATCACCACCAGCATCAACAGAGCAAACGGTAACGTCGCGCGGTTAAAATACGGCGCGCCAACGGAGAGGCGTCCCCAGCCCAGCAGGCCGTAAATCATCGGATAAAGCGTTCCCACCAGCACGATCAGTAGCACTGCGCAAAACAGCAACAGCGTAGCGAGGATTAACATTTCCCGCGATAACCCCGAAAAACGCACCGCCGGGCCACCGTCCCGCGCTCGCCAGCCATACAGAGCCAGAGACGCAAGGCTAATCAGTGCAAACAGGCTGAACAACGGCACGGCGCGGACGTTATCCAGCGCGAACGCATGAACCGAAACCAGAATGCCAGAACGGACAATTAAGGTGCCCAGCAGCGACAGCATCAGAGTTACTATCGCCAGCAACAGCGACCAGTGGCGGAAAATCCCCCGCTGGCGTGTCAAAGACAAACTGTGTAGCAACGCAGTAGATGAAAGCCAGGGTAATAACGACGCGTTTTCAACCGGATCCCAAAACCACCAACCGCCCCAGCCCAGTTCGCAATAAGCCCACCAGGAACCGAGAATGATCCCTGCGGTTAATGCGCTCCAGCCAGGTAGTGCCCAACGCCAGCAAATTCGGGCGCAGGTACCATCAAACTCGCCGCGCAGTAAACTCGCCAGCGCCACGCTCGCCGCCACCATCAAACCGCCGTAGCCGAGATAAAGCAGCGGTGGATGAAAGATAAGACCGGGATGTTGCAGCATTGGGTTGAGATCGCGCCCTTCTATTGCGGGCGGAAATATCCTCACAAAAGGATCGGACCATCCGACAACAAACAGCAGCAGTGCGGCAAGTATCAGCGATAAAACCGTTAACGTGAGCGGAAATAGCGGATCGGTTTGCTGTCGATAATGCCAGGCAAACAGCACGCTCCAGGCGGAAAGCAGCAGCACCCAAAGCAGCAGCGAACCTTCATGACCGCCCCACACCGCCGCCAGTTTGAGTTCCCACGACAGCAGGCTATAGCTATGTTGGGCGACATAAATGACCGAGAAATCGCTGATGAGAAAACAATACGTCAGTACGCCAAAGGCGAGCAGCAGGAGCGCGAACTGCGCCAGAATGCCGATGCAAGTGAGTCGCATCATGGCAGGCCAGCGCAACCGCACTCCCGCGAAGGCCGTCAACGGGGTCAACACGTTGACCCCGAGACTTAACAACAACGCCAGAAAACCGACTTCAGGAAGGAATACGTCCAGAAACCACCTCTTTTCTGGCTTACGCCACCGTCAACTGCCCGGCGTAGAGAATGAAAAAGCGCAGCATCAACACGCCGACCAGGCTGGCCCCACATGCCGCCAGCACGGCAGGAATGCCGGAACTGCGATTGACCCACGGTTTGAGCAACATTGGCACAATCAGCCCCAGCCCGGCGACACCAAGCCAGAACCACCACGTCCAGAAACCGCCGCCCAATGCCGCCACCAGCGCACGCACTTTACCGTCATCGCCCAGCGCCAGACCGACAAAAAACGCCACCAGCAGGAAGATTTCACCCCATACCACGGGGATTTCCATACGGTGTACAAAGTGCGCTTCCGTGGAATGCGGGTTACTGCGTTGGCGTATCGCCATGGCGATCAGCGCCACCGCCGCACCAGACGAGATGCCGGAGAAGAGGAACAGCACCGGCAGGATCGGGTTATTGAGGAACGGATACGATTTCAGCGCCGACAGCAGAAAGCCGGTATAAGCCCCCAACAACACCGCCAGCACCAGCATCAATGTTTCCAGTCCGCGATGAACGGGCGTCAGCAGGCTCAGAACCTTTTGCACGATCCCCAGCTTCGGCAACCAGCGTTGTTGCAGGGCAAGCAAATCATGTTCAAAGATTTTCGCCAGCCACAGCACCAGCACCACCATGTAAAGCTGAAACAGCATCACCCCCATCGACATCACCGAGGTAAAACTGTAGTGGAACATCAGCTTCCAGAAGGTCCACGGTCTTGTCAGGTGGAAGACGAGGATCAACAGACCGAGGATCACCGCGCCAGGCCCGACAATCAGCGTGGTGCGCAACAACGTACTGTCTGCACCGCCCGCCTGCGGGTAGACACGACGTAACAGCACGGCCAGCGTCACCAGACCGGCAGAAATACCAATCAAAAACAGGTAGATGGCAATCGGCCAGTCCCACACCAGCGATTCAAAATGAAATGCGGAAGTCTGCGTCATTGGCTCACCTCCCCGTATTTAAACGGTACGCGGTACAGCTTCGGTTTGGTTCCCAGCGCCAGCTTGTAGCGGTAAGTGGGCTTCTGGCGCAGCAGTTGCGAAATCTCACTGCTGGGATCGTCCAGATTGCCAAACGTCAGCGCCTTCGTCGGGCAAGCCTCAACGCACGCGGGCAGCTTACCGGCCTGCAAATGGGTCTTACGGCAGAAATCGCATTTGTCCGCCGTCTTCGTGACCGGATGGATAAAGCGCACGCGGTACGGACAGGCGGCGATGCAGTACTGACAACCGACGCAGAGATCCGGATTAACATCGACAATCCCACTGGCAGCGTCGCGAAAAGACGCACCGGTCGGGCAAACGTCAACGCACGGCGCATGATCGCAGTGCTGGCAAGACTTACGGAAGAAGCGATATTTCACATCAGGAAATTCGCCCTGCGGCTCGCTACGAATAATCGTCAGGCGCGAGACGCCTTCCGGCACCTTGTTCACTTCCCGACAAGCATCCATACAGGCGGTACAGCCGATGCATAACGACTCGTCATGCACCATGCCGTAACGCACCCCATTGATATTCAACGTTTTCGCCACCACGCGTCCTGCGGTGCCGCTGACGGCTGCCAGCACGCCGACGCCGGTGAGAAACTGGCGACGAGACCAGGTCATGGCTGCTCCTTAAGCAACGGAACAGACGCCGGGTTAAAGTTCGGATTGGTGCGCTGATCGCTGTGGCAATCGACGCAAATCTTAATCCGTCCTTTGTCACTTAACGTCTGCATCGTATCTTGCTGTGGATGCAGGGAATGGCAGCTGGCGCACGCCACTTTGGTTACGTGGACATCGTGCGGCCAGAACGCTTTTTGCAACTGTTCCGGCAGATGGCAGGACATACAGACGCTGTTCTGCTCTCCAACCTTGTACATCGGCTCGTTAAAGCGCATCACATCCTTCACCCCTTCGCGGTGTTGCGGTGATGGCTGACCGTGGCAGTTGGTGCAGGTGACCGGCAGTTTGTTATTCGGGTTGATAACAGAAGCATGTTTGCCATGCATACCTTCGGTATCTGGCTTATGACAGTCCAGACAGGCGGCATCCGGGTTACGCTGCTGGGTAACTTCGTAGCGATCATCAGATGCCTGCGCCGCAGGGGTAGCGGTAATTCCGTTCAGGCTCCACAACAGGCCCGACGCCAGCACCCCGGCAGTTAATAACGAACGTAATACGCTCATATTCACTCCATTGTGTTTTCCGCCCCTTGCGAGGCGGAACGGGGTTATTGGCTTAACAGACCGTTTTTACGTGCCTGCTCTTCCCACTGCGGGATCACCGTTTTGATGAAGTCCTGCTTCTCGGCCTTGATTTGCTCCATGTTCAGGCCAATGGCCTGCTGGGCTTTCTCTTTGGTCGAGATATCCGGGATCTGGATTTCATGGGTTATGCCTTTGGTCGCCAGCAGGCGCGCCAGTTTGGTGCGTGCATCCGCCGCTTTATCCATCGCCGTACCGAGCATCCTCAGACCTTCTTCCGGTGCGTGCATATGAATGCCGTGGGAAGCGATCGCCAAATCCCAACGCCACTGGGCATGACGGATATCGTCCTGAATCGGCTTCATTTCGGCTTCCGTTGCGCCTGCATCCAGCGCCGCTTTCGCTTCGAAGTGAGCGTGAACCAGTTGATCTTCAACCTTGATTTTCAGGTCGTTAATCGACTGCTTACGTTCCGCGACCACTTTTTGCAAGGCAGCTTTGTCCTGGGTATGGCAGTTCGCACAAGTCTGGGCGAAGTTATCAAACGGATTACCAATTTTATGGTCGGTGTAGAGTTTGCCTTCGGCGTTCTGCACTTTTGGCATATGGCAATCGATACAGGTCACGTTGTTTTTGCCGTGAATGCCCGCTGTCCAGGTTTCATATTCCGGGTGCTGCGCTTTCAGCATTGGCGTTTTCGACAGGGAGTTAGTCCAGTCAGAGAAGGCAATTTTGTCGTAATACTGCTCCATATTTTCGACTTTCATGCCGTCATCCCACGGGAATTTAACCGCTTTGTTTTTGCCGTCGAAGTAATACTCCACATGGCACTGACCGCAAACCATCGATTGCTGGTCGAAACGTCCGGCTTTCTCGAAAGGTTTACCAATGGCTTCCATCGCGCGAGCCGCATACGGACGGGAAAGGGTTAACTCCGGTTTGCCTTTGGCGAACTCTGGTGAGGCGGTGTTATGGCAATCGGCACAACCTAAGTTGTTGACGATTTCCGGGCCGCCGCGCGCCCATTTTCCGTGGAAGTAGCCATCTTCGCCGTCTTTCTGGATCAGACGCGCCACATCCGGGCTTTTACAACTCCAGCACGCCATCGGTAGCGGACCATCTTCAGCGTTTTTCGGCGCACCGGTACGCAGGGTTTCACGCACATCGGTCACAGCAAAGGCATGTCCACGCGGCTTGTTGTAATCGCGCGAGAAGGGATACCCTGCCCACAGGATCACCAGCCGTGGATCTTCCGCCAGGGCGTCAACACGCTCTGACTGTTCCGAGGTAGCTTTCCAGGAGAGATATTGATCGGGATGCTGCGGGGCAAAGGTTTCATTCTTCGCTTCCACAGTTACAGGTGTTGCGGGAGCAGCCGTTTGTTCAGCGTGAACAGAAGTGAAAAAGAAAAAAGGAATCAATAAGCTGAAGATACGGCGTGCGTTTATTTTTATCCTTGTCATAGGGCTTCATCCGAATTGCGCCATTGTTGCAATGGCGGTTTTTATTGTTTTTCACGACAGTAACCGCACCTACACTGTCATGACATTGCTCGTCCCTATGTGTAACAAATAACCACACTATGAATGTTGTCTTTAATCAATTGTAAGTGCATGTAAAATACCACTTTAGAGTTAGTCAGTATCTTCCTCTTTTTCAACAGCATGCATAACTGCATGTTCCTCAAAGAATTAATCAACTTTTGTTGCTGACCTTCAAAAATTACCCTGCCGTTTATTTGCACAATTCTACTTTTGCGTGATCTGTCGCCCAAATACTAAACAAAACTGCCAATACCCCTACATTTAACGCTTATGCCACATATTATTAACATCTTACAAGGAGAACAAAAGCATGAGTCAAATTCACAAACACACCATTCCTGCCAACATCGCAGACCGTTGCCTGATAAACCCTCAGCAGTACGAGGCGATGTATCAACAATCTATTAACGCACCAGATACCTTCTGGGGCGAACAGGGAAAAATTCTCGACTGGATCACACCGTACCAGAAGGTGAAAAACACCTCCTTTGCCCCCGGTAATGTGTCCATTAAATGGTACGAGGACGGCACGCTGAATCTGGCGGCAAACTGCCTTGACCGCCATCTGCAAGAAAACGGCGATCGTACCGCCATCATCTGGGAAGGCGACGACGCCAGCCAGAGCAAACATATTAGCTATAAAGAGCTGCACCGCGACGTCTGCCGCTTCGCCAATACCCTGCTCGAACTGGGCATTAAAAAAGGTGACGTAGTTGCGATTTATATGCCGATGGTACCGGAAGCCGCGGTCGCGATGCTGGCCTGTGCCCGCATTGGCGCGGTACATTCGGTGATTTTCGGCGGCTTCTCGCCGGAAGCCGTTGCCGGACGCATTATCGACTCCAGTTCACGACTGGTGATCACTTCCGACGAAGGTGTGCGTGCCGGACGTAGTATTCCGCTGAAGAAAAACGTTGATGACGCGCTGAAAAACCCGAACGTCACCAGCGTAGAGCATGTGGTGGTACTGAAGCGTACTGGCGGAAAAATTGACTGGCAGGAAGGGCGCGACCTGTGGTGGCACGACCTGGTTGAGCAAGCCAGCGCTCAGCACCAGGCGGAAGAGATGAACGCCGAAGATCCGCTGTTTATTCTCTATACCTCCGGTTCTACCGGTAAGCCAAAAGGCGTGCTGCACACTACCGGCGGTTATCTGGTGTACGCGGCGCTGACCTTTAAATATGTCTTTGATTATCATCCGGGCGACATCTACTGGTGCACCGCCGATGTGGGCTGGGTTACCGGACACAGTTATTTGCTGTATGGCCCGCTGGCCTGCGGCGCGACCACGCTGATGTTTGAAGGCGTACCGAACTGGCCGACGCCTGCCCGTATGGCGCAGGTGGTGGACAAGCATCAGGTCAATATTCTCTATACCGCGCCCACGGCGATTCGCGCGCTGATGGCGGAAGGCGATAAAGCGATCGAAGGCACCGACCGTTCGTCGCTGCGCATTCTCGGTTCCGTGGGCGAGCCAATTAACCCGGAAGCGTGGGAGTGGTACTGGAAAAAAATCGGCAACGAGAAATGCCCGGTGGTCGACACCTGGTGGCAGACAGAAACTGGCGGTTTCATGATCACCCCGCTGCCTGGCGCTACCGAGCTAAAAGCCGGTTCGGCAACACGTCCGTTCTTCGGCGTGCAACCGGCGCTGGTCGATAACGAAGGTCACCCGCTGGAAGGGGCCACCGAAGGCAGCCTGGTGATTACTGACTCCTGGCCGGGTCAGGCGCGTACGCTGTTTGGCGATCACGAACGTTTTGAGCAGACCTATTTCTCCACCTTCAAAAATATGTATTTCAGCGGCGACGGCGCGCGTCGCGATGAAGATGGCTATTACTGGATCACCGGGCGCGTGGACGACGTGCTGAACGTCTCCGGTCACCGCCTGGGGACGGCAGAGATTGAGTCGGCGCTGGTGGCGCATCCGAAAATTGCCGAAGCCGCTGTGGTCGGTATTCCGCACAATATTAAAGGTCAGGCGATCTACGCCTACGTCACGCTTAATCACGGGGAGGAACCGTCACCAGAACTGTACGCAGAAGTCCGCAACTGGGTGCGTAAAGAGATTGGCCCGCTGGCGACGCCAGACGTGCTGCACTGGACCGACTCCCTGCCTAAAACCCGCTCCGGCAAAATTATGCGCCGTATTCTGCGCAAAATTGCGGCGGGCGATACCAGCAACCTGGGCGATACCTCGACGCTTGCCGATCCTGGCGTAGTCGAGAAGCTGCTTGAAGAGAAGCAGGCCATCGCGATGCCATCGTAACCCACAATTGCCGGATGCGAGTCGGTAACGGTTTGTAGGCCTGATAAGACGCGACAGCGGCGCATCAGGCGCTGGTTGCCGGATGCGGCGTGAACGCCTTATCCGGCCTACATTCGGCAACGGCTGTAGGCCTGATAAGACGCGACAGCGTCGCATCAGGCATTGATTGCCGGATGCGGCGTATAACGCCTTATCCGGCCTACATTCGGCAACGGCTGTAGGCCTAATAAGACGCGACAGCGTCGCATCAGGCATTGATTGCCGGATGCGGCGTGAATGCCTTATCCGGCCTACATTCGGCAAGGGTTACCCAAGCGTTAACCTTCTCCCATAAGGGAGCGGGAATTAAAACAATCCCTACATTACCTCTGGAGAATCTGTGATGAATGGTACGATTTATCAGCGGATAGAAGACAATGCGCATTTCAGGGAGTTAGTCGAAAAACGGCAACGGTTTGCCACCATCCTGTCGATTATTATGCTGGCAGTTTATATCGGCTTTATTTTACTGATCGCCTTCGCGCCCGGCTGGCTGGGCACCCCGCTGAATCCGAACACCAGCGTCACACGCGGTATTCCAGTCGGTGTCGGGGTAATTGTGATCTCCTTTGTCCTCACTGGTATCTACATCTGGCGGGCGAACGGCGAATTCGACCGTCTTAATAACGAAGTCCTGCATGAGGTACAAGCATCATGAAAAGAGTTCTGACGGCGCTTGCCGCCACACTCCCTTTCGCAGCTAACGCCGCGGATGCTATTAGCGGGGCCGTAGAGCGTCAGCCAACGAACTGGCAGGCTATTATTATGTTCCTGATTTTCGTTGTGTTTACGCTCGGCATTACCTACTGGGCGTCAAAACGCGTACGTTCGCGTAATGACTACTACACCGCAGGCGGCAATATCACCGGTTTTCAGAACGGGCTGGCGATTGCCGGGGACTATATGTCCGCCGCCTCATTCTTGGGGATCTCCGCGCTGGTGTTTACCTCCGGCTATGACGGCTTAATTTATTCGCTGGGCTTCCTGGTGGGCTGGCCGATCATTCTGTTCCTGATTGCCGAACGTCTGCGTAACCTCGGTCGCTACACCTTTGCCGATGTGGCCTCTTACCGTCTGAAACAAGGGCCGATTCGTATTCTTTCGGCCTGTGGTTCTCTGGTGGTGGTGGCGCTTTACCTTATCGCCCAGATGGTGGGCGCAGGTAAACTGATCGAGCTGCTGTTTGGCCTTAACTATCACATTGCGGTAGTGCTGGTCGGCGTGCTGATGATGATGTACGTCCTGTTCGGCGGCATGCTGGCGACCACCTGGGTACAAATTATTAAAGCCGTGCTGTTGCTGTTCGGTGCCAGCTTTATGGCCTTTATGGTGATGAAACACGTCGGCTTTAGCTTCAACAATCTGTTCAGCGAAGCGATGGCGGTACACCCGAAAGGTGTCGACATCATGAAGCCGGGCGGGCTGGTGAAAGATCCTATCTCCGCGCTCTCTTTGGGGCTAGGACTGATGTTTGGTACGGCGGGCTTGCCGCATATTCTGATGCGCTTCTTTACGGTCAGCGATGCCCGCGAAGCACGTAAGAGCGTGTTCTACGCCACCGGATTTATGGGCTACTTCTACATCCTGACCTTTATTATCGGCTTTGGCGCGATCATGCTGGTCGGTGCGAATCCGGAATATAAAGACGCGGCGGGCCATCTGATTGGTGGTAACAACATGGCAGCAGTTCACCTGGCCAATGCGGTGGGCGGCAACCTGTTCCTCGGCTTTATTTCAGCGGTTGCTTTCGCCACCATTCTTGCGGTGGTTGCGGGTCTGACGCTGGCGGGCGCATCGGCGGTGTCTCACGACCTGTACGCTAACGTCTTCAAAAAAGGTGCGACCGAACGTGAAGAGCTGCGGGTATCGAAAATCACCGTACTGATCCTCGGTGTGATTGCCATTATCCTCGGCGTGCTGTTTGAGAATCAGAACATCGCCTTTATGGTGGGGCTGGCGTTTGCCATCGCGGCGAGCTGTAACTTCCCGATCATTCTGCTTTCCATGTACTGGTCGAAACTGACTACCCGTGGCGCAATGCTGGGCGGCTGGTTAGGACTGATTACTGCGGTGGTGCTGATGATCCTCGGCCCGACTATTTGGGTACAGATCCTCGGTCACGAAAAAGCCATCTTCCCGTATGAATACCCGGCGCTGTTCTCTATCAGCGTGGCATTCCTCGGTATCTGGTTCTTCTCAGCAACGGATAATTCAGCGGAAGGTGCGCGCGAGCGTGAACTGTTCCGTGCGCAGTTTATCCGCTCCCAGACTGGCTTTGGCGTTGAGCAAGGCCGCGCGCATTAATCTCTCCCCTTCCCCGGTCGCTTGATCGGGGAATTTCTTCAGAACATCATCCTGGCCACCAGCGGCGAAACCAATACCATCAATACACCTGAAAGCATCATGACCAGGCTTGCAACTACGCCTTCTTGTTGACCCAGTTCATACGACCGCGCAGTCCCGGCACCATGAGATGCCGCGCCGAATCCAGCACCTTTCGCCATCCCTTCGCGAATAGAGAGACGTAAAAACAACATGTCGCCAATCGCCATGCCAAACACACCGGTGACCACCACAAACAGCGCCACCAGATCAGGCTGTCCGCCGAGCGACTGGCTCGCTGCCAAAGCAAATGGCGTAGTGACCGAACGCACCGCCAGGCTACGCTGGATCTCATCTGGCAGGGTAAACAATCGCGCCAGCCACACTGAGCTGGTCACTGCCACCACCGTTGCCGTCAGTACGCCTGCCGTCAACGACATCCAGTGACGCTTAATGATCGCCCGATTGTCATACACTGGTACCGCAAAGGCGATGGTGGCCGGACCTAATAGCCATAGTAACCAGTGCGCTTCGCCAATATAGTTTTGCCAGGAAATATTGCCAAAAACCAGCAGCATAACCAGTAGCGTAGGCGTCAGCACCAGAGGCATCAATGGCAATTTACGAAAGCGGCGATAAAGGCGTTTGTTAAGAAAATAGATAACTAGCGTAATTGCCAGACAGAGCATACTTAGCTGAAAATTAGCCACGGTTTAACCTGCGCATTTCATAGCGATAGACTTTTTCCACTACCCAGGCAGTCGTGCCCAGCACCATCACCGTACTCAGCGCGATCACAGCAAAAATACGCCAGCCATCCACCAGTAATAGTTGTGCATAGTTCACCACAGCCACCACGGCAGGGACAAAAAACAGCAACATTTCGGCCAATAGCCAACGCGCCCCGGCTCGAACCCATTGCAGAGGAAGAATGCGACAAACAATCAGCGCCAGCATCAGGATCATCCCCACCAGGTTGGCAGGCAGCGGCAAATGCAGCCAGGAGACGAGATACTGCGCAAAAATAAATAAACCTGCATACAGCACAACCTGAAAAAATACCTGGATAGATTGCACTACGGCAGGGGTAATGCGGCGAAGCGCCACGGGCATGAGAGGATATCCTGAAAATAAAACAGAATGGTAAGTATAGAGAGCGCTCGCCCCTGACTGAAATGAATTAAAATCATTGCAGGTATAGTCAAAGGGAATAGTTATGGATATCAGAACGCTGCGTTATTTTGTCGAAGTCGTGCGCCAGCAAAGCTTCACCCGCGCAGCGGAGAAGTTGTTTGTCACCCAACCAACTATCAGCAAGATGCTGAAGAATCTCGAAGATGAGCTGAACTGTATATTGTTGATCCGCGATGGTCGTCGGCTGCTTCTCACTGATACTGGTCGCGTCGTATTTGAGCGCGGGCTGGCTTTACTGGCTGAGTTTCGGCAACTGGAAGCTGAGCTTAGCGATATCAATCAGCTTAAAACCGGCGTTTTGCGGCTGGGAATCCCGCCGATGGTTGGGATGTTGATGGCCGGGCCGATTGGCCTTTTTCGCCAGCGTTACCCCGGCGTAGAATTGAAAATTTCGGAGTTTGGTGGTCTGACGGTACAACAAGCGGTGATGAACGGTGAACTGGATATGGCACTGACAGCCCTGCCAGTAGAAGAAAGCGGCCTGACAACGTTATCGCTGTTTAGTCATCCACTATGTGTACTGACGCCACATTCAGGTAAATGGCTTGAATGTGATGCCGTCTCACCGGAGACATTGGCGGAACATCCTCTACTTATCTATAACGAAGATTTTGCCTTAAGTAAGCAATTGATGAAGTTATTCGATGAACATGGCGTTAAGCCGAGAATTGCAGTTCGCAGCGGGCAATGGGATTTTCTCGCCGCGATGGTTCAGGCCGGTGTCGGAATAGCCATATTGCCGGAACCCATTTGCCAGCGATTAGATAAAAACACCTTAAAATGGCTACCGCTGGAAAGCGAACTAAGCTGGAAATTAGGAATGATTTGGCGTGAGGGCGTTTACCTTTCCCACTCTGCCCACGCGTGGCTGAGCTGTTGTGAAGGATACTGGTTAACGCCAGAGTAAGTCGGGTTGGCGGGCTCGCCCGCCAACCATGCAGATTACTGATTTTCCTCAATCAGCAACGCTTCAAGCAAATCGAGATCGTGCAGTAATTTTTGCAGCGTTTCGTTACTGATCTCCCGCGTGGCGCGCAGGTGGTACAGTTCAGCACGTTCAGAACGCAATGCCGCCAGACGGAAGCGACGCTCCAGGTTCTCTTCCAGGATTGAACTTTCTACATCATTACGTCCATCGGCGCGACGACGCAGGTTACCAATGACGCGAGAACTAACCTCTGTGAGCAGCTGGTTATCGATATTCTCTTCGGTATCCGCCGCCAAACGCTCCTCCATTTTCTGGATCGCCACAATCGCCACTTCTGCCGTTGCCGCTCGTGCAATACGTTCCTCTTTCAATTGTTGCGAATGGTCCGCGACTTCTATGTGTTGTAGCAGAATAGGCAACATCACCACGCCGACAAACAACGAGAAGAGAATGACGCCAGCCGCCAGGAACACCAGCTCATAGCGCGCCGGGAAGACGTTACCATCCGGCAAGAGCAGCGGGATAGAGAGCACACCAGCCAGAGTGATCGCCCCACGCACCCCGGCGAAAGACGCGATCAGGATTTCTCGTGTGGTCCACGAACCAAACTCCATCGGCTTCTTCTTCAGGAAGCGGTTGCTGAACTTTTTCATCGTCCACAGCCAGCCGAAACGGACCAGCATCAGCGCCGCATAAATCAGAATGATATCGGTAAACAGCATCCAGATTTCGACGTTAGGGTCGATTTCTGCCGCCATCAGCGACGTCTCCAGAATACCCGGCAGCTGCAGACCTAACAGCAGGAATACCATGCCGTTAAAGACAAATTCCAGCATCGCCCAGGTACTGTTTGCGCGCAGGCGCATTGCCAGCGGCGCACGGCGCATCACACCGGAGCGGGTGATGGTCATCCCGGCGGCAACCGCAGCGAGGATGCCGGAAACGCCAATATGTTCGGCAATCAGATAAGAAGCGAATGGCAGCAGGAACAGCAGGACGATCTGCGTCGCGGGTTCATCACCGCCCCAGCGGCTGAGGAATCGCAGCGAGCGACCGTACAGCCAGCTCACCACAAAACCGGCGAGAATACCGCCAATGGCTACTTTCATAAATTCGACCGTCGCACCGCCGACGGTGAAGATCATCGTCCCCATCGCCACTGCTACGGCAAACTTCAACGACACCAGGCCGGAGGCGTCATTCATCAACGCTTCGCCCTGCAAAATGCCCATGATTTTTTTCGGGATGCGCCCTTCGCCAACAATCCCCGAGAGCGCCACAGCATCGGTCGGAGAAAGCACCGCCGCCAGCGCAAAGGCGGGGATCAGCGGAATGCCCGGCACCACCCAGTAAATAAGAAAGCCAATGCCGACCACGGTGACCACCACCAGCGCCAGCGCGAGACCGAAAATCTCTCGTCCATGTTCGAGAAATTCACGGGTCGGCGTTTTCCAGCCATCAGCGAACAGCAACGGCGGGATAAACAAGACTAAAAAGAGTTCAGGATCAAACTCCACATGCAAACCAAACGTCGGCCACGCCAGTAGCGCACCGATGGCGATTTGCATAAGCGGAAGCGGGATCTGAAAGGGCATGACACGAGTGACCACCCCGGACAGCGAGACCACGAGGGTCATTATCAGTATGGTGAAGAAGATTTCCATGCGTTCCCTGTTTGCGATGTTTTTTATGATCTGAGAAAGGCGTTATGCCTGAATTCTCATTTTTTCAGAATATCGCAAAAGCTCACACAATGTGCGGAGAAAATAAAAACGGGCAGCCATTGCCACCCGTTTTCAGAATCCTATGTAAGATTAGATAGCCCAGCCACCCGCATAGAAGGTCACCAGCGCCACGGCAATAACGACCGTACCGATGTTCAACTTGCGCCATTCGCCGGAAACCAGACGACCAATCACCAGAGTCGCGAAGCCAATCATGATGCCTGTTACGATGTTACAGGTCAGCACGATGAATACCGCCGTAACCAGACCCGCCATCGCATCAACAAAATCAGCAAAGTCGATTTTCGCCACGTTGCTCAGCATCAGCAGGCCAACGTACATCAGCGCCGGAGCCGTTGCGTACCCCGGAACGAGGTAAGAGAGCGGAGAGAGGAACAGAATCAGCAGGAACAGCACGCCAACGGTGATAGCCGTCAAACCGGTTTTACCGCCCGCCGCCGTACCCGCCGCAGACTCGATGTATACCGCTGCCGGAGCTGCACCCACGAGGCCAGAAAAAACGCTGCTCATGGAGTCGGTGGTCAGTGCTTTCCCGCCGTCGATGATCTGCCCATCTTTATCCAGCAGGTTCGCCTGACCGGCGACGGCACGGATAGTTCCGGTGGCATCAAATACTGCCGTCATCACCAGTGCCAGAACACTTGGCAGGACTACAGGATTCAGCGCACCCATAATGTCCAGGCTGCCTATCAGTGAATTGCCGTTTTCATCGCTCAATGAAGGCATGGCGAAAACGCCGGAGAAATGGACGTTAGGATCGAAGATCAAACCGACAATTGAGATACCGATAATGGTCAGCAGAATGCCACCAGGGACTTTCAGTTTTTCCAGGCCGATAATCACTGCCAGCCCCACCAACGACATCATCACCGGAAAGGTCGTGAAATCCCCCAGCGCGACGGGCAGACCATCAAGTGGGTTTTTAATCACCAGACCGACACCATTAGCAGCAATCAGCAGCAGGAACAGACCGATACCAATCCCCGTGCCGTGCGCCACACCGTGCGGCAAGTTGCGCAAAATCCAGCTACGGATACCCGTGGCAGAAATTACCGTAAACAGCACACCCATCAGGAACACGGCACCCAGCGCGACAGGTACGCTAATATGTTGCCCCAGCACCAGACTGAATGCGGTAAACGCCGTCAGAGAGATGGCGCAACCAATCGCCAACGGCAGATTAGCCCACAGACCCATCACGATAGAACCGAGTCCGGCAACCAGACAGGTTGCAACGAAAACTGCCGCAGGCGGGAAGCCCGCTTTACCCAACATGCCTGGAACGACGATAACCGAGTAGACCATCGCCAGAAACGTTGTTAACCCGGCAACCACTTCCTGACGGACAGTGCTTCCACGTTGTGAAATTTTAAACCAGGCGTCGAGTGAACCGCCGGTACGCGCTGATGGCGTAGACATAAGAAAACATCCCCTGAGAGTTTAATTTTCGTCAAGATGCGTGGCGGACAATCCCCTGCCAGCGAAACGTTATCTTCCTGCTCCAGGTTTGCGACAATTTGCTGCGTCGCAAAAAAAGCAAACGTTTAGCTCCGCGCATACAAAACGGGTGGTAAAAAAGCAAACGATTATCCGGCGATCATAGCGGCTTTTTCAACCGAAGTTTGCTGCTTTTTTCTCTTTTATTGTCTTGACGATGAAAAACCAGGCAATTGATGCGCAAACGTTATCGTCGATGCGCAAGATTGCAGCGTTATCGAGCCGTATACCGTTCAGGATTGCGATAAAAAATCGTCTGAGATGACAAAAATATTGCGGCTAAAAAGTGTACTTTTACACTGGCGAAGAAACGCCGGTAACATACAATTAAAGCATCAACACCAACCGGAACCTCCACCACGTGCTCGAATGAGGTGTGTTGACGTCGGGGGAAACCCTCCTGTGTACCAGCGGGATAGAGAGAAAGACAAAGACCGGAAAACAAACTAAAGCGCCCTTGTGGCGCTTTAGTTTTGTTCATCTTCCAGTAAGCGTGCGCCGGTACCTTCTTCTCCTAATCGGTCGCCCGGGTTACGCAACGGGCAATCACTGCGCGAAAGGCAGCCACAACCAATACATCCATCCAGTTCGTCACGCAGCGCCACTAAGGTATGAATGCGCCGATCCAACTCTTCTCGCCATTGGGACGAAAGCTGTTTCCACTCTTTCGCACTTAACGTATGCCCTTCTGGCAACACGCCAAACGCTTCACGAATGGTTGCGAGCGGAATGCCAATACGCTGAGCAATTTTGATAATTGCGACATATCGCAACACATCACGTTTATATCGCCGCTGATTGCCGCTATTACGGATACTGGTAATCAACCCTTTGCTTTCATAGAAATGCAGCGCCGATACCGCCACACCGCTGCGTTTCGCCACTTCGCCGGGGGTTAGCAGCGCTTTAATGCGGGGTAATTTCTTTTCCATAAATCGCTTTACCTCAAGTTAACTTGAGGAATTATACTCCCCAACAGATGAATTAACGAACTGAACACTGAAAAGAGGCAGATTTATGTCCCATCAGAAAATTATTCAGGATCTTATCGCATGGATTGACGAGCATATTGACCAGCCGCTTAACATTGATGTCGTCGCAAAAAAATCTGGCTATTCAAAGTGGTACTTGCAACGGATGTTCCGCACGGTGACGCATCAGACGCTTGGCGATTACATTCGCCAGCGCCGTCTGTTACTGGCCGCCGTTGAGTTGCGCACCACCGAGCGTCCGATTT
This sequence comes from Escherichia sp. R1, assembly GCF_003000935.1. Classification (NCBI taxonomy): domain Bacteria; kingdom Pseudomonadati; phylum Pseudomonadota; class Gammaproteobacteria; order Enterobacterales; family Enterobacteriaceae; genus Escherichia; species Escherichia sp. R1. The sequence goes on from NZ_PSRU01000007.1 coordinate 146,064, forward strand.
TTGATATCGCAATGGACCTGGGTTATGTCTCTCAGCAGACCTTCTCCCGCGTTTTCCGTCGGCAGTTTGATCGCACTCCCAGCGATTATCGCCACCGCCTGTAGTTTTATTGCCCGCGCGTTAACTCCCGCGCGGGTAATTACCCCATCCATTGCATAAACACCTGCGGCGGCATCGCCTTCGCAAAAAACCATCCCTGGCAATAGCGCACGCCGCGTTTGCGCAGCCAGTTAACCTGCGCCTCAGTTTCGACACCTTCAGCGATCGTTTTTAACCCCAGGCTGTGCGCCAGCTCGATGATGTGTTCCGCAATCAAATGACTGGTTTTGTGGGTGGTCAGCGTCTCAACAAACGATTTATCGATTTTCAAAATATCGACATTCAATGATTTAAGGTTATGCAAGTTAGAGTAGCCAATACCAAAATCATCAATTGCCACTTCGTAACCGGCCTTGCGGAAAGCCAGAATAATCGGCGTCATTTTGTCGACATCAAGAAATGCATGTTCAGTCACTTCAAATTTAATTTGCTGCGGGCGCACCGCATGTTGCTCTGTTTTCTGATTGGTTCGCGCTATCAACCGTGAGGTATGAAAATCGGAGGCTGACAGGTTAATAGAAACATAGCGATCGGTATGTGTTGCCAGATACGCGCCCAAATCACGGAAGACATTATCAATAACATAATCAGTTACCTGTCCGATCATCCCCTCCTTTTCTGCCAGCGGAATAAACTCTGCCGGATTCATTACTTGCCCCTGCTCACCAGGCCAACGTAACAACGCTTCAGCGCCGATACATTTTTCTGTTTTGATATCGATTATTGGCTGGTAATAAAGGCAAAGTTGATTTTTTTCGAGGGCGCGTTGCAATTTGCGTTTGGGAGACAAATAGTTTTGTCGAATACGTAGCCAGAGTAATAGCAGAACAAGACTCCCCAAAATACCGGCGGGCAACGCAAAAATAAGATAATTATAAAAATGAGTTATAAGACGTTGATATGAAGTCGCAACAATGGCTGCAATTGGGCGTTTTGTCGAATAAACTGTCGCATATAAATAGCCATTTCGTTGTACGGTTAAATCATTCAAATGAATCAGCGGAGAAAACGTTGCTGCCGAGGCCTCGTTGCTTAACGAGAAAAAGGTTTTCGTCACCGTATCATACACTCCCCATTGCAATGTCGGATCATCAGACATCACTTCACTCCAGAAGAGAGGGTTGATAACCGCCACATAATTTCCCCGCTGCATGTAGGTCATTTTATAGCCAGAGAAAAAAGGCGTATCACGGTAATAATAGATAGAAACGTTAGGTTCGCGCTTATAATCGGCCGGTGCAATCGTATAGCCATTTACAGACGCTATCAGCGATGAGCATAAAAAATGGTTATCACGAGCATAAATCAATTCATTAATATAAAGATAGCCACGAATAATATTCAACATTCGCTTTTGATGGGCTGGAGTGCAAACTTGCCCCTGATAGCGTTCAGCTGCATCGCTCACTAAATCTGCCTGACGAATGACCAGCTCAGATTTATCCAACGCCAGCTGAGCAAAAGTTCGGAGCTGATTATTCACTTCTGATTTTGCCCAAAAGAAGGCAATCCATAGCGACAGAATGATGGGAAAGAGAACTAAAAAGATAATGCCCGGAAACGCCAGTAATTGGTGTCGTGCACGATGACTCATTGCTATCAATTCCCTGCCTGTTTATACCCGGTTATTGCAAGGTGAAACCCTGGCTACCGACGTCTTTAGATAAATCTTACGGTATAAATAGCACTTTTGCCTGATATAAAATTGAGACCTTTTTAATCGTCACCAGGATGACGATAATTCATTGATCTTAAAAATTAATCACCTTCAGGAATGCATAGGCGGCGGGAAGATATACCCTTAATGCCGCTGAAAAAACACATAATCTGTACGGCAATAAAAGTCACGGCCTAATCTGGCTAACAAACAACCAATTGTGATATAGTTCACAAAATTCATGAAACAAACAGAGTGTTTCATTTTTGTGTTCTGCAAGCCCCGCGATAGCCAGAGTGTATCACGCCTCCCGTGAACAACGCCGCGCTGTCCAGGGCATCAGCTCTTTTCCGAGGAATTGTTTGATGGCTACCCTCACCACTGGCGTGGTTCTTCTTCGCTGGCAACTTCTTAGTGCCGTAATGATGTTTCTGGCTAGCACGCTCAACATCCGTTTTCGTCGGGCTGATTATGTCGGGCTTGCAGTGATCAGCAGCGGTCTGGGCGTAGTTTCCGCCTGCTGGTTCGCAATGGGGTTGCTTGGCATCACAATGGCGGATATCACCGCCATCTGGCACAACATCGAGTCGGTGATGATAGAAGAGATGAATCAGACACCGCCACAATGGCCAATGATTTTGACTTGATATGTAGAAGCCTCCATAACGGAGGCTTCTTTTTTATGGCTGGCAGATGCTTTAATCATCCACCTTAAAACAATATAACCTATTGTTTTAATGACAAATCAGAACGGAATATCGTCATCAAAGTCCATCGGCGGCTCGTTAGACGGCGCTGCCGGAGCGGACTGCTGCGGGCGAGACTGCGCGCCGCCGCTGAACTGATTGCCACCCTGCGGCTGCTGAGGCTGACCCCAACCGCCCTGCGGCTGACCACCACCGATATTGCCACCTGCAGGAGCGCCACCACCCTGACGACCACCCAACATCTGCATGGTGCCGCCAACGTTCACCACGACTTCTGTGGTATAGCGATCCTGACCGGATTGATCGGTCCATTTGCGGGTACGCAGCTGGCCTTCGATATAAACCTGAGAACCTTTACGCAGATATTCGCTGGCCACTTCTGCCAGTTTGCCGAACAGCACAACGCGGTGCCATTCAGTCTGCTCTTTCATCTCGCCGGTCGCTTTATCACGCCAGGATTCGGAAGTAGCCAGCGTAATGTTGGCAACTGCGCCACCATTTGGCATGTAGCGTACTTCCGGGTCCTGACCCAGATTACCAACGAGAATAACCTTGTTTACGCCTCTGCTGGCCATGTTCGTGTCTCCTGAAAAAAAATCGTTCTGAATAAGTGTAAACGCGCGATTGTACCATTACCAATAGCGCTTTTACTATGTTGTGACCTCGGTTCCGGGAAACAAACCTGGCCAGACATTGTTACACAACACTCCGGGTAATGCATTCCAATACTGTATATTCATTCAGGTCAATTTGTGTCATAATTAACCGTTTGTGATCGCCGGTAGCACCATGCCACCGGGCAAAAAAGCGTTTAATCCGGGAAAGGTGAATGGATAAGATCGAAGTTCGGGGCGCCCGCACCCATAATCTCAAAAACATCAACCTCGTTATCCCCCGCGACAAGCTTATTGTCGTGACCGGGCTTTCGGGTTCTGGCAAATCCTCGCTCGCTTTCGACACCTTATATGCCGAAGGGCAGCGCCGTTACGTTGAATCCCTTTCCGCCTACGCGCGGCAGTTTCTGTCACTGATGGAGAAGCCGGACGTCGACCATATTGAAGGGCTTTCTCCTGCCATCTCAATTGAGCAGAAATCGACGTCTCATAACCCGCGCTCTACGGTGGGGACAATCACCGAAATCCACGACTATTTGCGTCTGCTGTACGCTCGCGTTGGTGAGCCACGCTGCCCGGACCACGATGTACCGCTGGCGGCGCAAACCGTCAGTCAGATGGTGGATAACGTGTTGTCCCAGCCGGAAGGCAAGCGTCTGATGCTGCTCGCGCCAATCATTAAAGAGCGCAAAGGCGAACACACCAAAACGCTGGAGAACCTGGCAAGCCAAGGTTACATCCGTGCTCGTATTGATGGCGAAGTCTGCGATCTTTCCGATCCGCCGAAACTGGAATTGCAAAAGAAACATACCATTGAAGTGGTGGTTGATCGCTTCAAAGTGCGTGACGATCTTACCCAACGTCTTGCCGAGTCGTTTGAAACCGCGCTGGAGCTTTCCGGTGGTACCGCGGTAGTGGCGGATATGGACGACCCGAAAGCGGAAGAGCTGCTGTTCTCCGCCAACTTTGCCTGCCCGATTTGCGGTTACAGTATGCGCGAGCTGGAACCTCGCCTGTTTTCATTTAACAACCCGGCGGGAGCCTGCCCGACCTGTGACGGTCTTGGCGTACAGCAATATTTCGATCCTGACCGCGTGATCCAGAATCCGGAATTGTCGCTGGCTGGCGGTGCGATCCGTGGCTGGGATCGCCGCAACTTCTATTATTTCCAGATGCTGAAATCGCTGGCAGATCACTATAAGTTCGACGTCGAAGCGCCGTGGGGCAGCCTGAGCACGAACGTGCATAAAGTGGTGTTGTACGGTTCTGGCAAAGAAAATATTGAATTCAAATACATGAACGATCGTGGCGATACCTCCATTCGTCGTCATCCGTTCGAAGGCGTGCTGCACAATATGGAGCGCCGTTATAAAGAGACGGAATCCAGTGCGGTACGTGAAGAATTAGCCAAGTTTATCAGCAATCGTCCGTGCGCCAGCTGCGAAGGAACCCGTCTGCGTCGGGAAGCACGCCACGTGTATGTCGAGAATACGCCGCTGCCCGCCATCTCCGACATGAGCATCGGTCATGCGATGGAATTCTTCAACAATCTCAAACTCGCAGGTCAGCGGGCGAAGATTGCAGAAAAAATCCTTAAAGAGATCGGCGATCGTCTGAAATTCCTCGTTAACGTCGGCCTGAATTACCTGACACTTTCCCGCTCGGCAGAGACACTTTCCGGCGGTGAAGCCCAGCGTATTCGTCTGGCGAGCCAGATTGGTGCAGGCCTGGTTGGCGTGATGTACGTGCTGGATGAGCCGTCTATCGGCCTGCACCAGCGCGATAACGAGCGCCTGTTGGGTACGCTTATCCATCTGCGCGATCTCGGTAATACCGTGATTGTGGTGGAGCACGACGAAGACGCGATTCGCGCCGCTGATCATGTGATCGATATCGGTCCGGGTGCGGGTGTTCACGGCGGTGAAGTGGTCGCGGAAGGTCCACTGGAAGCGATTATGGCGGTGCCTGAGTCGTTGACCGGGCAGTACATGAGCGGTAAACGCAAGATTGAGGTGCCGAAGAAGCGCGTTCCGGCAAATCCGGAAAAAGTGCTGAAGCTGACAGGCGCACGCGGCAACAACCTGAAAGACGTGACGCTGACGCTGCCGGTGGGTCTGTTTACTTGCATCACAGGGGTTTCAGGTTCCGGTAAATCGACGCTGATTAACGACACACTGTTCCCGATTGCCCAACGCCAGTTGAATGGTGCGACCATCGCCGAACCGGCACCGTATCGCGATATTCAGGGACTGGAGCATTTCGATAAAGTGATCGATATCGACCAAAGCCCAATTGGTCGTACTCCGCGTTCTAACCCGGCGACCTATACCGGCGTGTTTACACCTGTGCGCGAACTGTTTGCGGGCGTACCGGAATCCCGTGCGCGCGGCTATACGCCAGGACGTTTCAGCTTTAACGTCCGTGGCGGACGCTGCGAGGCCTGTCAGGGCGACGGCGTGATCAAAGTGGAGATGCACTTCCTGCCGGACATTTACGTACCGTGCGACCAGTGCAAAGGCAAACGCTATAACCGTGAAACGCTGGAGATTAAGTACAAAGGCAAAACCATCCACGAAGTGCTGGATATGACCATCGAAGAGGCGCGTGAGTTCTTTGATGCGGTGCCAGCTCTGGCGCGTAAGCTGCAAACGCTGATGGATGTTGGCCTGACGTACATTCGCCTCGGGCAGTCCGCAACCACACTTTCTGGTGGTGAAGCCCAGCGCGTGAAGCTGGCGCGTGAGCTGTCAAAACGCGGCACCGGGCATACGCTGTATATTCTCGACGAGCCGACCACCGGTCTGCACTTCGCCGATATTCAGCAACTGCTCGACGTACTGCATAAACTGCGCGATCAGGGCAATACCATTGTGGTAATTGAGCACAATCTCGACGTGATCAAAACCGCTGACTGGATTGTCGACCTGGGACCGGAAGGCGGCAGTGGGGGCGGCGAAATCCTCGTCTCCGGTACGCCAGAAACCGTCGCAGAGTGCGAAGCTTCGCATACGGCGCGCTTCCTCAAGCCGATGCTGTAATCGTTAAGGCCGCTTTCAGAGCGGCCTCAGATTATTGACAAAGTGCGCTTTGTTCTTGCCGGATGCGGCATGAACGCCTTATCCGGCCTACAAAAACATGCAATTTCAATATATTGCAGAGATTACGTAGGCCTGATAAAGCGTAGCGCATCAGGCAATTTTGCGTTTGTCATCATTCTCAGGCCGCTTTCTGAACGGTCTTTTCCTTTCAGAGTTGCACCAGCAATTTACGTTTTTCTTCCGGCAGCAAATTCACCGCCTGCTGATAAGACGCATCCACCAGATAATAGATTTGCGAATCCGGCAGCGAACCGTCGAGATACACGGTGCTCCAGTGCGCTTTATTCAGATGGCGGCTTGGACGCACATCGCTGTGCTGCTGACGTAGCAGCTCCGCCAGCTCCGGGCTGGTTTTCAGCGAAACAGCTGGGCGATTTTCTACTTCTTTCACCATCGCAAACAGCACATCTTCCACTTTGATCTGCGTCGCTTTCCAGTCGTTATGCACGCTCTGTTCTGCGCCTGGTTTTGCCATGCAATATTGTAGCAACTCCGAAATGGTCATTTTTTACTCCCCTTGAAGTGTCGCGATGATGCGACGCGATCCGCCGTGGATGCGATGTTCCCCCAGCCAGATGCCTTGCCAGGTACCGGTCTGAATACGCCCTTTATGCACCGGCAATACAAGCGATGTTCCCAGCATTGAGGATTTGATATGAGAAGGCATATCGTCTGCTCCCTCATAGTCATGCTCATAATTTCCGTTATCGGGAACGGCGCGGAGGAAAAAACGCTCCATGTCGTGGCGTACGGTGGGATCGCAGTTCTCATTAAGTGTCAGAGAGGCGGAGGTATGTTGCAGCAACAGATGCAGTAAGCCGATGTTAACGCGCGGCATATCAGCCAGCTGATTCAGAATTTCATCCGTTACCAGATGAAACCCACGAGATTTGGCGCTAAGCGTGAGCGTCTTTTGATACCACATGTGCTGCTCCTTGATAAAACTCTCTTAATCAGTTTGCAGCAAGACAGCGAAAGGATAAAGGTGTGATTAAAAAAACAGCATTCGGGAGAGTATTACGCTCTCCCGCTCTGTCAGTATTCTGAATTGACGATCACCTCTTCACCAAACGCACCCGCTTGTGGCAAGGGTTTGTAGGTAGAGTTGGAGGCGCGCAGAATGCGGATACCACGAGCGCCGACATCGCGTGCGGCGGTAATATCGTTATCGGAATCACCATAAAAAATTCGGATATTTTTATCCTGCAGCCATTGCGATTTTGTATTTTGCCCTGGTTTATCGCCCGCAAAGATCACCGGATTCATGTTGGTGGCAGGAATATGAAAATTATCCGCCAGCGTTTTTGAAACCGTTTCTGTTTTGGTCGGGCTACGACCAGTCACAAAGAAGATCGCGTCACCGCGGCGTACATGCATATCAATCAGCTGGCGAGCGACCTCTTTTGGAATGCTGAATTCATCCCAGCCATTGTTCATTTTTTCCCAGAACACAGGATTTTTCAGATAATCTTCGCTTTCTGGCGAGAAGGTTTTTTTGCCGCGCCAGAAACCCGGACTGGAAAAAAGTACCGTATCATCGATATCAAACCCCACCGCCATTGGCGGACGTCCTGCGAGGCTATTTTCAATTTGTGCAACCGAAACCCAATGAATTGGCGCCTGTTCAGCGAGTTTGGCTACGTTAGTACCCGGATTAAGCGGTGAAGGAGATGAGGCCAGGGCAACAGCGGAACTGTTTAGAGCGAACAATAAGCAAACGGCACTCAATGCCTGTGTGATCTTGCGCATATTTTTCCCTAAATAGTCAGTAAGTTGAAACTTATTATTGTGCGTTTGTTGAAAAAACCATCTGACCATAACGCCAACCGCGGGGGAAAGGAAGGATTATCTGCGGATTTGTCACATAAAAAGAGCATGATCACATTTGGAATACCTGTGCGATAAACCACACATTGCCACGGTTATTCTGCTTACACATTCACACAATGGCACTCTTTTGGTTCTCGCAAACATTGTTCAGGGAATATACTGATGATAAATATAAATGCATTCAATGGATGATGAATGAAAATATCGTGGAATTATATATTTAAGAACAAATGGCGATTTCACATTACAAGCATTTCACTTTTTCTTATCATGCTCGCGGTTTCAATCGCTTTTTTGCACTTGCGTTTTAATACCTTGTCCGGTACCGATAAAATGCGGCTTGAAATGTATAAGTCCACATTATATTCCACCATCGAGCAATTTTATGTTTTACCCTATATGCTCTCAACAGACCATATCATCCGTCAGGCGGTAATTACGCCTGACGATATGACGTCCAGCGAACTCAATCAACGAATTGCACATTTCAATACTCAACTCAAAACCGCAGCAATATTTATTCTGGATACCCAAGGTAAGGCCATCGCTTCTAGCAACTGGCAGGACCCCGGCAGCTATGTAGGGCAAAATTATAGCTATCGCCCCTATTATAAACACGCCATGTCTGGCTTAAATGGACGCTTTTACGGTATTGGTAGCACTACGAATACACCGGGATTCTTCCTCTCTACAAGTATAAAAGATAAAGGAAAAATTGTCGGTGTTGTAGTAGTAAAAATAAGTCTTAATGAAATTGAAAAAGCATGGGCCGAAGGTCCTGAAAATATTATCGTGAATGATGAACATGGGATTATATTTTTAAGTTCAAAATCGCCATGGCGAATGCGAACACTGCAACCGTTACCTGTTCAGGCAAAACAAAAACTACAATCTACCCGCCAATATAGTCTCGACAATCTTTTACCGGCGGATTATTATCCCTGTTATACCGTGAGCAATTTTACTTTCCTGAAAGATAAAAAAGAACAACTCTGTTTATTCCCGCAATATTATACGCAACAAATAGCCATTCCAGAATTTAACTGGAAAATGACAATTATGGTCCCCTTAGATAACCTGTACTGGTCATGGGCTATTTTGTTAGTCATTACACTAATTATTTACCTGCTGTTTTTGTTATTTATTAAATACTGGAGAATGCGATCTCATGCACAACAATTATTAACACTTGCGAATGAAACATTAGAAAAACAGGTTAAAGAGCGTACATCTGCCCTGGAATTGATCAATCAAAAATTAATACAGGAGATAAAAGAGCGCAGTCAAGCTGAACAAGTATTACAAATTACGCGTAGTGAACTGGCAGAGTCCAGCAAACTGGCGGCGCTTGGACAGATGGCAACCGAAATTGCCCATGAACAAAATCAACCGTTAGCCGCCATTCACGCACTTACTGATAACGCGCGTACTATGCTAAAAAAAGAGATGTATCCGCAGGTTGAACAGAATCTGAAACATATTATTTCAGTGATTGAGCGGATGACGCAGCTCATTTCCGAACTTAAAGCATTTGCCTCGCGCCATCGCGTACCTAAAGGTTCTGCCGATGTCATCAAAGTGATGTATAGCGCCGTGGCGTTACTTAATCACAGCATGGAGAAAAATAACATTGAGCGACGAATAAAAGCCCCATCCATGCCGTTATTTGTCAATTGCGATGAGCTCGGTCTTGAACAGATATTCAGTAATTTAATTAGCAACGCCTTAGATTCTATGGAAGGTAGCTCTTACAAACGACTGGATATCGCCATTCGCCAGGCAAATAACAAAGTTATTATTACCATTAAAGACAGCGGTGGCGGTTTTGCACCTGAAGTTGTCGATCGCATATTTGAACCATTTTTTACCACTAAACGTAGAGGAATGGGGTTGGGACTGGCAATAGTCAGCGAAATTGTCCGAAATTCGAACGGCGCACTCCACGCCAGTAATCATCCTGAAGGCGGCGCAGTAATGACATTAACCTGGCCTGAATGGGGAGAAGAACATGAATAATAAATCCAGTGAAATTACTATAGTTTATATTGAGGATAGTGACGATGTACGTTTTGCCTGTGAACAAACGCTCACGCTGGCTGGTTATCGTGTTATTTCCTGTTGCGATGCAGAACACAGTATTCCCCTTATTCAAAGTCAGGCCAACATTATTATACTGACCGATGTCAGGTTACCTGGAATATCAGGACTAGAGCTCCTCAGTTACATCAACGAAATGGATAGCAAAATTCCGGTTATTTTAATTACCGGACACGGTGACGTGGAAATGGCGGTGGATGCCATGCGTAATGGTGCATTCGATTTCATTGAGAAACCAAGTAGCTCAGATAAATTATTGAGTATTATTGCCAGAGCGGTAGAAAAACGGCGATTGGTTTTAGAAAATCAGCAATTACTGGCGAATCTGCAACAGGAAAATGGCCCGGTGCTGATTGGTCGTAGTCCGCAGATGCAACAACTGCGTAAAATGATCCTTAATGTCGCAGATACCGGTGCCGATGTCCTTATTTATGGTGAAACAGGTTGTGGTAAAGAAGTCGTCGCCAGAATGCTGCATCACTGGAGTACCCGCCGTCAGGGGCAGTTTGTTGCCTTAAACTGTGCAGGCTTACCAGAAACGTTGTTTGAAAGCGAAATATTTGGTCATGAGGCGGGCGCATTTACCGGTGCGGTTAAAAAGCGTATTGGAAAAATTGAACATGCAAATGGTGGTACGTTATTTCTCGATGAAATAGAGGGAATGCCATCAGGAATGCAGGTAAAACTGCTACGTGTATTGCAGGAAAGAACCATTGAACGATTAGGTGCCAATCAATTAATTCCGGTGAATTGCCGTGTTATTGCAGCGACCAAGGAAGATTTACTGCGTCGCAGCGAAGAACATCTGTTTCGTCTCGATCTCTATTATCGTCTGAATGTGGTTAGCCTGAATATTCCACCTCTACGCCAGCGACGAGAAGATATCCCTGAACTGTTTTACTGGTTCGCCAGTCAGGCGGCACAAAAATATAATCGTCCTCTGCCTGATATTTCTCCCATGTTACTGGCCTGGTTGCAGTCACAAAGTTGGCCTGGCAATGTACGTGAACTTAAACACAATGCAGAGCGTTTTGTTCTCGGTTTACTGACCCACCACCAGCCAGTGCCAATGACTCAGCAAGAAGAGAGTGGTCTTACCGCCTGCATTGATGCTTTCGAGAAAAAGTTAATCGAAGATATGCTGCGACAAACGGAAGGCCAGGTCAGTTTGACAGCGCGGCTATTACAGCTGCCGCGCAAGACTTTATATGACAAACTCAACAAACATCAGATTCAACCGCAAGTTTATCGACCAGAATCATCCAGCTAATGCTGATTCCTGAGGATGTAACCCCAAATCGATACCTTTGCGGGCGTAATGTTCAACTACCCAGGACCAGAATGATACCGGGATCGTAATCATCTTCGCATTGCGTTCCCGGTTGGCAGCTTCTGGCATACCGGGGTAAATCACCGGATTGCCGCCAGGTTGAGGCTGCGTAGCTAACAGATAATCCGCAAAGAACTGCCCTTTCTCCCCTGCCAGATCGGTGAATTGATCAGGATCGATAATCAACGCAAAAAGATGATTATGCGCAGATCCATCCGTCTGATGATCTTCGGCGATCGTGTCACCACCAGATAAGATCCCCGCCATCATTTCAATCATCAGTGCCAGGCCAAATCCTTTATGCTCACCAAATGGCAGTAACGCCCCTGGAGGATTGCTGAATAACACCCCAGGATCATTGCTTGGATTCCCCTGTGCATCAATCAATTGTCCCGGCGCGGCCTGCTTCCCGGTGGACGACATTACCCGTGCTTTATTTAGCGCCATGCTACTGGTGGCAAAATCAACCAGAATCGGCGGACGCCCATCACTGAACGGCCAGGCAAAGCAGAAAGGGTTAGTGGTCATACGCGGTTCCGCACCGCCCCACGGGGCGACCAGTGCAGGACGCCCGGTGACGTTACTCATGGCCAGCATCGCCAGGCCTTGATCAGCAACCATTTGCCCGTAATGCCCCATACGCCCTAAATGATGCGCATGGCACAACGTTAACAGGCAAAAACCGCGGTGTTTTGCTTGTTCGATGGCAGCATTTACCGCCACTTTTCCGGCGTGTTGACCAAAGCCATTGTGGGCATGAAAACGTTGTAAATTACCTTCACTTGTTAAGCATTCCGGGCGGGCATTCGCGGTTACATCGCCACGAGCGATATTTTCCAGATATTTCGGTAGCAGCGTGACGCCGTGGCTGGCAAAGCCATAACGTTCCGCTTCAATCATATGTTCCGCCACATCCTGAGCGATATCGGCATCACAGCCATTAAGTTCCAGCAGCCCGGCAGCTAACCAACGCACTTTTTCAACAGTAATTTGTAATGACATCGTTGGTTTCCTCACATTAGACCTAAAATTTTCCACCAGGTGGCGGCAAACAGTAGCAACAACAGGTAGCCGATTACCGTCAGGTACAGTCCCACACGGGTAAACTGGCGTGGCGTGAAGGTATCCGTACCCATACACACCATATTTTGTGGCGCGTTAATCGGCAGGATGAAGCCAAAACTGACACTGAAGGCGAGCAGAATGGTCATGCCGACCGGGTTAACGCCGAGTTCTGGCGGCAGACTGCTTAACAGGCTAATCAGGATGGGCAGCAATGCGGCAGTTAGCGCAGTGGCACTGGCAAACCCCAGGTGAATAATTATCAAGAAAGCGGCGAGAATCGCGAAGATGGCTAATGATGGCAAGCCATCGAGACCAAAACCTTTCACCACATAGTTCGCCATCCATGAAGCTGCCTGCGTATCAAGCAGCGTGGACCCCAGGCTGATACCAATACCAAACATAAGCAACGTGCCCCACTGCACACGTTTTTCGACCTCTTTCCAGCTCATTACACCGATGCCTGGCAGCAACATAATCGCCAGTCCGGCAAGGGTGACAGAGGTGGTATCAATACTGTGTAATTTTCCGCCAGTAGACCAAAAGAGCAGTAACAATAGCGAAATACCGATCAAACGTTTTTCTTTACCAGTGGTTGGCCCTAACTCTGCAAGTGCTTTTTTAATGGCCTCGCTCCCCCCTTCAACAGCTTCCGTTTCTGGCGGCAACAATTTACGTGCGAGGAAATAGAGGATCGCCGACATGGTGAGGCTCCAGGGCGCGCCCGCTAACAGCCAGTCAAGCCAGCTGACAGAATGCCCGGCGCCGAAAGTTTTATTGATAAAACCGATAGAAAGCAGGTTTTGCGCCGCCGAAGTTTGAATACCAACGTTCCAGATACTGGTCGCCTGGGCGATAACAATCATCATTGACGCCGCTAAACGTGAATGTTTATCCACCTTAAATGCCGCAATGACCCCCATCATAATCGGCACCACGCAAGCCGTACGGGCAGTGGCACTGGGTACGACCAGGCTCAGGACGATGGTCACCACAATGGCACCGATAATAATGCTGCGGCTGCTGGCACCTATTTTCGACATAGTAAACAGCGCAATGCGTTTATCCAGCCCGGTAATGGTCATTGCCGCCGCGATAAACATTGCTGCTGCCACCAGCGCCAGAGCAGAATTAGAAAAACCCGACAGAGTCATTTTCAGCGCTTTCGCGGTGCCAAGGATCGTGTCCGGGTGATTCATATCCGGGGCAAAACCAACCATAAAGATAATCAGTGCGGAAATAACAATTGCACTGGCGGTGTAATCCATCGCTTCGCTGATCCAGACAATAATGGCAAACACCAGAATGGCGATCATATTTTGTCCAGCGACGGGCAAGGTATCGCCCAGAGGCAGAAGAGTAATAATAATTCCGGCAATGATCGCCAACCACAGGCCGGGATTAGGGATAATTCGACGCTTTTGTGGTGCGCCATGTGATATTGATGACATATTCACCTCATTGTGAAAAATAAAAAACCTGCCTGGCTATTGCAGGAGCTATGCCATCTTTAATTTTTTAATAATGCTTTGTTATTTAATGATTTTATTATTTATTCTTTTTATTTTGTGCGCGGTTTTCCGCACAGTAAATAAAAGGTGATTCTCTTACCACACAGATAAAAAAAGGGAGCGATATGCTCCCTTGATATTCATTTATGGATTACTTAATAACATTCCATAACGTTTCGCCAAGCAACGCCGGGTTTCTTGTCCATGCCATGCCTGCTTTATCGAACGCACGGAATTTATCCTCTGCACTGCCGCTACCGCCAGAAATAATGGCTCCGGCGTGCCCCATGCGTTTTCCTTTTGGTGCAGTAACACCGGCAATATAACCTACGACCGGTTTATTCATTTCATGGCGAATAAATTCCGCGGCCCGTTCTTCCGCATTACCACCAATTTCACCGATCATAATTACCGCGTCTGTTTGCGGATCATTTTCGAATAAACGCAGCGCATCAATAAAGTTAGTCCCCGGAACCGGATCGCCGCCAATACCAATACAGGTGGATTGCCCAAGTCCCAGCGCCGTGGTTTGCGCTACAGCTTCGTAGGTTAATGTACCGGAGCGGGAAACAATCCCAATACGCCCTGGGCGGTGGATTTCACCAGGCATAATCCCGATTTTGCACTCCCCCGGCGTGATAACTCCTGGGCAGTTTGGCCCAATCAGCCGCACATCCGGGTGGCAGTCAAGCAGCCGACGAACTTTCACCATATCCAGTGTCGGTACACCTTCAGTGATCACCACAACCAATTTGACGCCAGCTTCAATAGCCTCAACAACAGAATCCAGCACAAACGGTGCAGGCACATAAATCACGCTGGCATCAGCCTCAGTTTGTCGCATCGCTTCTTTCATTGAATCAAAAACCGGGCGATCCAGATGCCGTTGCCCGCCCTTACCTGGCGTCACTCCACCCACAATCTGCGTGCCATACGCAATAGCCTGCTCTGTATGAAATGTGCCGTTTTTGCCGGTAATGCCCTGCACCAGTACCCGCGTGTGTTTGTTGATCAAAACGCTCATCTTAACCTCCTGTTAATTCAGTAACGCAATGATGCGTTTAGCGGCATCATCCAGAGAATTGACGGCTTCCACCGTCAGGCCACTTTCTGCCAGTAACCGCTGCCCTTCGGCAGCGTTATTACCGGAGAGACGCACCACGACAGGCAGGGTGATACGGGCCTCATTCAGAGCATGAATAATGGCTCTGGCGATCATGTCGCAACGGACAATCCCACCAAAAATATTAACCAGAATGGCTTTCACTTTGCTGTCGGAAACAATCAGCCGAAAGGCTTCACTGACGCGCTCCTGGGTTGCGCCACCGCCAACATCCAGGAAGTTTGCGGGTTGTTCACCGTATAGCTTGATGATGTCCATGGTTGCCATAGCCAGCCCTGCACCATTGACCATGCAGCCGATATTTCCGTCCAGCGAGACATAATTAAGATCAAGCTTCGCTGCCTGGCTTTCGCGTGGATCTTCCTGGGTTTCATCACGTAGCACCTGGAGTTCCGGGTGACGATACAGCGCGTTATCATCCAGCGATACTTTCGCGTCTGCACACATAAATTCGCCCGTTTCCCGCAACACCAGAGGGTTAATTTCCAGCAGGGCGAAATCCAGTTCGTTAAAGGCTTTCCACGCCTGATTAACCAGGCGACTAAAGGTAGCAAATAGCCCGTGTTCCAGTTGCAGAACAGCAAACATTTCGCGGATATGGCAAGGCTGCACGCCTGTCAGTGGATCAATGCTGACACTGCTGATTTTCTCCGGTGTCTCATGGGCGACTTTTTCAATTTCCACACCACCTTCCGGGCTGACAATAAACGTGACCCGCTGGCTTTCACGATCCACCACCATGCCAAAATAGAGTTCCTGGCGTACCGGATAGATGTTTTCGCACAGCAAAATACTGCTAACATACTGCCCTTCTGGCCCGGTCTGATAAGTCACCAGTTGCGATCCCAACATTTGCTGTACAAAAGCCTGTGCTTCCGGCAGCTGCTTAAGCACTTTTACGCCGCCAGCTTTACCGCGCCCACCAGCATGTACCTGCGCTTTAAGTACCGCGCCTTTACTCGGGCAAGCAATATGTTGCCAGGCATCTGCCAGTTGCGAAATCTGTTGGATGGCTATCTCTTTTGGACACGGCATCCCCATGCCAGCCAGTAACGATTTGGCCTGATACTCATGTAAATTCATATATTCCCTCAGTGGTATGTGTTATCCGTGTAATGCTTTATTATTCAAGGCCATTGCTGCTTCGTGGATGACTTCGCTTAAGGTCGGATGCGCATGGATCGCACAGGCAATATCCTCGCCAGAGGCGCTAAAAGTCATCGCCAGCGCAATTTCATTGATCAGCTCCGATGCCTGCGGGCCAACAATCGCTCCGCCAAGTACGCGGTCAGTGTGTTTATCGCTGTATAACGTGCAACGCCCACCTTCCTGGCCTAATGCTAAGGCGCGACCGTTACCGGCAAACAGAGAATTTCCTTTGTTAAAGACTCTGCCAGCGGCTTTCAGTGAGGCCTCGTTTTCCCCTACCCACGCAACTTCCGGTTGGGTGTAAATCACCGAAGGGATCAGCGCAAAATTAATCGGCTCTACCGCCAGTCCGGCAATTTGATCCGCAACCACCACACCTTCAGCCATCGCTTTATGCGCCAGCATCGGCCCTCGCACGACATCACCAATTGCCCACAGCCCGGCTTTCCCGGTACGGCATAAGTTATCGACGGCAATACCGCCACGGTTGTCGGCTTCAAGACCGAGTTGCACGAGATCGACACCAGAAAGTCGCGGTACACGTCCAATGGCAAGAATTAATTTATCGAAGCGGCTTTCTTCTCGCTTCTCACCCTGCCGCCAGCGCACATGCACACCGTCATCCCGTTGTTCAATAGCCTCAATCTCTACTGCCAGTTGCATTTTCATCCCACTGGCAATCATTGCTTTACGGACTTCGTTCGACAGGCGAGCTTCCAGTGCAGGCAAGAACGTTGGCGCCATCTCCAGCAACGTGACGTCTGAACCGACCCGATTCCACACAGACCCCAGTTCAAGGCCAATCACGCCAGCGCCGATCACACCGAGACGCGGCGGCACAGCGGTTAACGCTAGGGCGCCGCGATTATCGAGAATTTGCTGATTATCAATGGTAACGCCAGGCAGTTGACGCGGCTGAGAACCTGTTGCAATCACCACATTACGGGCGCGGATTTGTTGATCGTTTACACGTAATTGCCAAATCTCATCCCGAGCATGTTCTAACGTTGCGAGGCCGCACAGGTACTTCACTTTATTTTTCTTAAACAGCAAGCCGATGCCCATTGTCAGGCGGCTTACTATGGCGTCTTTACGTTGAATCATCGCAGCTGCATTGAAAGATACGCCGTCAACATTAACGCCATGAATGCTCGCCTCATGCTGCACTTGCGCGTACAGTTCGGAAGATTGCAGCAACGATTTTGACGGAATACAGCCGACATTGAGACACGTACCGCCCGGCGAAGGTTCGCCCTGTGCATTAACACCATCATCAATACATACTACGGAAAGCCCATTCTGCGCAGCCCGCAGTGCCGCTACGTAACCACCTGGCCCACCCCCCATAACTGCCACATCAAAAATTGTACTCATCGGCGCCCTCCTTAAAGATCCAGCAACAGTTGTTCCGGTGATTCCAGTAGCTCACGTATTGCCACCAATGTCTGCACGGCTTCCTGACCATCGATAATGCGATGGTCATAGCTGAGAGCAAGGTACATCATGGGACGAATAACAACCTGGCCGTTTTCTGCGACCGGGCGCGGCGTGATGGCATGCATCCCAAGAATGGCCGACTGCGGCGGGTTAATGATTGGCGTTGACATCATCGAACCAAAAGTACCGCCGTTGGTGATAGAGAACGTGCCGCCCTGTAACGCCTCCAGCGGCAATTTGCCATTGCGTGCCTGTGTGGCGTATTCGGCAATTTGCCGTTCAATTTCCACCAAAGAGAGTGATTGCGCATTGCGTAACACAGGCACTACCAGGCCGCGGTTGCTGCTCACTGCAATGCCGATATCGCAATAATCACGCCAGATAATCTCGTTGCCATCAACGCTGGCATTCACTACAGGGAAGCGCTCCAGCGCCCGGGTAACGGCCTTCACAAAGAAGGACATAAAGCCCAGCTTCACGCCGTGCTTCTCGGCAAAACGATCTTTCCAGCGGGCGCGTAAGTCCATCACGCTCTGCATGTTTACTTCGTTGAATGTGGTAAGAATGGCGTTATTTTGTTGGGAAGCCAGCAGACGCTCAGCAATCCGCTGACGTAAGCGCGACATCGGCTCACGACGTTCCTGACGAGCACCCGGTGTCAAGGGTTTAGCTGGCGCGATCTCCGCCACCCGTTCAGGCTGAATGACTGGTGCAGGAGTAACGCGCTGTACATCCTCTTTCAGGATACGTCCATTTCTCCCGCTCCCCGCAACGTCAGCAAGTTCGACACCACTACGCTGTGCCTCCAGCCGTGCGGAAGGCATCGCCAGGGTTTCGGTGACTGGTGTGACGGTTTCTTCTATGACAGCTTGCGGCTTAAGATGCGCCAACAGTTGCGCGGACGTGACCGTGCTACCTTCGCTGACGATAATATTGCTTAACACGCCATCGTGCGGGGCCGGTATTTCCAGAATGACTTTATCGGTTTCCAGCTCGGCAATCACATCATCGCGTTTTACGTGCTCGCCTTCTTGTTTACACCAGGTTGTCAGCGTGCCTTCCGTGACAGATTCCGGTAATACAGGGACAGTAATTTCGATCATAAAATGTTCTCCTTATTATTTTTGTGCGCCTTTCATGGCTGAATATCTGCAAACGCAGCAGCAAGAAATTCGTCGATTTGTTGTTTATGTACACGCCCATACCCTGTCGCCGGAGCTGCCGCTGCCGGGCGGCCTGCATACTGCCAGTAAGGAGTGTTAATTTTCAGTGCCGCCAGCTCATGACGAATCTGCCGCCACGCGCCCTGGTTTTCTGGCTCTTCCTGCAACCAAATCCATTCGCAGCAGTTCGGCCAACTCGCCAGAACATCATTCAGTTCTGCGACCGGGAACGGGTAGAGTTGCTCCAGGCGAACAATCGCTACCTCATCTTCACACTCACGCTGCTTACGGGCTTCCAGTACGTCGTAATAGACCTGGCCGCTACACAAAATAACACGCTTAACTTTCTGGGACTGATGCAATTGCGGATCGGTGACTACCGGTTTATAAGCGCCATCAGTGAATTCAGAAAGCTCGCTCATAGCGCCTTTAAACCGAAGTAAACGCTTACTCATCATTATCACTAACGGTTTGCGCATTGGGCGTAATGCCTGACCGCGCAACAAATGGAACATTTGTGCTGACTCACTGGGCATCACCACCTGCATGTTGTTTTCTGCGCACAGTTGCAGCCAGCGCTCAGGACGCGCAGAAGAGTGCTCCGGCCCTTGTCCGTCATAGCCATGCGGCAGAAGAATGGTTAAACCGCTATAGCGATCCCACTTGGTTTCGCCAGACGAGATAAACTGGTCAATAGCAACCTGAGCGCCGTTGGCAAAGTCACCAAACTGTGCTTCCCAAATAACCAGTTGCTGAGGCGCAGACGTTGAATAGCCATATTCAAAGGCTAAGAGCGCTTCTTCATTAAGCACCGAATCATAAACATCGAAAGATGCCTGACCAGCGCGGATATGCTGTAACGGCAGATAACGACGGGCTTCAGTTTGATGATGTACCACTGCATGGCGATGACTGAACGTGCCACGCCCTGAGTCTTCACCAGAAAGACGCACACCAACACCCGCATCCACAAGCGATGCATAGGCCAGCATTTCAGCCATTCCCCAGTCTATTGGCTGAGTACCTGCGGCCATATCCTGGCGTAACGTCAGTTGCCGTTTAATGGTAGGATGTGCGACCACATCGGGTGGCAGTGTAGAAATGATTTCACCATACGCTGCCAGCTTTTGCCGAGGCAATGCCGTAGATACCGGGGCGCTCCAGTGAGGGTTGGTCAACCCATACCAGTTAGCGCTAAAAGAGTGAATTGCAGGTTTGAGAGGCTGCGGTTCACGTTTCTGGCAGCTATCCAGCCAGTCGCGATAGCGTGCCGTCATCTCATCTTGTTGCGCCTGAGTTAACAGGCCGCGGCGGGCAAGAGATTCACCATAACGGGCGAGCGTACCAGGGTGAGCATCCACTGCCTGATACATTTGTGGCTGGGTAAGACGTGGCTCATCGCTTTCGTTGTGTCCGTGCTTACGGAAGCAGCAAATATCGATGATGATGTCGCGCCGGAAGGTGTCTCGCCATTCGCACGCCAGTTCCATTACCTGGCAAACAGCGTCAACGTCATCGCCATTAACGTGGATAATTGGGGCCGCTACCATTTTGGCAATATCGGTGCAGTACCGTGAAGAACGCATATCCTGCAAGCGGGAAGTGGTGAAGCCAATCTGATTGTTAATCACCAGATGTAGCGTACCGCCAGTGCCGTAGCCCTGAGTCTGCGATAAGTTAAACGTGGTTTGGTTGACGCCGAGGCCGCCCAACGCGGAATCCCCATGAATAAGTACGCCCACCACTTTTGCCTGACCATCCTCACCACGGCGTTCCTGCCTGGCTCGCACCTGGCCCAGCACCACCGGATTCACGATCTCCAGATGTGAGGGGTTATACGCCAGCGCCACATGCAGCGAACCGGCAGGTGTTTCCAGATTGCTGGAATACCCCATGTGGTATTTCACATCGCCTGAACCACTGCCGATCGTCTGCTTGCCTTCAAACTCAGCAAAAAGCTGTGCCGGGTCTTTATTCAACAGATTAACCAGAACATTAAGTCTTCCCCGGTGCGCCATGCCAATGACCATTTCCTCCACACCTTGCGCACGCAGGCATTTTGTCAGCGTATCGAGCGCCGGGATTGCACTTTCGCCCCCTTCCAGAGAAAACCGTTTCTGCCCAACATAACGGGTATGCAGATAACGCTCTAACGTCTCTGCCGCCATCAGTTTTTCAAAACGAGCAATACAGGTTTGTACATCTGCTTGTGGCGCATTGCTGCTCTCAATCCGTGATAACAACCAGTTGATTTCTTCACGATTTTCCAGATGAGCAAGTTCATAAGCCTGGCTACCCGCCCAGGCTTGCTCTAGCAGGTTAAGCAGTTGCTTAAGTGGCATTTGCGTGGTGTGTGCGCCAAAGGTGACGCTAAACTCCTGCAACAAGTCTTCTTCGCTTAATCCCCAAAAACCAGGCAGGAGGGAGGGAACGTCAGCTGGGGGATTCAAACCAAGTGGATCAAGCTTTGCGCGCAGATGCCCCTGCGTGCGCCAGGCATTGATCAGTTGTATTATCGCAGCCTGTTTTTTTAAGGTCGCACCGCTGACGTTGTTATCACCGGATACGCTTTGGACAGTCAGTTCAGGTGAAAGAAAAAAACGCCGCCAGTCTTCCGGGAGTTGTTCCGGCGTACGCAACCAGGTCTGGTAGTAATCTTCAAGCCAGGTCGCGTTATCTCCACTAAGCAGCGTGCCGGGCGAGGTCATGTTCTCCATGTTTTTCTCCTGATGGTCATAGACAGCCGCATTACTGCACAATCCGTACCAACAGTTAAAAACACTAATTTTCAAAAACTTATAGAAAATAGATGATGTAAAAGTGGGCGAAAAAAGGGACAGAATAGTAGGGGATGGCTGGAGTCAGGAACAGGCGGAGAGATCCGCCTGTTGATTAAAATCACATCACCGCAGCAAACGCCTTTGCCACGCGATGCACATTTTGCGCGTTAAGCCCGGCGACACACATGCGACCGCTGGCGATGAGATAGACCCCAAACTCTTCACGTAGTCGGTCAACCTGAGCGGAACTTAAACCGGTATAACTGAACATGCCGCGCTGATTAAGCAGATAATCGAAATTGCGCTCTGGCATCTCTGTGCTCAATACCTTCACCAGTTCCTGACGCATTGCCAGAATGCGAGTTCGCATCTCTTCTACTTCCGCCAGCCAGCTGGCTTTCAATGCCTCGTCATTCAGCACCGCAGCCACCACCTGCGCACCAAAATTCGGCGGGCTGGAGTAGTTGCGGCGAACGGTTGCTTTCAATTGCCCCAGTACGCGGCCTGCGGCTTCGGCATCTTCACACAGAACAGAAAGTCCGCCGACACGCTCGCCGTAAAGGGAGAAAATTTTCGAGAACGAATTGCTCACCAGAGCGGGTAATCCAGCGCTGGCAATGGCGCGAATGGCGTAGGCATCCTCTTCCATACCGGCACCAAATCCTTGATAGGCAATATCGAGGAATGGAATAAGCTCGCGGGCTTTGAGAATTTCAATCACGGAATCCCACTGGTCATTAGTGAGATCGGCACCCGTTGGGTTGTGGCAACATGGATGCAGCAACACAATACTGCGGGCAGGTAATGTTTTCAGCGTCGCCAACAGGTCATTAAAGCGCACGCCGTTAGTCGCTTCGTCATACCAGGGGTAAGTACTTACTTCGAATCCAGCCCCGGCGAATATTGCTACGTGGTTTTCCCAGGTAGGATCGCTGACCCAGACGCCTGATTCCGGGAAGTAGCGTTTCAGGAAATCTGCGCCCACTTTCAATGCCCCTGAGCCGCCAAGGGTTTGAATGGTTGCTACGCGCTGTTGTTGCAGTACCGGATGGTCCGCACCAAACAGCAGCGGCGCAATGGCATGGCGATAGCTGTTAAGCCCTTCCATCGGTAAATAAAGCGAAGCACCATGAGGCTGCGCATTCAGGCGCGCTTCCGCATCCGCTACGGCTTTCAGTTGTGGAATAATTCCGTCTTCGTTGTAGTACAGACCGATACTTAAATTCACTTTGTCGCTGCGAGGGTCTTCTTTAAAACGCTCCATAAGCGTAAGAATCGGGTCGCCAGCGTAGGCGTCAACTTTTTGAAACACGCGATGGTTCTCCAGGTTTACGGGCAGGTGGTTAAAACACAATAAACCGGAAGAAGGCGAAGATCGAGAGGATGTTCAGGGGCGAATGGCAATTAGCAACAGAGTGAGACTCATGACAAACGTACATCCGCCAGATGCACGACCTTTATAAGAGCATGAAAGAATATCAACTTATTGAATTGGTACGATTTTATTGGCCGGATAAGGCATTCACGCCGCATCCGGCACAGACAATCAAATATTAAAGAACGATTAATCCACGTATTTCATCGCGACTCTTGAGGTCAGGCGCGTGATAAGTTCGTAAGCACTTACTTTCGTCATTTCAGCGATACGTTCTACGGGCAAACCTTCGCCCCATAAAATGACCGGGTCCCCGGCTTTATCCTGCGCCTGTGGACCTAAGTCTACGCAGATCATATCCATCGCCACGCGCCCGACAATCGGCACTTCGCGACCGTTCACCAGCACTGGCGTACCGGACGGCGCGGCGCGCGGATAACCATCGCCATAGCCCATCGCGACTACGCCAAGACGAGTATCACGTTCGCTTACCCAGGTTCCACCATAACCGACAGGCTCTCCGGCTTTATGCTCACGCACGGCAATCAGGCTGGAGGTTAGCGACATCACTGGCTGACAGCCAAAATCGGCACCGGTGGAGCGATCTTCCAGCGGAGATACGCCGTAAAGAATGATGCCCGGGCGCACCCAGTCAAAATGCGACTGTGGCCAGAGTAAAATGCCACCCGACGCGGCAATGGAACGTTGACCAGGTTTGCCTTCGCAAAAGGTATTAAAGATAGCGAGTTGCTTCTCGGTTGCGCCGCATTTTGGTTCATCCGCGCGCGCAAAATGGCTGACGATATTCACCGGCTGACGAACGTTTTTGCACTGGGTCAGACGATGATAAAACGCCTCAGCCTGTTCCGGCCTTACGCCCAGACGGTGCATACCGGTATCGAGTTTCATCCAGACGGTAACCGGCTCGTCCAGGCTAGCCTCTTCCAGCGCAGCCAGCTGTTCTTCGTTATGCACGGCGGTATGAAAATGTTGCGCAGAAATCGTCGGTAGATCTCTGGCATCAAAAAAGCCTTCGAGTAAAAGTACAGGTTTGGTGATTCCCCCCGCACGCAGTCGCAGAGCTTCTTCGAGACGGGCTACGCCAAAGGCGTCAGCATCGGGGAGCGTTCGCGCGGTCTCAAGAAGACCGTGACCATAAGCGTTCGCTTTCACCACCGCAACCATTTTACTGGCAGGCGCCAGTTCACGAAGACGTTGCAGGTTGTGTCGCAGAGCGCGGCGGTTAATCACAACAGTTGCCGCTTGCATTTGTGTTCCTTGATAAGTGTTTGCTTTAATTACCTAATTCATAAAATAATTATTATTCGTCGTCGTACTGCGGCCCCGCATAGTTGTCGAAGCGCGACCATTGACCGTTAAAGGTCAGGCGTACCGTCCCGATTGGGCCGTTACGTTGTTTACCGATAATAATTTCCGCGATGCCTTTTAAATCACTGTTTTCGTGATACACCTCATCACGATAGATAAACATGATCAAGTCCGCATCCTGCTCGATAGAGCCAGATTCACGCAGGTCGGAGTTGACCGGGCGTTTGTCGGCACGTTGTTCCAGAGAACGGTTCAACTGGGACAGCGCCACCACCGGCACGTTCAGTTCTTTCGCCAGTGCTTTCAGCGAGCGGGAGATTTCTGCAATTTCCAGCGTACGGTTATCGGAAAGCGCCGGTACGCGCATCAGTTGCAGGTAGTCGATCATGATAAGCCCGATGCCGCCGTGTTCACGGGCAATACGGCGCGCGCGGGAACGGACTTCCGTTGGCGTCAGGCCGGAGGAATCATCGATATAGATATTACGTTTTTCGAGCAAAATACCCATGGTGCCGGAAATACGTGCCCAGTCTTCATCATCGAGCTGCCCGGTACGGATTTTAGTCTGGTCAACGCGCGACAGCGACGCCAAAGAACGCATCATAATCTGTTCTGATGGCATCTCCAGCGAGAAGATAAGTACTGGTTTATCCTGCAACATCGCCGCGTTTTCGACGAGGTTCATCGCAAATGTTGTTTTACCCATCGACGGACGCGCGGCGACGATGATCAAATCCGACGGCTGCAAGCCAGCGGTTTTTTTGTTGAGATCGTCATAACCGGTGTTTACCCCGGTAACGCCATCGTGTGGCTGCTGAAACAACTGCTCAATACGCGCCACCGTGGCGTCGAGCACATCGGCGATGTTCTTCGGCCCTTCGTCTTTGTTTGCACGACTTTCGGCAATTTTAAAGACGCGGGATTCAGCCAGGTCCAGCAGATCTTCGCTGGTACGCCCCTGCGGATCAAAACCGGCTTCGGCAATCTCATTCGCAACCGAAATCATCTCGCGAACAACGGCACGTTCACGCACGATGTCAGCATAAGCACTGATGTTCGCCGCACTTGGCGTATTTTTTGACAGCTCCGCCAGATAAGCGAAACCACCGACGCTATCAAGTTGCCCCTGGCGTTCCAGCGATTCCGCAAGGGTAATCAGATCGATAGGACTACCGCTTTCCTGCAAACGCGCCATTTCAGTAAAGATATGACGGTGTGGGCGGGTGTAAAAGTCGTCTGCCACCACACGCTCGGCTACATCGTCCCAGCGTTCGTTATCCAGCATTAAACCGCCCAACACCGACTGCTCCGCTTCGATCGAGTGCGGAGGCACTTTCAGCCCGGCAACTTGTGGATCGCGTTCGCGGGGTTCAGCCTGCTGTTTGTTGAAGGGTTTATTTCCTGCCATAGTGAATGGAGTTACCGAGATAAAGAATGGGTCGAAACTTTACCATATGAAGCAGACCCTGACGATACGTTCTGGAGGACACATGGCAATACGAATTGAATTTCACAAGCACGGTGGCCCGGAAGTACTTCAAGCCGTAGAGTTCACTCCTGCCGATCCGGCGGAGAATGAAATCCAGGTCGAAAATAAAGCCATCGGCATCAATTTTATCGACACGTATATCCGCAGCGGCCTTTACCCGCCACCATCGCTACCCAGCGGATTAGGCACCGAAGCGGCAGGCATCGTGAGTAAAGTCGGCAGTGGTGTAAAGCATATTAAGGCAGGCGATCGCGTAGTCTATGCACAATCGGCATTAGGCGCTTACAGCTCTGTGCATAACATTAATGCAGATAAAGCGGCGATTCTGCCTGCGGCAATTTCTTTTGAGCAAGCTGCGGCATCCTTCCTGAAAGGCTTAACGGTTTATTATCTGCTGCGCAAAACCTATGAAATTAAACCCGATGAGCAGTTCCTGTTCCACGCAGCGGCTGGCGGCGTTGGCTTGATTGCCTGCCAGTGGGCAAAAGCCCTGGGCGCGAAACTTATCGGCACCGTAGGAACCGCGCAAAAAGCGCAGAGTGCGCTAAAAGCGGGCGCGTGGCAGGTTATTAACTATCGTGAAGAGAATCTGGTCGAGCGATTGAAAGAGATCACCGGTGGTAAGAAAGTGCGTGTGGTGTACGATTCAGTGGGCAGAGACACCTGGGAACGGTCGCTGGATTGCCTGCAACGCCGCGGCTTAATGGTGAGTTTTGGCAACTCATCAGGTGCGGTTACCGGTGTGAACTTAGGCATTCTCAATCAGAAAGGCTCGTTGTATGTAACACGCCCTTCCCTGCAAGGCTATATCACCACGCGGGAGGAATTAACCGAGGCCAGTAATGAACTGTTCTCTTTGATTGCCAGCGGTGTGATTAAGGTCGATGTCGCCGAGCAGCAGAAATATCCGCTTAAGGATGCACAGCGTGCGCATGAGATTCTGGAAAGCCGGGCGACGCAAGGTTCCAGCCTATTGATTCCATAAAAGAAATAGGGCTTCCACCTGGGAAGCCCTTTCTTTTTATAATTCGGCTGTATGTAGGGTACAGCTCGATGAATTTGTTTGACGCGCAATAGTGACAGATTTGATTATCAATTCCTATTTTGTTCTAAGGATAAAACCTTAGGTTGTGATCATCCGCACAATCCCTTAGTAACGCCAGCGGTCATAACGCTGATATTTCGGCACTTTTGGTGCTTTAATCGCCCTGATCACCCACACCACCGCAACCGCCAACAGCAGCCACGGCAGCAACTTAATCATCAATGCCAGCATACCGCCGAGGAACATAAAGGCCGTCGCCACAATCAGCGCGGCGATAATACCCAGCAACGAAACACCGGTGACCATCAGCATGACAAAAAAGCCAATTACAAAAAGTAGTTCCAGCATGATGCTCTCCCAAATATGAAATCTCTTGCTGGCATTACAAGAATCATGCCAAAAATAATCTGTTGATTTAACAGCAAAACACCCCGCGACGGTGCGCAGGGCGTGGTGAATTTGACTACTTTTTGGTGAAAAGTTAACGCTTATCCGCCACCAGTTTGAGCGCGTGTTCCAGCACATTAATGTCTGCACCCGCTTTATGGGCATTTTCACTTAAATAACGCCGCCACTGCCGCGCGCCAGGAATACCCTGGAACAAGCCCAGCATATGCCGGGTAATATGGCCGAGATACGTACCCTGGCTGAGTTCACGCTCAATGTACGGATACATGGCGCGCACTACCGCCACCGGATCGGCATCGGTATCCGAGGAACCAAAAATCTCTCGGTCTACCGCCGCCAGAATCCCCGGATTCTGATACGCCTCGCGCCCGACCATCACGCCATCCATATGTTGCAAATGCGCTTTAGCTTCTTCCAGCGACTTGATACCACCGTTAATTGACATCGTCAGATGCGGAAAGTCACGCTTCAGTTGATACACACGCGGATAATCGAGAGGCGGGATCTCACGGTTTTCTTTCGGACTTAACCCAGAAAGCCAGGCTTTACGTGCGTGGATGATGAACATCTCACACTCACCTTTGCCGGAAACGGTGTTGATGAAATCGCAGAGAAATTCATAGCTGTCCTGATCATCGATGCCAATACGCGTTTTCACCGTCACCGGAATCGACACCACATCGCGCATCGCTTTCACGCAGTCGGCAACCAGCTGCGCATTACCCATCAGACACGCACCAAACATGCCGTTCTGCACCCGGTCAGACGGGCAGCCAACATTCAGGTTGATCTCATCGTATCCACGCGCTTCTGCCAGCTTCGCACACTGTGCCAGCGCCGCCGGATCGCTACCCCCGAGTTGCAACGCTACCGGATGTTCTTCTTCACTGTACGCCAGGTAATCACCTTTACCGTGAATAATCGCCCCTGTGGTCACCATTTCGGTATACAGCAACGTATTGCGGGAAAGCAGACGCAAGAAATAACGGCAATGTCTGTCCGTCCAGTCGAGCATCGGGGCAATCGAGAAACGGTAAGCGGGATAAACAGTGTGTGATTCTGCTGGCATGGCGACTTTTTAAGCATCTGGTAAATTGGGGGCGCTACTATAGCATAACGAATATGCGATCAGGCAATGTGACAGCCATGACACCCTGTTCTCGGCGTTTAAGCGAGAACTATGGTAAAGTAAGGGCATTCTTAACCCCACTGTCGAGGTGCCCAATGGAAAAGACCACAACGCAGGAGTTATTAGCGCAGGCTGAAAAAATCTGCGCACAGCGTAATGTGCGCCTGACCCCACAGCGTCTCGAAGTGTTGCGCCTGATGAGTCTGCAGGATGGCGCTATCAGCGCTTATGATCTGCTTGATTTGCTGCGCGAAGCTGAACCGCAAGCCAAGCCGCCAACGGTTTATCGCGCGCTGGAGTTTCTGCTTGAACAAGGTTTTGTGCATAAGGTGGAATCCACCAACAGTTATGTGCTCTGTCATCTGTTCGATCAGCCCACCCATACTTCAGCCATGTTTATTTGCGATCGCTGCGGCGCGGTGAAAGAAGAATGTGCTGAAGGCGTGGAAGACATCATGCATACGCTGGCGGCAAAAATGGGTTTTGCCCTGCGGCATAATGTTATTGAAGCACATGGATTATGTTCAGCATGTGTAGAAGTAGAAGCGTGTCGTCATCCCGAACAGTGCCATCATGACCACTCTATTCAGGTGAAAAAGAAACCTCGCTAAAAGGGTGTACATCCTTGTACATGTCGGGCAGGAGGGATTAATTACCAGCGGTAATCATGGCGTTTTTCCCAACTATCAACCTCTTTTTCTGCCTGATCTTTCTGATAACCGTAGCGTTCCTGGATTTTACCCACTAACTGATCACGTTTTCCTTCAATGATCGTCATATCATCATCGGTCAGTTTGCCCCATTGCTCTTTCACTTTACCTTTAAACTGTTTCCAGTTACCGCCGGCTTCATCTTTATTCATAATCAAGACCTCATCGTTAGGTTGTGAATGAGAGTACGTTCACTTTTCTTCTGAACGTGAGATTAAGTGTAGTCAGCAATTTGGCTTAGGATTATTTATTCAGAATTTTTAACCGTCACGTTGCGACAAACCAGGTATCGTTACGCCAGTGACGCCGCCAGATAGCCGCCAGAGAAAGCCCGCGTAACGCCAGAAAGACGGTTAACGCCAGCCACAAACCATGATTCCCCAGCCACGGCAGCGTAAGGAGCGTCAGTGCAAAACCTGCGGCGGCCACCGCCATACTGTTACGCATTTCGGCGGCACGCGTTGCGCCTATAAACATGCCGTCCAGCAGATAACACCAGACGCCGACCAACGGCAAAATCACCTGCCAGATAAGATAGCGGTCAGCCAGCTGCTGAATCTGGGTTAACGACGTCAGCAACGCAATGATGTGTTCCCCTGCCAGCAAATAAACCACCGAAAACAGTAACGCTACGATCCCCGACTGGCGGCACGCTGCCCGCCAGACATCCAGCAATTGACTACCGTCGCGCGCACCGTATGCCTGACCGGAATGTGCTTCAACCGCGTAGGCAAAACCATCCAGCGCATAGGCGGTAAAGGTGAGTAGCGTCATCAGAACTGCGTTAACAGCGATAATGTCACTCCCCAGTCGCGCGCCAAGTACAGTGATCGCGCCGAAACAGAGTTGCAGCAACAGCGAGCGCAGCATGATATCGCGGTTAAGCGCCAGCAAGTGACGGAAGTTTCCTCGCCAGGCTGTTTTCAGCATTTCGCCGGAGATTCCGCGTAGTTTGAGAATTTTACGCACCATTAGCAGACCAATCAGCAATGTTGCATATTCCGCAATAACCGTCGCCAGAGCCGCGCCCTGCACGTTCATATGCAGCCCCATCACCAGCCAGACATCCAGCACAATGTTGAGGATATTGCCGACCACTAACAAAATTACTGGCGCACGGGCATATTGCACGCCGAGTAACCAGCCAAGTAATACCAGATTCGCCAGCGACGCCGGTGCGCTTAACCAGCGGATTTCAAGAAAGCGTCGCGCCTGTTCCAGGACTGCTTCACTACCACCAACAATATGCAGCGCCAGATCGATAATCGGCGTACGCAGCAGCGCAATTAACGCCCCGGCCCCCAACGCCAACAGCAACGGTTGCACCAGCGCACGGGCTAATGCCTGAGGATTTTTGGCACCATAAGCCTGCGCAGTCAGCCCGGTGGTGCTCATGCGTAAAAACAGCAACAACATAAAGAGAAAGCTGGTCGCCGTTGCACCAACCGCCACGCCGCCCAAATAAACCGGACTATCAAGATGACCAATTACCGCCGTATCGACCAGTCCCAGCAACGGAACGGTGATATTGGAGAAAATCATGGGTAAGGCGAGATGCCAGAGTGCTTTATCAGATGAAGTGAGGAATGCCATGCAGACAAGCCTGATGAAGAGAGATGAAAAACAAACCGCGACGCCAGGCGGCATCGCGGTCTCAGAGATATGTTACAGCCAGTCGCCGTTGCGAATAACCCCAACCGCCAGCCCTTCAATGGTGAAGCTCTGCTGACGAAGGTCAACGACAATTGGTTTAAACTCGCTGTTTTCTGGTAACAGTTCGACTTTATTGCCCTGTTTTTTCAGGCGTTTAACGGTAACTTCGTCATCAATACGTGCGACAACGACCTGACCGTTACGTACATCCTGAGTTTTATGCACTGCCAGCAAATCGCCATCCATAATGCCGATATCTTTCATCGACATCCCGCTGACGCGCAGCAGGAAATCAGCATTCGGCTTGAACAAGGAAGGATCGACCTGATAATGACCTTCGATATGCTGTTGCGCCAGAAGCGGTTCACCGGCAGCCACACGACCTACCAGCGGCAACCCTTCTTCCTCTTCCTGCAATAAACGAATCCCGCGTGATGCGCCGGAAACAATTTCAATAACGCCTTTGCGTGCCAGCGCCTTCAGATGTTCTTCAGCCGCGTTTGGGGAACGGAACCCCAAACGCTGCGCGATTTCCGCACGCGTCGGCGGCATACCTGTCTGGCTGATGTGATCACGGATGAGATCAAACACCTCTTGTTGCCTGGCCGTTAACGCTTTCATTCCGCCCCCTGGGTGTATATACAGTTATGCTGTGAGTATATACAGCAA
This sequence comes from Escherichia sp. R1, assembly GCF_003000935.1. NCBI lineage: Bacteria > Pseudomonadati > Pseudomonadota > Gammaproteobacteria > Enterobacterales > Enterobacteriaceae > Escherichia > Escherichia sp. R1. The sequence goes on from NZ_PSRU01000007.1 coordinate 177,528, forward strand.
AAGGCGATTTTGGAACCATAAACTGCACAATAAACCAGAGATTTATCGAAATCTGGAAGGGTTATCCAAAATGCGACCATAACAGGATGCACCAGGTAATCACGGCGACGATAATGGCAATCAGCACTGCGGCGGATCCCATATCTTTAGCGCGTCCGGAAAGCTCATGGTATTCAGAGCCAATTCGGTCAACCACAGCTTCGATGGCGCTATTGAGAATTTCCACAATCATCACCAGCATCACGGAGCTGATAAGCAGCACGCGGGTAATCGCGTCCACATCCAGCCAGCAGGCGATAACCACCGCTAACAATACCGCTACGCCTTCCTGACGGAATGCCGCTTCGTTGATCCATGCAGCGCGTAAACCTTTCCAGGAATAGCCAGCAGCTTTGATAATTCGGGTGAATCCAGTGGTATTATTGGCCATTGAAAGAACCTTTTTACATTATGAGCGTCAATATCAGTGTACCGTTAAATCCGATGATTCGGGTTTGCGTAACGCCGCGCGAAACATGAGCGGATACCACAGAATTTCCCATGACTTTCTGCTATCCTTGCCGCGCATTTGCATTATTAACCAGAGGCTTTACATCGTTTATGTCCGGCTGGCCACGAATTTACTACAAATTACTGAATTTACCATTAAGCATCCTGGTAAAAAGCAAGTCTATTCCGGCAGATCCTGCCCCGGAACTGGGGCTGGATACCTCTCGTCCAATTATGTACGTTTTACCGTACAACTCGAAAGCTGACTTGCTGACGTTGCGCGCCCAGTGTCTGGCACATGACCTGCCTGACCCGTTAGAGCCGCTGGAAATCGATGGCACGCTACTGCCGCGCTATGTGTTCATTCACGGCGGGCCGCGTGTGTTCACCTATTACACGCCGAAAGAAGAGTCTATTAAGCTGTTCCACGACTATCTCGATTTGCACCGCAGCAACCCAAATCTGGATGTGCAGATGGTGCCAGTATCGGTGATGTTTGGTCGCGCGCCGGGGCGTGAAAAAGGCGAAGTGAACCCGCCGCTGCGTATGCTTAACGGTGTACAGAAATTTTTCGCTGTACTGTGGCTCGGTCGCGACAGTTTTGTGCGTTTCTCGCCGTCAGTTTCGCTGCGCCGTATGGCGGATGAACACGGCACGGATAAAACTATCGCTCAGAAACTGGCGCGCGTGGCGCGTATGCACTTTGCCCGTCAACGCCTGGCTGCCGTGGGTCCACGTCTGCCTGCTCGTCAGGATCTGTTTAATAAGCTGCTCGCCTCCCGCGCCATTGCGAAAGCGGTAGAAGATGAAGCGCGCAGCAAAAAAATCTCCCATGAAAAAGCGCAGCAGAACGCGATTGCGCTGATGGAAGAGATTGCGGCGAATTTCTCTTACGAGATGATCCGCCTGACTGACCGCATTCTGGGCTTCACCTGGAACCGACTTTACCAGGGTATCAACGTCCATAACGCCGAGCGCGTTCGCCAGCTGGCCCACGACGGCCATGAGCTAGTGTATGTGCCTTGCCACCGCAGTCACATGGACTACCTGCTGCTTTCTTACGTGCTGTATCACCAAGGGCTGGTGCCGCCGCATATCGCCGCCGGGATCAACCTAAACTTCTGGCCGGCCGGGCCGATTTTCCGCCGTCTGGGGGCGTTCTTTATTCGCCGTACGTTTAAAGGCAATAAACTTTATTCCACCGTTTTCCGTGAGTATCTCGGCGAACTGTTCAGCCGTGGTTATTCCGTCGAGTATTTCGTGGAAGGCGGTCGTTCCCGTACGGGGCGTTTGCTGGATCCGAAAACCGGTACGCTGTCGATGACCATTCAGGCGATGCTGCGTGGCGGCACTCGTCCGATTACGCTGATTCCGATCTATATCGGTTATGAGCACGTCATGGAAGTGGGTACTTACGCCAAAGAACTGCGCGGTGCGACGAAAGAGAAAGAGAGCCTGCCGCAGATGCTGCGTGGTTTAAGCAAGCTGCGTAATCTCGGTCAGGGTTACGTCAACTTCGGTGAACCAATGCCGTTGATGACCTACCTTAACCAGCACGTACCAGACTGGCGTGAATCTATCGATCCCATCGAAGCGGTGCGTCCGGCCTGGTTAACGCCGACGGTCAATAATATTGCTGCCGATCTGATGGTACGCATTAACAACGCAGGCGCGGCAAACGCCATGAACCTGTGCTGTACTGCGCTTCTGGCGTCACGTCAGCGCTCACTCACCCGCGAGCAGTTAACCGAGCAACTCAACTGCTACCTGGATCTGATGCGCAACGTGCCTTACTCCACGGACTCTACCGTTCCTTCAGCCAGCGCCAGCGAGCTTATCGATCACGCGCTGCAAATGAACAAGTTTGAAGTTGAGAAAGACACTATCGGCGACATCATCATTCTGCCGCGCGAGCAAGCGGTGCTGATGACCTACTATCGCAACAACATTGCACATATGTTGGTGCTGCCTTCGCTGATGGCGGCAATTGTCACCCAGCATCGCCACATCTCCCGCGACGTATTGATGGAGCACGTCAATGTGCTTTACCCAATGCTGAAAGCGGAGCTGTTCCTGCGCTGGGATCGCGACGAGTTACCGGACGTTATTGATGCGCTGGCAAATGAGATGCAACGTCAGGGGCTGATTACCCTGCAAGATGATGAGTTGCATATCAACCCGGCGCATTCTCGCACACTACAGCTGCTGGCCGCAGGCGCGCGCGAAACGCTGCAACGTTATGCCATCACCTTCTGGCTGTTGAGTGCCAACCCGTCGATCAACCGCGGTACACTGGAGAAAGAGAGCCGCACCGTCGCGCAACGTCTCTCCGTGCTGCACGGTATCAACGCGCCGGAGTTCTTCGACAAGGCGGTGTTCAGTTCTCTGGTGCTGACACTGCGTGATGAAGGGTATATCAGCGATAGCGGCGACGCCGAACCGGCAGAAACGATGAAGGTATATCAGTTGCTGGCGGAGTTGATTACATCAGACGTGCGTTTGACGATTGAGAGTGCGACACAGGGCGAAGGGTAATCAGTGAGAATTGCCGGATGCGGCGCAAACGCCTTATTCGGCCTACCATGATCTGCAAATTCAATAAATTGCGATATGTTGTGTAGGCCTGAGAAGCGCAGCGCATCAGGCAACCCAGAAGAAAGCCGGATGATCATCCGGCTTTTTTACATCATCAGAAATGCCAGTAACTCATTGCCAGCCCTAAAAACAGTACCAGACCAACATAGTTATTATTCATAAATGCTTTAAAGCAGGCTTCACGCTCGCGGTTGGCAATCAGTTTTTGTTGATAAACAAACAGCGCGCCAGCTACCAGAATTGACCAGTAATATCCCCAGCCTAAGCCATTTAACTCACCGATGATCGCCATCAGCGCTAGAACGCCAATCTGCAAAATACCAATAATCAATTTATCGTATTGGCCGAACAGGATTGCGGTGGATTTAATGCCAATCTTCACATCATCATCGCGGTCAACCATCGCATACTGCGTGTCGTAAGCCACCGCCCAGAGAATATTGGCGAGGAACATTAACCAGCAACTCAATGGCACCGACTCACTCACAGCGGCAAAAGCCATTGGAATCGACCAGCCAAACGCCGCGCCCAGCACCACTTGTGGTAGATGGGTATACCGCTTCATAAACGGGTACACCCACGCCAGCGCCAGCGCGGCAATCGACAACAGAATAGTCATCGTATTCAGCGTCAGCACCAGTAAAAATGAAATCAGTACCAGCACTACAAACAGCGCGCGCGCCTCTTTCTCCGTTACCGCGCCGCTGGGAAGTGGTCGGTTCGCCGTGCGCTTAACATGACCATCAAACTTGCGGTCAGCATAATCATTCACCACGCAACCAGCAGCGCGCATCAGCCAGACGCCCGCGACAAACACCGCCAGGATCCAGAGCTGGGGAACGCCCGGTGTCGCCACCCACAACGCCCATAATGTTGGCCAGAGCAGCAGTAACGCGCCAATTGGCTTATCCGTACGCATTAAGCGATGAAACGCCAGCAGCTTATTCTGCGTCAGACTCCACTCCATATTTTTTTCCTCTTAGTACAACGGTGACGCCGGTAAAAACAGTTCTGTTAGCAACAGCGGTTTACCGCTTAATCGCAGGCGGGAACGTCGCCCCCACAGTCCGGCATCACGGCCTATCTCAATAAAGTCCCGGGTTAATGTCGATGATGTGAACAGATAGCGTCCTAACGGCGTTTTACCTAATTTTTGTAACGCCAGCTCCGGCCCGCTCAACGTTGACACAGGAACGACGGTACGACCGGCAAGCCACGGTTCACCATCGGCACATAACAAAATTTCACGTAACCAGTAACGAGACTCTTTCGGCAGCAGTGGCAGTTCTTCGGGGATTTCATTCTGCTCGACAAACCCTTCGCGGATCATCGTCACGCTCACCGTTTTTCCCTGCTGTTCAAAACGTTTTGTCATGGAATCTTCCAGCAACAGCCAGTCGAGCAGTTGCGGCTCCAGGGCAGGGATCTCTGTAAAATAGCGCAGCGCACGCAGTTGCGTTAACGCGGGGTGTGACATGCCGAACTCTCCGTTACATAACGTAAAGGCATTGTATCGCAGAAAAATATTTACGGGAGATGTAAAGCAAATTAAGTGAACTAATGCGCAACAAAAACGCAACAATAGTACAGGAGGAGAAAAAAAGGTGCGCCAGGAGACGCACCAGTTGTTGCAAAATCAGCACTGTGGGGCGTAATTACCCCTTGCCTTTTACACTGCTGATAAAGGTGGAACGGGCAGATGTCGACCCCAGGCGTTCAGCTTCATCAAGCAGTTTTAACGCCTTATCAACATCACCTTTCGCGACAGCGTTTTTGATCGCGGTATTAAAATAACTTTCCGTGTCGTTGAGCATCGGCTCGCTTTTCTTCACCGGTGCCGGAGCGGGTGCAGCCACAGCTGGTGCCGCCGTGTTGCCTACCGTAACCGGAGCTGGAGCGGAAGAACCAAATAGTGGTCCTACCAACACGCTGGAGCTGGAGTTCGTTTTCACTTTCAGTTTCAGTAAGCCATCGGTGGTATGACGAGCAACCGGATCGGGAATATCCGGGATCGAGTTACCGACGCCTTTGGCATAGGCTTTAGCCGGGTCGAGCAGTTGAGTCGTCTGCTGGAGATCTTTTTCCGTGGTAAAGACCAGAACATAAAGTTTTTGCTGCCCCAACGCCGGTGTCAGGCGCATAACGCCTTCCAGCCGATCTGCACTCATCACGCCGGGTTCCTGGTAGGTGAAATAACTGCTGGGGAAGAAGGCTGATGGGGTCATGTTCTGATCAAGAATCAGCACATTCGGCGCAAATACGCTGGTTTGTTTGTTCACTTCGCTGGTCAGCGTCAGTGTCAGTTCACCAATGTTTGCCGGGACGCTGTACGCAGCAACCGGACCACTGATGCCAGGGACATTCAGTTGTTGGCCGCCGGTCGACAGTTGAGTAGTCTGGGTTTTAGATTGATCGACCGGTGTCCAGGTGAGTTGTTGCAGCGCGGCAGATGGAATGGCTGGCGCGTCGCTGGTGTTTTGCGGTACGTAGTTAACATCGGCAAGGCTGATTCCAGGTGCGCTTGCCAGCAACCCTGCTGATAAACAGAGAGCGATGAGACTTTTATTCATTTTCATTGTTTTCACCTCAAAATCTGGAGCTCAGCGGTAGCCAGGCAATAGCGCGCTAAACCCGATAATCAGAGGGGCTTTCGCCCCTTAAAGCTGTTTTTATGCCGGATGCGGCGTAAACGCCTTATCCGGCCTACTTTCGGCAGCAGTTGTAGGCCTGATAAGACGCAACAGCGTCGCATCAGGCATTGGTTGCCGGATGCGGCGTAAACGCCTTATCCGGCCTACTTTCGGCAGCAGTTGTAGGCCTGATAAGACGCAACAGCGTCGCATCCGGCATTGGTTGCCGGATGCGGCGTAAACGCCTTATCCGGCCTACTTTCGGCAGCGGTTGTAGGCCTGATAAGACGCAACAGCGTCGCATCAGGCATTGGTTGCCGGATGCGGCGCAAGCACCTTATCAGGCCCAGGTTTTGCTATTACCACCAGATTTCCATCTGGGCACCGAAGGTCCACTCGTCGCTGTCGCCACGACCGAAGCTACCGCCGTTGAAATCAGCCGACACAGCCTTGCCGTAGTATGGGTTGGTTGAAGAGCTACCGGTGTAGTCATAACCCCATTTCTCATCCCACTTGGCGTAGGTTGCGAAGACACGAATAGCCGGGCGTGACCAGATGCTGTCGCCAGCCTGCCATTGTTGTGCGAGGGTAATTTTGTACTGATTGTTCTTGTCGCCGGTGCGCTGGGATTCGACGTTGTCGTAGCCGATTTCCATCACGGTGCTCATGATTGGCGTCCACTTGTACATCGGGCGAATACCGACGGTCCACCACTTGGTGCCGTTGTCGTTATCCCAGTTGATATCCTGGTACATACCCACGTACATCATGTCCCAGTTGTCGCCCATGGAGATCGCACCGTGGTCGAGGATACGCAGCATGTGACCGTTGTTATTGATATTGTAGGCAAATTTTTCGTTATCAAACGCGACGCCAGAACCCTGCGACAGACCTTTACCCTGCGAGGTCATCGAGTCAGTAGCGTACTGAACAACAAACTTGTTAAAACCCTTCAGGACACTCTGAGTATGTTCAGCAGTGAATAACCAGCCGTCTTTCGATGCGCCATCAACCAGACGATAGTTATCACGCAGGTTGGCACGACCGTAGTCGACACCCAGTTCTAATGTGCCGCCCGGGTTGATTTCCATCTGCGCTAAACGCACATCGAAAACGTCGTTCGCGGTTTCGTTGGTATAGTCATAAATATTGTTGCTGGCGAAAGAGGAAGAACCACCCGCTTCAGAGGAGCGGGTTGCTGCCAGAGAGAGTTTACCGAAGCCAACATCGATGTTTTCCAGACCGGCACCAGGACCAGAAATATCCCAGTAGTAGAAGTCGATCATATGAACGTCATGACGTTGGTAGAAGCGCTTACCTGCCCAGATGGTGGAGCCTGGCAGCCATTCGATCAGGTTTTTACCCTGCACGTTTGCTTCACGGAAGGCCGGATCGGTAGCTTCCCAGTCATTCTGTTGCGCGACGGAATAGGCCACGTTAGTGTCGAAATAGAAGCTCTTATCGCCCTCTTTCCACACTTCCTGACCCAATTTTAATTCAGCATAAGTTTCACATTCGTTGCCAAGACGGTATTTACTTTGAGCACCGGTAGTCTGGAAACACTGTTGTTCGCCGCCGCTACCTGTCCAGCCAATACCGGAACGTGCATAGCCGTGGAAATCAACAGCCATTGCCTGAGCAGACATTACGCCCGCTGCGACGGCAACCGCCAGAGGAAGTTTGCGCAGAGTAATCATCATTCTATCTCCTGAGTCATTGCTTTTCTTTTTTCACATCACCTGTGACAGGCTTTGTGTGTTTTGTGGGGTGCTTAAACGCCCGGCTCCTTATGCAGTCGACGACATGCAGTGCCATCCTCACGGAACAGATGGCAACGCTCTGGCGGCAGGCCGATAGCGAATGTGGCACCTTCTTCTACCAACACCACGTCGTTCTGGCGGTACACCAGGTTTTGACGAATGGAAGGGATCTGGATATGGATTTGCGTTTCGTTGCCGAGTTGCTCGACGACCTGAACTTCACCCTCAAGGATGACGTCAGCGATATCACTCGGCAGTAGATGCTCCGGGCGAATACCCAGTGACATATTGGCTCCCACCTGGACATCACGGCTTTCGACCGGTAGCCAGACTTGCTGACGATTCGGCATCGGCAGCTCCACCTGCACTTGATCGATTGCGGTGGCGGTCACTTTTACTGGCAGGAAGTTCATCTTTGGCGAACCGATAAATCCGGCGACAAAACGGTCTGCCGGATAGTGATACAGCTCCAGCGGTTTCCCAACCTGCGCCACGCGACCAGCGTCCAGCACCACGATTTTGTCGGCCAGCGTCATCGCTTCGACCTGATCGTGGGTGACGTAAATCATTGTGCGGCCCAGGCGTTTATGCAGACGGGAGATTTCGATACGCATTTGCACACGCAGTGCAGCATCGAGGTTGGAGAGCGGTTCATCGAGCAAAAATACGCTTGGCTCGGCCACCAGCGTACGGCCAATCGCCACACGCTGACGCTGACCACCGGAGAGCGCTTTCGGTTTGCGATCCAGCAAATGCGCCAGTTGCAGCACTTCCGCTACCTGGTTGACGCGTTGGTTAATCACCTCTTTTTTTGCGCCTGCCAGTTTCAGGCCAAATGACATGTTTTCTGCTACTGACAGGTGGGGATAGAGCGCGTAAGACTGAAACACCATACCAACGCCGCGTTCTGCTGGCGGAGTGTCATTCATCCGTTTCTCACCGATGAACAGGTCGCCGCTGGTGATCGTCTCAAGCCCGGCAATCATGCGCAGTAAAGTCGATTTACCGCAGCCAGACGGTCCGACAAACACCACGAATTCACCTTCATGGATATCGAGATTGATATCTTTCGATACCACGACCTCGCCCCAGGCTTTCGTTACATTTTGCAGCTGTACGCTCGCCATGCCCTTCTCCCTTTGTAACAACCTGTCATCGACAGCAACATTCATGATGGGCTGACTATGCGTCATCAGGAGATGGCTTAAATCCTCCACCCCCTGGCTTTTTTATGGGGGAGGAGGCGGGAGGATGAGAACGCGGCTTCTGTGAACTAAACCGAGGTCATGTAAGGAATTTCGTGATGTTGCTTGCAAAAATCGTGGCGATTTTATGTGCGCATCTCCACATTACCGCCAATTCTGTAACAGAGATCACACAAAGCAACGGTGGGGCGTAGGGGCAAGGAGGATGGAAAGAGGTTGCCGTATAAAGAAACTAGAGTCCGTTTAGGTGTTTTCACGAGCACTTCACCAACAAGGACCATAGATTATGAAAATAAAAACAGGTGCACGCATCCTCGCATTATCCGCATTAACGACGATGATGTTTTCCGCCTCGACTCTCGCCAAAATCGAAGAAGGTAAACTGGTAATCTGGATTAACGGCGATAAAGGCTATAACGGTCTCGCTGAAGTCGGTAAGAAATTCGAGAAAGATACCGGAATTAAAGTCACCGTTGAGCATCCGGATAAACTGGAAGAGAAATTCCCTCAGGTTGCGGCAACTGGCGATGGCCCTGACATTATCTTCTGGGCGCACGACCGCTTTGGTGGCTACGCTCAATCTGGCCTGTTGGCTGAAATCACCCCGGACAAAGCGTTCCAGGACAAGCTGTATCCGTTTACCTGGGATGCCGTTCGTTACAACGGCAAGCTGATTGCTTACCCGATTGCTGTCGAAGCGTTATCGCTGATTTATAACAAAGATCTGCTGCCGAACCCGCCAAAAACCTGGGAAGAGATCCCGGCGCTGGATAAAGAACTGAAAGCGAAAGGTAAGAGCGCGCTGATGTTCAACCTGCAAGAACCATACTTCACCTGGCCGCTAATTGCGGCTGACGGGGGTTATGCGTTCAAGTATGAAAACGGCAAGTACGACATTAAAGACGTAGGCGTGGATAACGCTGGCGCGAAAGCGGGTCTGACCTTCCTGGTTGATCTGATTAAAAACAAACACATGAATGCAGACACCGATTACTCCATCGCAGAAGCTGCCTTTAATAAAGGCGAAACAGCGATGACTATCAACGGCCCGTGGGCATGGTCCAACATCGACACCAGTAAAGTGAATTATGGTGTAACGGTACTGCCGACCTTCAAAGGTCAACCATCTAAACCGTTCGTTGGCGTGCTGAGCGCAGGTATTAACGCCGCCAGTCCGAACAAAGAGCTGGCGAAAGAGTTCCTCGAAAACTATCTGCTGACTGACGAAGGTCTGGAAGCGGTCAATAAAGACAAACCGCTGGGTGCAGTAGCGCTGAAGTCCTATCAGGATGAACTTGCGAAAGATCCACGTATTGCCGCCACCATGGATAACGCTCAGAAAGGTGAAATTATGCCGAACATCCCGCAGATGTCCGCTTTCTGGTATGCCGTGCGTACTGCGGTGATCAACGCCGCCAGCGGTCGTCAGACTGTGGATGCTGCGCTGAAAGATGCACAGACTCGTATCACCAAGTAATGCTGTGAAATGCCGGATGCGGCGTAAACGCCTTATCCGGCCTACGAAATTGAAACGTATGTAGACCTGATAAGACGCGTCAGCGTCGCATCAGGCAGTTGTTGTCGGATAAGGTATGAAAGCCTTATCCGTCCTGGAATGAGGAAGAACCCCATGGATGTCATTAAAAAGAAACATTGGTGGCAAAGCGACGCGCTGAAATGGTCAGTGTTAGGTCTGCTCGGCCTGCTGGTGGGTTACCTTGTTGTTTTAATGTACGCACAAGGGGAATACCTGTTCGCCATTACCACGCTGATATTGAGCTCAGCGGGGCTGTATATTTTCGCCAATCGTAAAGCCTACGCCTGGCGCTATGTTTACCCGGGAATGGCTGGAATGGGATTATTCGTCCTCTTCCCTCTGGTCTGCACCATCGCCATTGCCTTCACCAACTACAGCAGCACTAACCAGCTGACTTTTGAACGTGCGCAGGAAGTGTTGCTAGATCGCTCCTGGCAAGCAGGCAAAATCTATAATTTTGGTCTTTATCCGGCGGGCGATGAGTGGCAACTGGCGCTCAGCGACGGCGAAACCGGCAAAAATTACCTCTCCGACGCTTTCAAATTTGGCGGCGAGCAAAAACTGCAATTGAAAGAAAGCGCCACGCAGCCTGAAGGCGAGCGCGCGAATCTGCGCGTGATTACCCAGAATCGTCAGGCACTGAGTGACATTACCGCCATTCTGCCGGATGGCAACAAAGTGATGATGAGCTCCCTGCGCCAGTTTTCTGGCACGCAACCGCTCTACACACTCGACGGTGACGGCACGTTGACGAATAATCAGAGCGGCGTGAAATATCGTCCGAATAACCAAATTGGCTTTTACCAGTCCATTACCGCCGATGGCAACTGGGGGGATGAAAAGCTAAGCCCCGGTTACACCGTGACCACCGGCTGGAAAAACTTTACCCGCGTCTTTACCGACGAAGGCATTCAGAAACCGTTCCTCGCCATTTTCGTCTGGACCGTGGTGTTCTCGCTGATCACTGTCTTTTTAACGGTGGCGGTCGGCATGGTTCTGGCGTGTCTGGTGCAGTGGGAAGCGTTGCGCGGCAAAGCGGTCTATCGCGTCCTGCTTATTCTGCCCTACGCGGTGCCATCGTTCATTTCAATCTTGATTTTCAAAGGGTTGTTTAACCAGAGTTTCGGTGAAATCAACATGATGTTGAGCGCGCTGTTTGGCGTGAAGCCCGCCTGGTTCAGCGATCCGACCACCGCCCGCACGATGCTGATTATCGTCAACACCTGGCTGGGTTATCCGTACATGATGATCCTCTGCATGGGCTTGCTGAAAGCGATTCCGGACGATTTGTATGAAGCCTCAGCAATGGATGGCGCAGGTCCATTCCAGAACTTCTTTAAGATTACGCTGCCGCTGCTGATTAAACCGCTGACACCGCTGATGATCGCCAGCTTTGCCTTTAACTTTAACAACTTCGTGCTGATTCAACTGTTAACCAACGGCGGCCCGGATCGTCTTGGCACGACCACGCCAGCCGGTTATACCGACCTGCTTGTTAACTACACCTACCGTATCGCTTTTGAAGGCGGCGGGGGTCAGGACTTCGGTCTGGCAGCAGCAATTGCCACGCTGATCTTCCTGCTGGTGGGCGCGCTGGCGATAGTGAACCTGAAAGCCACGCGAATGAAGTTTGATTAAGGGAGATAACAAAAATGGCAATGGTCCAACCGAAATCGCAAAAAGCACGTTTGTTTATTACTCACCTGCTACTGCTACTTTTTATCGCGGCGATTATGTTCCCGCTGCTGATGGTCGTCGCCATCTCGCTGCGTCAGGGGAACTTCGCGACCGGTAGTCTGATCCCGGAGCAAATCTCCTGGGATCACTGGAAACTGGCGTTAGGTTTTAGTGTGGAACAGGCTGATGGTCGCATTACGCCACCGCCATTCCCGGTACTGCTGTGGCTGTGGAACTCGGTAAAGGTCGCCGGGATTTCCGCGATTGGCATTGTGGCGCTCTCCACCACCTGCGCCTACGCTTTCGCCCGTATGCGCTTTCCAGGCAAAGCGACGCTGCTGAAAGGAATGCTGATTTTCCAGATGTTCCCGGCAGTACTTTCACTGGTCGCGTTGTATGCGTTGTTTGATCGTTTGGGTGAGTACATTCCATTCATTGGCCTGAATACTCACGGCGGCGTAATTTTCGCGTATCTGGGCGGGATTGCGCTGCATGTCTGGACCATCAAAGGTTATTTCGAAACCATCGACAGTTCGCTGGAAGAAGCGGCGGCGCTGGATGGTGCGACACCGTGGCAGGCCTTCCGCCTTGTCCTGTTGCCGCTGTCAGTACCGATTCTGGCGGTTGTGTTCATCCTGTCGTTTATCGCTGCCATTACTGAAGTTCCGGTCGCGTCGCTATTACTGCGTGACGTAAACAGCTACACCCTGGCTGTGGGGATGCAGCAATACCTCAACCCGCAAAACTACCTGTGGGGTGACTTTGCCGCCGCTGCCGTGATGTCTGCATTACCGATCACCATCGTCTTCTTGCTGGCTCAACGCTGGCTGGTCAACGGCCTGACGGCAGGTGGTGTGAAAGGTTAAAGATGTTGTTCTGCCAATGTTATGCCGCTGCACCCTCAACTTACGTTATCCCAACTTGTGACTGTTATTCGGCGCTCCACGGAGCGCCTTTTTTTACTCCCGCTTCAGCCGTTTCGAATTACACAGCCACAGGGTGATCACCAGTAACAGGATCGCTGCCGAGTAGATCAACACATCCAGTGGCGATTTATGATCGACGATGATCAAGCGCACAATGGCGGTGATCCCAATATAGACAAAGTAACGTAGCGGGAAGTGAAAACCGGACTGAAAGTACTTCACAATCAGCGCGATAAATTCGAAATAGAGAAAGTAAACCACCAGCCCTTCTACCAGCTCATATTTACTGGTTTGTTCTGGCGCGAACAGCACATCAGCCAGATGCACCGTTTCTTTGCCGAGGAAGACAACCAAAATCAGGCCGAGGCACAACAGGCCAAGATTGAGTACGGTCTGCAAAATGGTGGATATAAACTCCACGCGCGGACGAGAGAGTGACGTCATAGCAGTACCTCCTTCACAGTGGCGAGCTTCCTGTATAACGCAAAAATGTGACGGAGATCTATATTTTTTGTGTATGTTTTGTTCAGCTCAATTAAGTGGGCATCTCCCATCAATGTCGCATCTGGCAAAACACACAGCCCAAAAAAATCACCCATTCAGGTGATTCCCAGCCACCAGCAATGCGCGAAAAATCGACAATGTTCCTCTGGAACAAATGAAACGTAACCTGATAAAGGTGGTAAAAATGAAGCCTTATTTTGCTGCTTTGATGTTATCAGTCTCTGTTCTTCCTGCTTATGCTGGTCCGCTCGGTACTGCTGATAAAGCCGACCTACCGCAAAGCAATGTCTCCAGCCCAATGATGGCCCAGTCGCTCAGGCAACCAGACCTGCAACCGATATCGACGGACAGGAAGACAGAATGTTTTCGCCTTTACACACCAGATCGCAAACCGGGGGTGAACTGCGTTCCTGATGGCTCGACAGGCCATTAAGAATGAAGGTGCCAGTGAGTGCGAAAACTGGCACCTTTCCCATGACTTAGCGGAAATTGACGCTACGGTCGCTGGTCATATCATACAACTGGAACTTACGCCCAAGTTGCTGACCACCGTCACGCGTCAGCGGCGTCCAGCCAATCGCCGCACGGCTGCGTGTCGGGCCAGACGAGAAGAGATCCAGCGGTACAGAGACATACACGCCTTTGGTGAAGTCCCCTTCGCCGTACTCCTCTTTCGAAACATTCGTGATCGTGGCATAGCCCCCCACTACCACGCCGCTATCAAAGCGTTTGGCGATCTCCAGCGTGCCGCCTTTATCCCCAGCCAGATACTGCCCGACGCTCGCTTTCACTAACACGTCCTGGGCGAAAGATGGCGTCCAGTACGCGGTCAGATGTCCGGTTTTCACGCTGTAATCGGTGAATTTCATCATATCTTTTGCGCTACGCCAGTCGCGCTGTTTAACGTAGTTGGCATCCAGACCAAACGCCCAGTTGCTATCCAGCGGGCGATACAACACTTCTGCCCCCACGCCGCCAAACATGGTTTCGAGATAACCTCCGTAGACCTGACCGTAGAAGCCGTTGCCCAGATGCTGGAAGTAGTTGGCTTGCAGGTTATTCACATAGACATCATTCTGCACATACTCGCGCACATGGGTACGCACGCGCGGTAAGTGCGAGTCCTGCGGTGGATTGGTGTAGTTAAACTTGTCGTAGTTGTTGGCAAGGTTAGCAAACAGGCTGCCGGTGGTCAGCAGATGGTCCGTCAGCCACAAATCCGCCGTTCCCATCACGCCCAGCTGATACATGTAAAAGTTTTCCGGGCCACCGACCGACTGGTTCAGCACCGGATCGATATGGAAATCAAAGCGTGATTTGTCGATATACCAGCCCTGCTCGGTGGACTTCGGAACCACTGGCTCGACGCGTTTTTGCACCAGCTTCGTTTCGTGGCCCAACGGCTCTCCGGCGAGATGATTTTTCAGGCTGGCGACATCGGTTTCCGTCGTCACCTGCGGCATGTTAAGGCGATTTTCCGTAATGCGGATCGTTTTGATCCCATCAGGCAGATCGTTCATCACGATCCGATTAGCACGGATGATCCCTTCGCGCGAATCACGATATTTCACCTGCTCGCCGGTGACATACAGCGTATCGCCTTTCGCCTGGATCTGCGGATCGGCCAGTCCGGCATTGTATTTCAACAGCGTTAACTGATTCGCCACCACCGAGTGCTGCAAAATGGCATCCTGCGGTTGCGGCTGGTATTTCGGTCGGGCGTTATCGTTGTAGGACGGGCGCAGATCGTTAAAGTTGGTGCGCAGCGTGACGCCAAACATAAAGGTGTTGCCACGTTCATAGCTAAGGTTAACGTCGGCCCAATCGGTAACGCGATAAATCGCCCCGACGTTAAACTTACTTTTTTGCTCCAGCTTCCCGGCAAAATCCTGCTGATAATTATTACCTTCATACTCCAGTTTCAGGCGCAGCGGTTGCCAGGGCGTCTGGTATTCCACGCCGCCAAACAGTGAGGCCGGGCCGTGGAACATCTGACTGCCGTCGATAGATCCCGCTTGTTTGTAGCTGTTATCGCGATAGCAATATTTATCACTGGCTGAACAGAGCGGATTTTTCACATTACCGCTGGTGCCCAGATATCCCCAGCCCAGGCCGAGCGTAAAATCGAACGGCCCCCAGGCTTTGCTGGCAACAAGATATTCCGCATCAAACAGCCCCGTACCGCCGATATCCCGCGCACCAACCGCCACTTGCGGCAGCCAATAACTCTCTTCCCACAAACGCAGTTTGAGATCGAAGGCTTTATCTTTATACGTTTGATCGCCAGAGAACGCTTCGACGCTGCTGTACTGCCGGGTGCGCACGTCGGTGTAGCGCAGCGTTGTTTCCAGCCACGGGAAGAGTTGCACTGAAGCTGAGTAATAACGGTACTGATCATTATCGCGATAGTTCAGGCTCAGCTCCCCTTCCCGCGCCATGCGCGCGGTGGGCGTTTGTAATAATCCTACGCCACCGAAATCCGATTGCGACGGACCAATGGGCGCAGGATATGTTTCGCCGTAGCAAGCTGTGCTAATACCCAGCGCCAGTAAGCTAAGCAGATGTCTTTTTTTCATTATTGGGGTATCCGCTGCGTCAGAGTCTGAAGAATGTCGGCGTTAAGGGCATCAGGTGTCTCACTCCAGACGGAGTCCGCGAGGCCAACATAAATAATGCTGCCGGGCATCGGCTCTACGTGACGCTTGTTCCAGTAAGCCACCGGCGCTTTTTGCGTGCGTCCGTCAGGGTAAACCACCCACGCGTAGCTGCGATCCGCACCGCTGAGCAGGCTCTGGTCAGAGAGATAGCTCGCCACGTCGCGACCTGGAGTGAATGGCTGCTTGCCAGGACGGCTGATAAGCCCGAACAACATGACCGTGGACGGCGGTGGTCCGACCCACAGCGTGTAGTTGCCCTGCAACGGCGGGTTACCGCGTTCGGCAACGCGGACGATATCGGGATCAAGATTGATTTTTTGCCTGCCCGTCACTTTCAACGCCTGAATTTGCTGGCGTAAGGCGTTAATCGCGGCGGCATCGTCGGCGCTGGAATCTGCAGCCAGTTCTGCCAGCCGTGTCAGCAACGCCTGCTGCTGACGCAATGCTGCCGCCGTTGCCAGCTCTTCGCTAATCACCGCACCGGGCCACCAACTGTTTGCCAGCCGTGGTTGGCCTACCAGATCGATTAAATGCTCTGCACCCGTCAGCGTTTTGGCCTCACTGCTGCCATTGCTGAATACCTTGACGGTTCCCGCCGCGAAGACCGATGACGCCCCCACACTCAAAATCAATGCGACAATAGTTTGTTTAATCATTGTTTTGCCGCCTTGATGAGAGTGGTTTTCACCGGGAAATAATCCGCGCCGAGATACTGTTCCGACTGGCGAATTTGCCCTTCGCTGTCGATCCAGTAGCGGTTATGCCAGCGCGCCTGGTCGGTGGAGACTTCTTCGTCCAGCACGCGAACCGGAGTTTCATCGCTGCCGACTTTGACGGTATCGGTGCCATCCCATTTGAAGACTGAGCGTGCGGTGGCGTAGCGTACCTGCTGGTACTCGGTCCAGCCCATCGTGCGCGTCCATGTTGCACCATCAACAATTTGTGCGGGTTTAATCAGCGGGTCGGCGGCAAGGTTATTCACTTCAATCAGGTTGTCGCCGCCAAGCAAAGTCTTCACCAGACGACCATGTTGTGTGACAAGGGTGGCCTGATCCTGAGTGACCCATTTTTGTTGTCCGTCTTCAGCGAAGGCCAGCACCACAAATAACTGCGGCCCGCCATTAAGCTGCATGTACTGGCTGGCGTAGGGCATATTTTGAATATCATCGTCCGTCAGCTGTACGCCTGGCGTGCCGAACAGACTGTCCCACAGTGAATTGCCCAGCTCTTTAGTCGTGGCTGAACAGGCCTGTAATAGCAGGCAGATAAGAATGAGTGCTGGTCGCTTCACGACTCTTCTCCAGAGGGGCAGAATAACCACACCGGAGTGTGGTTATGGTTAATCCCCTTCATACTTCAAGCTTCAGATGCGATGACTCGAATTATTTTGGGGATACATACTTTATTACTGGGTACTGGTGGTCGTGGTTGTGGTGGTCCCGGTATTAGAACCATCACCGCCACCGGTTGCCGCGAGCGCGACACCCACCGCCGAGCTTACGGTGCTGACGCTGGTCGCGGAGGAACTCCCCGCCGAAACCGACGTTGCTGCCGATCCTGCCGCTTCGCCCACCTGTACAGGTGCAGCCCACGCAGAAGTCGCCGCAAGCGCAGATATGGCAAAAATGCCATACAGAACTTTTTTCATAACAATTTCCCTTCATTGAATGAATGGAGATTTACCCAAAAACATTTCGGGCGGGATCGAGTATACACAACTAAAGCATGCGAATTACGGCGCGGGGAATTAGTGATGGGGTTTTAGGATAATTGGAATGAATATCAAATATAAGCTTCAGCTTATATATAAATAGCACTAAAAATCATAAGCTTAAAATAAAAATAAAAGTAATTAATCTGCGTATTTTCCGAAATCAATCACGATTAAAAATCTATTTTAGGATTAACCTCACGGTATGATTTCCGTTAAATCACAGACAAGGGGATTTATCTGATAAAAAATGCCGACATAACGTCGGCATTGTTTTTAAGGCTATTTAATCAATCGTACTATGTATTAATTGCCGAATACGATGTACATATCGGCATCGACCTGTAGGCCTGATAAGACGCGACCGCGTCGCATCAGGCATCGGTTGCCGGATGCGGCGTGAACGCCTTATCCGGCCTACATATCGACAATGATTAACCGCGCCACGCTTTATAGCGGTTAATCAGACCATTGGTCGAGCTATCGTGGCTGCTGATTTCTTTGTCATCTTTCAGCTCTGGCAGAATACGGTTCGCCAGCTGTTTACCCAGTTCCACGCCCCACTGGTCGAAGGTGAAGATGTTCAGGATCACGCCCTGAGTAAAGATTTTGTGCTCATACAGCGCAATCAACGCACCCAGGCTGAACGGAGTGATTTCACGCAGCAGGATGGAGTTGGTCGGGCGGTTACCTTCGAACACTTTGAACGGCACCACGTAGTCAAGCGTTGCCGGATCTTTACCCTGATCACGATATTCCTGCTCAACCACTTCGCGGGATTTACCAAACGCCAGCGCTTCGGTCTGAGCAAAGAAGTTAGACAGCAGTTTCTGGTGATGATCAGAGAGCGGGTTATGGGTGATAGCCGGAGCGATGAAATCGCACGGTACCATTTTGGTTCCCTGGTGGATCAGCTGATAGAACGCGTGCTGACCGTTCGTGCCAGGTTCACCCCAGATAATCGGGCCAGTCTGGTAATCCACAACCTTACCGTTACGGTCAACATACTTACCGTTGGATTCCATATTGCCCTGCTGGAAGTACGCCGCGAAACGGTGCATATACTGGTCATACGGCAGAATCGCTTCAGTTTCCACGCCAAAGAAATTGTTGTACCAGATGCCAATCAGCGCCAGCAGTACAGGCAGGTTTTTCTCGGCAGGCGTGGTGGAGAAATGCTTGTCCATCGCGTGTGCGCCAGAAAGCAGTTCAACGAAGTTATCAAAGCCGATGGAGAGAATAATCGACAGGCCAATCGCTGACCACAAAGAGTAACGACCGCCGACCCAGTCCCAGAATTCGAACATGTTGGCAGTATCAATACCAAACTCGCCAACGGCTTTGGCGTTGGTTGAGAGCGCCGCAAAGTGTTTCGCAACGTGCTTCTCATCACCTGCCGCTTTCAGGAACCAGTCACGCGCGCTGTGGGCGTTGGTCATGGTTTCCTGAGTGGTGAAGGTTTTAGATGCTACCAGGAACAGCGTGGTTTCCGGGTTTACTTTTTTCAGCACTTCCGCGATGTGAGTCCCATCGACGTTAGAAACAAAGTGCATGTTCAGGTGGTTTTTGTATGGACGCAGTGCTTCAGTCACCATGTACGGGCCGAGGTCAGAACCGCCGATCCCGATGTTCACTACGTCAGTGATTGCCTTGCCGGTATAGCCTTTCCACTCACCGGAAATAATCGCTTCCGAGAAGGTTTTCATCTTCTCCAGCACCGCGTTGACTTCCGGCATAACATCTTTGCCATCAACCAGAATCGGGGTATTGCTACGGTTACGCAGCGCTACGTGCAGTACGGCGCGGTTTTCAGTGCGGTTGATCTTCTCGCCAGAGAACATCGACTTAATCGCGCCCGCCAGATCGCACTCTTTCGCCAGATCTTGTAATTTCGCCAGCGTCTCTTCAGTGATGCGGTTTTTGGAGTAATCCACCAGCATCTGATCGTCGAAGGTTGCGGAGAACTTAGAAAAACGATCGCCGTCTTTAGCAAAAAGATCGGCGATCGTAACGTCTTTCATTTCATCGAAGTGTTTCTGTAGTGCCTGCCAGGCAGCGGTCTGCGTTGGATTGATGTTTTTCATTAGCAATACTCTTCTGATTTTGAGAATTGTGACTTTGGAAGATTGTAGCGCCAGTCACAGAAAAATGTGATGGTTTTAGTGCCGTTAGCGTAATGTTGAGTGTAAACCCTTAGCGCAGCGAAGCATTTATTAGCTGAACTACTGACCGCCAGGAGTGGATGAAAAATCCGCATGACCCCATCGTTGACAACCGCCCCGCTCACCCTTTATTTATAAATGTACTACCTGCGCTAGCGCAGGCCAGAAGAGGCGCGTTGCCCAAGTAACGGTGTTGGAGGAGCCAGTCCTGTGATAACACCTGAGGGGGTGCATCGCCGAGGTGATTGAACGGCTGGCTACGTTCATCATCGGCTACAGGGGCTGAATCCCCTGGGTTGTCACCAGAAGCGTTCGCAGTCGGGCGTTTCGCAAGTGGTGGAGCACTTCTGGGTGAAAATAGTAGCGAAGTATCGCTCTGCGCCCACCCGTCTTCCGCTCTTCCCTTGTGCCAAGGCTGAAAATGGATCCCCTGACACGAGGTAGTTATGTCTGAAATTGTTGTCTCCAAATTTGGCGGTACCAGCGTAGCTGATTTTGACGCCATGAACCGCAGCGCTGATATTGTGCTTTCTGATGCCAACGTACGTTTAGTTGTCCTCTCGGCTTCTGCTGGTATCACTAATCTACTGGTCGCTTTAGCTGAAGGACTGGAACCTGGCGAGCGATTCGAAAAACTCGACGCAATCCGCAATATCCAGTTTGCCATTCTGGAACGTCTGCGTTACCCGAACGTTATCCGTGAAGAGATTGAACGTCTGCTGGAGAATATTACTGTTCTGGCAGAAGCGGCGGCGCTGGCAACGTCTCCGGCCCTGACAGATGAACTGGTCAGCCACGGCGAGCTGATGTCGACCCTGCTGTTTGTCGAGATCCTGCGCGAACGCGATGTTCAGGCACAGTGGTTTGATGTACGTAAAGTGATGCGTACCAACGATCGATTTGGTCGTGCAGAGCCAGATGTAGCCGCGCTGGCGGAACTGGCCGCGCTGCAGCTGCTTCCACGCCTCAATGAAGGCTTAGTGATCACCCAGGGATTTATCGGCAGCGAAAATAAAGGTCGTACAACGACGCTTGGCCGTGGAGGCAGCGATTATACGGCAGCCTTGCTGGCGGAGGCTTTACACGCATCTCGTGTTGATATCTGGACCGACGTCCCGGGCATCTACACCACCGATCCACGCGTGGTTTCCGCAGCAAAACGCATTGATGAAATCGCGTTTGCCGAAGCGGCAGAGATGGCAACTTTTGGTGCAAAAGTACTG
The DNA here is from genome assembly GCF_003000935.1 of Escherichia sp. R1. NCBI lineage: Bacteria > Pseudomonadati > Pseudomonadota > Gammaproteobacteria > Enterobacterales > Enterobacteriaceae > Escherichia > Escherichia sp. R1. The sequence goes on from NZ_PSRU01000007.1 coordinate 198,604, forward strand.
CATCCGGCAACGTTGCTACCCGCAGTACGCAGCGATATCCCGGTCTTTGTCGGCTCCAGCAAAGACCCACGCGCAGGTGGTACGCTGGTGTGCAATAAAACTGAAAATCCGCCGCTGTTCCGCGCGCTGGCGCTTCGTCGCAATCAGACTCTGCTCACTTTGCACAGCCTGAATATGCTGCATTCTCGCGGTTTCCTCGCGGAAGTTTTCGGCATCCTCGCGCGGCATAATATTTCGGTAGACTTAATCACCACGTCAGAAGTGAGCGTGGCATTAACCCTTGATACCACCGGTTCAACCTCCACTGGCGATACGTTGCTGACGCAATCTCTGCTGATGGAGCTGTCTGCACTGTGCCGGGTGGAAGTGGAAGAGGGTCTGGCGCTGGTCGCGTTGATTGGCAATGACCTGTCAAAAGCCTGCGGCGTTGGCAAAGAGGTATTCGGCGTACTGGAACCGTTCAACATTCGCATGATTTGTTACGGCGCATCCAGCCATAACCTGTGCTTCCTGGTGCCCGGCGAAGATGCCGAGCAGGTGGTGCAGAAGCTGCATTTTAATTTATTTGAGTAAACACAGTATGGCCCGGAAGACATTATTTCGGGCCGTATTGTTTTTCTTGTCATTATGCCCATAAATAAACGAGCCTGTACTCTGTTAACCAGCGTCTTTATCGGAGAATAATTGCCTTTAATTTTTTATCCGCATCTCTAACTAATTATCGAAAGAGATAAATAGTTAAGAGAAGGCAAAATGAATATTATCAGTTCTGCTCGCAAACGAATTCCCGTACACTGAACTCTCTGGCTCACTGAGGGCACCATCATGGCACTCCCCCGTATTACCCAAAAAGAGATGACTGAACGCGAGCAGCGTGAACTTAAAACACTGCTGGATCGGGCGCGGATTGCGCATGGTCGCGTACTGACCAACTCCGAAACTAACAGCATTAAGAAAGAGTACATCGATAAATTAATGGTCGAGCGTGAGGCTGAAGCGAAAAAAGCCCGCCAATTGAAGAAAAAGCAGGCTTATAAACCGGATCCTGAGGCGTCATTTAGCTGGTCAGCAAATACATCGACGCGCGGCAGGCGCTGATTAACGCCCCTTCTTTTTGCGCCCCGGCGAGGTAAAACGCTTACCGTTGGACGCCGGGCGACCGCCTTTTTCCGCCGTTTTTTCCATCTTAACGACTGGACGTTTGATGCCTACCGTTTTCGGTTTGGCCTTCGCTTTAGGTTTTGCCTCGGAAGAGGAATTTTCAATGAGCTTAAAGAGATCGATTAACTCATCGTCGGTTAAATCGCGCCACTCACCCAGCGGAATGCCGCTTAAGCTGACGTTCATAATGCGCGTACGTTCCAGCTTTTTCACTTCGTAACCAAAGTGCTCGCACATGCGACGAATCTGACGGTTCAGCCCCTGCACCAGGGTAATGCGGAAGACAAACGGTGCTTCTTTTTTGACTTTGCACTTTTTAGTTACCGTCCCGAGGATCGGTACTCCCGCCCCCATACCACGAATAAATTCATCGGTAATCGGTTTATCAACCGTCACCAGATACTCTTTCTCATGATCGTTACCCGCACGGAGGATCTTATTCACCAGATCGCCGTGATTGGTGAGGAAAATCAGCCCCTGGGAATCTTTATCCAGGCGGCCAATCGGGAACACGCGTTTGCTGTGGTTAACGAAATCGACAATGTTATCGCGCTCGCCATCTTCGGTGGTGCTGACAATACCGACGGGCTTGTTCAGGGCGATAAGTACCAAATCTTCGGATTCCCGAGGCTCAATCAACTGACCATTTACTTTCACAACGTCGCCGGGTTTCACCTGATCGCCAATGGTGGCTCGCTTGCCATTAAGGAACACATTGCCTTGCTCGATATAGCGATCCGCTTCGCGGCGTGAGCAAATTCCGCTTTCGCTGATGTATTTATTTAAACGGACTGATGAGTCGGGCAGCATAAATTCTCCTGTAAAACGCGGAATATACCGTACCTCTTAGCGGGGAAAAACAGGGTTATGCGGCAACGTCGAAATTAAATGTGATCTGCCACGCCTTTTATCACAAAAGTGTCTCCGGAAGTACGATGCAAATTTGCCTGGCAAAATAAGAATAATCAACAAATTACGCATCGCTGCACACCTGTGCTGATGACTACTACGCAGAGAAACAAATGTGCAAGAGAAAGCGCTATTTCCCCCCATGCAAAGAGTGAAAAATCGCTTTGAAAGGCCATCATGATGGGGTTATATCAGATCAAGCGGTGAGAAAGCGTATTTGCACAAATGTGCAGAACCAGGAGGCGGCAATGGAAAACAGTGACGATATCCGTTTGATTGTGAAGATTGCCCAACTCTATTACGAACAGGATATGACGCAGGCGCAAATTGCGCGCGAACTGGGTATTTATCGCACTACCATCAGCCGCTTGCTTAAACGAGGCCGCGATCAGGGAATTGTCACCATCGCCATCAACTATGACTACAACGAAAATCTCTGGCTGGAGCAGCAAGTGAAGCAAAAGTTTGGCCTGAAAGACGTTGTGGTGGTGTCAGGAAATGATGAGGATGAAGATATTCAACTGGCGATGATGGGGTTACACGGCGCGCAACTGCTGGATCGCTTGCTGGAACCTGGCGATATTGTCGGTTTTTCCTGGGGCCGCGCGGTGAGCGCACTGGTTGAAAACTTGCCGCAGGCGGGGCAATCGCGGCAGTTAATTTGCGTGCCGATTATTGGCGGCCCGTCCGGTAAACTCGAAAGCCGCTATCACGTAAACACATTAACCTACAGCGCGGCAGCGAAGCTGAAAGGGGAATCGCATCTCGCGGATTTTCCGGCGCTGCTGGATAACCCATTAATTCGTAATGGGATCATGCAGTCTCAGCACTTTAAAACCATCTCTGCCTACTGGGATAATCTGGATGTCGCCCTGGTGGGAATTGGCTCACCGGCCATTCGCGACGGCGCTAACTGGCATGCGTTTTATGGTGGTGAAGAGAGTGACGACCTGAATGCCCGCCAGGTTGCTGGCGATATTTGCTCGCGCTTTTTTGATATTCACGGCGCAATGGTTGAAACGAATATGAGCGAAAAAACACTCTCTATCGAAATGAATAAATTAAAGCAGGCACGGTATTCCATTGGCATTGCCATGAGCGAAGAAAAATACAGCGGAATTGTTGGTGCACTGCGTGGAAAATATATTAATTGTCTGGTAACGAATAGCAGCACAGCTGAACTATTACTGAAATAAAAATCTTCCCGATGTTTACCGTAATAAAAATTACGGCGGGTCCCTACTATCTAAAATCAGGAGTCTGTTATGCAAACGTGGTTAAATTTGCAGGATAAAATCATTATTGTCACCGGTGGCGCATCCGGTATTGGTCTGGCGATTGTAGAGGAATTATTAGCACAAGGCGCGAATGTACAGATGGTCGATATTCACGGTGGCGATGGTCAATATGAAAGCCATAAAGGTTATCAGTTCTGGCCGACCGATATTTCCAGCGCCAAAGAGATAAATCATACGGTAGCAGAAATTATCCAGCGTTTTGGTCGCATCGACGGTCTGGTTAACAACGCCGGGGTCAATTTCCCGCGTCTGCTGGTCGATGAGAAAGCGCCTGCCGGGCAGTATGAACTCAACGAAGCTGCATTCGAAAAAATGGTCAATATCAACCAGAAAGGCGTTTTTCTGATGTCGCAGGCGGTGGCGCGACAGATGGTCAAACAACATGATGGCGTGATTGTGAATGTTTCCTCAGAAAGTGGGCTGGAAGGCTCAGAAGGCCAAAGCTGTTACGCCGCGACCAAAGCCGCGCTCAATAGCTTCACGCGCTCCTGGTCGAAAGAGCTGGGCAAGCACGGTATCCGTGTGGTCGGTATCGCGCCAGGGATTCTGGAAAAAACAGGACTGCGCACGCCGGAATATGAAGAAGCGCTGGCGTGGACGCGCAATATCACCGTCGAGCAGCTGCGTGAAGGCTATACCAAAAATTCCATTCCTATTGGGCGCGCCGGAAGATTAGCAGAAGTGGCTGATTTTGTTTGTTATCTGCTGTCTGAACGCGCCAGCTATATCACCGGAGTAACCACTAACATTGCGGGCGGCAAAACGCGCGGCTAAGGAGGCTTTATGGTCAACGCCATTTTTTGTGCGCATGGCAAATTAGCTTGCGCCATGCTGGAATCGGTTCAGATGGTGTACGGCGATGCCAGGGTCGAGGCCGTTGAATTTGTGCCCGGCGAGAACGCCGGAGACATCGTAGCAAAGCTGGAAAAGTTAGTAAGCATTCACAATCAAGATGAGTGGCTAATCGCCGTGGATTTACAGTGCGGCAGCCCGTGGAATGCGGCAGCGATGCTTGCGATGCGCAATCCTCGTCTGCGGGTAATCAGCGGCCTTTCTCTGCCGCTGGCGCTCGAACTGGTTGATAACCAGGACAGCATGAATATTGATGAACTGTGTGAACACCTGACGCAAATCGCAAAGCAAACCTGCGTCGTCTGGAGACAGGTGGCAACAGCGGAGGAGGATTTCTGATGAACATTACGCTCGCCCGCATTGATGACCGCCTGATCCACGGCCAGGTCACTACCGTCTGGTCTAAAGTGGCTAACGCCCAACGCATTATTATCTGCAATGACGAAGTTTATAACGATGAAGTTCGCCGGACATTATTGCGTCAGGCTGCGCCACCGGGAATGAAGGTTAACGTGGTCAATATTGAAAAAGCCGTCGCGGTTTATCACAACCCGCAATATCAGGACGAAACCGTTTTTTATCTTTTCACTCGCCCACAGGATGCCTTAGCAATGGTTCGCCAGGGGGTAAAAATAGGTACCCTGAATATTGGCGGTATGGCCTGGCGTCCTGGTAAGAAACAGTTAACCAAAGCAGTTTCATTAGATGACGATGATATTAACGCATTTCATGAGTTAAATAATCTTGGCGTCATACTGGATTTACGCGTCGTAGCGTCAGATCCCTCAATCAATATTATCGACAAAATAAACGAACAGTTAATCGCAAATTAAATAATAGCGCCTGTGTACATATGCTTTAACAGGCAGGGATGACGACACTTAAAAGGTGACAAATCATGGAAATAAGTACCCTACAAATCATTGCTATATTTCTTTTTTCCTGTATTGCCGGAATGGGCAGCGTGCTGGATGAATTTCAGACTCATCGTCCGTTAATTGCCTGTACGGTGATTGGTTTAATTCTCGGTGATTTAAAAACCGGAATTATGCTCGGTGGTACGCTGGAATTGATAGCTCTCGGCTGGATGAACGTCGGCGCGGCGCAATCTCCGGATTCTGCACTCGCCAGCATAATCTCCGCCATTCTGGTTATCGTTGGTCAGCAAAGCATCGCCACCGGAATCGCCATCGCGTTGCCTGTGGCTGCGGCAGGCCAGGTGCTGACGGTGTTTGCCCGTACCATCACCGTAGTGTTCCAGCACGCGGCGGATAAAGCAGCGGAAGAAGCACGGTTTCGCACTCTCGATATTCTGCATGTCTCCGCGCTTGGCGTGCAGGCACTGCGCGTTGCTATTCCGGCACTGATTGTCTCGCTGTTCGTCAGCGCTGATATGGTGAGCAATATGCTGAGCGCCATTCCCGAATTTGTGACCCGTGGACTGCAGATTGCTGGCGGTTTTATCGTGGTGGTCGGTTACGCCATGGTGCTTCGCATGATGGGCGTGAAATATTTGATGCCTTTCTTTTTCCTCGGTTTCCTCGCAGGTGGCTACCTCGATCTCAGTCTGCTGGCGTTCGGTGGCGTCGGCGTGATCATGGCCCTGCTCTACATCCAGTTAAATCCACAGTGGCGTAAAGCTGAACCACATCCCCAGACCACCACTATCACCGCCCTTGACCAACTTGATGATTAACGGAGCCATCATGGAACAGAGAAAAATTACACGCAGCGATCTGGTGAGCATGTTTCTGCGCTCCAACCTGCAACAGGCATCCTTTAACTTTGAACGTATTCACGGGCTGGGTTTTTGCTACGACATGATCCCCGCCATCAAACGACTTTACCCATTAAAAGAGGATCAGGTTGCGGCGCTCAGGCGACACCTGGTGTTCTTCAATACCACGCCAGCCGTATGTGGCCCGGTCATCGGCGTCACTGCCGCCATGGAAGAGGCGCGAGCCAACGGCGCGGAAATTGATGACGGTACCATTAACGGCATCAAAGTAGGTCTGATGGGACCATTGGCAGGAGTTGGCGATCCACTGGTCTGGGGAACGCTGCGCCCGATTACCGCCGCGCTCGGCGCATCTCTGGCACTTTCGGGCAACATTCTCGGCCCCCTGCTGTTCTTCTTTATTTTCAACGCGGTGCGTCTGGCGATGAAGTGGTATGGCCTACAGCTCGGCTTTCGCAAAGGGGTGAATATCGTCAGCGATATGGGCGGTAATTTGCTGCAAAAACTCACCGAAGGCGCGTCGATTCTCGGGCTGTTTGTGATGGGCGTGCTGGTGACCAAATGGACGTCAATCAACGTACCGTTGGTGGTTTCACAAACGCCTGCCGCCGATGGTGCCACCGTCACCATAACCGTGCAGAACATCCTCGACCAACTTTGCCCTGGTTTGCTGGCGCTCGGTCTGACGCTGCTGATGGTTCGTCTGCTCAACAAAAAAATTAACCCGGTATGGCTGATTTTCGCCCTGTTTGGTTTAGGGATTATCGGTAATGCGCTGGGCTTCCTGTCCTGATTCTTCGCCCCGGCGCAACCGTCGGGGCCATCGTTCAACACGAGGTGGTTTATGAAAACAACAGCTCTGCGTCTTTATGGTAAACGTGATTTACGCCTGGAAACCTTTGACCTTCCTGAAATGCAGGAGGATGAAATCCTCGCAACGGTGGTCACTGACAGCCTGTGCCTCTCTTCCTGGAAAGAGGCCAATCTGGGTGAAAACCATAAAAAAGTACCCGACGATGTGGCGACCAACCCCATCATCATCGGCCACGAATTTTGCGGCGATATTCTGGCCGTGGGTAAAAAGTGGCAGCACAAATTCCAGCCGGGTCAGCGTTATGTGATTCAGGCCAACCTGCAACTCCCCGACCGCCCGGATTGCCCCGGCTACTCCTTCCCGTGGGTAGGCGGCGAAGCGACGCATGTGGTTATTCCCAACGAGGTCATGGAACAAGATTGCCTGCTGGCATACGACGGCGAAACCTATTTTGAAGGCTCGCTGGTTGAACCGCTTTCCTGCGTGATTGGCGCGTTCAACGCCAACTATCATCTTCAGGAAGGTAGTTATAACCACACGATGGGGATTCGCCCGCAAGGGCGCACGCTGATCCTCGGCGGCACCGGACCAATGGGACTGTTGGCGATTGATTATGCGCTACATGGACCCGTTAACCCTTCGCTGCTCATCATTACCGATACCGACAACGACAAATTGAGTTATGCGCGCAAGCACTATCCATCAGAACCGCAAACACTGATTCATTATCTCAATGCCGCCGATGCAGCATTTGATACGTTAATGGCACTGAGTGGCGGTCACGGCTTCGATGATATTTTCGTCTTTGTGCCTAATGAAGGACTGGTGACTCTCGCCTCTTCCTTGCTGGCGACAGATGGTTGTCTGAATTTCTTCGCCGGACCGCAGGATAAGCACTTCAGCGCGCCAATTAATTTCTACGATGTGCATTATGCATTTACCCACTACGTGGGCACATCAGGCGGCAATACCGACGACATGCGCGCAGCGGTCAAATTGATTGAAGAGAAAAAAGTGCAGGCCGCAAAAGTGGTAACACATATTCTTGGGCTGAATGCCGCGGGCGAAACCACGCTTGAATTGCCTGCCGTCGGCGGCGGCAAAAAGCTGGTGTATACCGGGAAATACCTGCCGCTGACGTCACTCACGCAGATTCAGGATCAAGCACTGGCGGTGATTCTGGCGCATCATCAGGGGATCTGGTCCGGTGAGGCGGAGCAATACCTGCTCGCCCATGCAGAGGCAATTTCCCATGATTAATCGCGCTACTTAACTCTGCATGTCGCTGGCTGGTCGCCGCAGCAACTTCGCGGCCTGATGTGCGGCTGATTGCAGAAGCGGCACAATGTGCACGAGAAGAATAAAAAAACATCAGCGCCTTAAGGGGCGCTCAAATTGGTGGCAAAGTGCACATTGTTTATGCCGGATACGGAATGAAGCCTTATTCGCCTACATAATCTTGAAAATTCAATATATTGCAGTTATCTGGTAGGCCAGGTAAGCGTAGCGCATCAGGCAATCCTGTGTTTGTCATCAGTCTCAGCGCCTGTGCAATATGTGACATCGTGAGCCATGTCAGTAAGTGGTTAAATTCGCAGTGGTAGCATTCCTTCCGTGTTTTCTTACTAACCGGAGAAGTAATGGAACTGCTTTTATTGAGTAACTCGACGCTGCCGGGTAAAGCCTGGCTGGAACACGCGCTGCCGCTGATTGCTGAACAGTTGCAGGGTCGCCGTTCTGCGGTATTTATTCCTTTCGCTGGCGTAACGCAGACCTGGGATGATTACACAGCGAAAACGGCTGCGGTTCTCGCTCCGCTGGGTGTTTCTGTCACCGGTATTCATAGCGTTGTCGATCCCGTTGCCGCGATTGAAAATGCGGAAATTGTGATTGTCGGCGGCGGTAATACTTTCCAGTTGCTGAAACAGTGCCGCGAGCGCGGGCTGCTGGCACCCATTACTGACGTGGTGAAACGTGGCGCGCTGTATATTGGCTGGAGCGCAGGCGCTAACCTTGCTTGCCCAACCATTCGTACCACCAACGATATGCCGATTGTCGATCCGCAAGGTTTCGATGCGCTAAATCTGTTCCCGCTACAAATCAACCCGCACTTCACCAACGCGCTGCCGGAAGGCCATAAAGGTGAAACCCGTGAGCAGCGTATTCGCGAACTGCTGGTCGTCGCGCCAGAACTGACGATTATTGGTCTGCCGGAAGGTAACTGGATCACAGTAAGTAAAGGTCACGCTACGCTGGGTGGCCCGAACACCACTTATGTGTTTAAGGCTGGTGAAGAAGCGGTGCCGCTGGAAGCGGGTCACCGTTTTTAAGTGAATTGCCGGATGCATGATCCGGCATCTTGTTCATAGTGCCTGATGCGACGCTTTACGCGTCTTATCAGGCCTTCAGGGTCACGGTATTAATACTCGTCCCGTCCTTCATCTTCATCCGGCTGTTCCAGCACACTGTAAGCCACCGAACAAAACAGCGAGTTCAGACGCTGCATATCTCCCAGTAAGCCTAAATGTAGCGAACTGGTTTCAATACTCTGCACGTTTTGCTGGTGCAGGCGATCGACGTGGGCGTGGGAATAGCGGCGATTAAGAATGCGAAAACGATGTTTGCTGCGGCGCAAACGACGGGCGCTGGTAACATCGCCAGAGAAGAAAACCGACATTGCCAGTTTTAAATTACTGAGCAATTGCTCATAGAGCGCATCCAGTTCCTTCAAGCCATCAAGCGAAAATGCTCGCCTTGCTGCCAGCGATTTGTCGGCAATTTCACTCCCCATGCGCTCGACGATATCGGAGGCCTGTTCAAGGTTGAGCGACATTTCGATGATCTCCGCCCAGCGGCGCGACTCTTCTTCTGCCAGTTCCTCTTTTGGCATCCGCGCCAGATACAGCTTAATGGCGGTATAGAGAACGTTGATGTCATCAGCCAGCTTACGCAGCTCTTTCTCCTGCCGTGGCTCGCCGTGCATCACTTTATTCAACCCTTCCATCATCTGTTCCATGGCGTCGCCAATGCGCAGGGTTTCGCGGGCAGCGTTCGCCAGAGCAAGCGTGGGCGTATCCAGCGCGCTGACATCCAGATGTTTAGGCCGTAGCTGGGTATCCAGTTCCGGTTCATCGCGAATAATCGTTTTGCAAAACCGTGCCATCGGGTCAACGAATGGCAACATGACCAGGCAGCGTACAAGGTTGTAGAAGACGTGGAAATAGATCACCAATTCCGCTTTTGGCAATGGCAACTTCCCCATTGTCTCTGCCAGCAAATGAACAAACGGCAGGATAATCAGGCTACCCACCAGCTTAAACAGCAGGCTACCCAGCGCGACACGGCGGGCTGCGGCATTGGCGGCACTGTTGTTGAGCATCGCCAGCAGGCCGGAACCGAGGTTTGCCCCAATCACCAGACAAAGCGCCACTGGGAAAGAGATAATGCCTGCGGCGGTCAGAGTCGCGGTCAGCAGTACCGCGGCAAGGCTGGAGTAGCTGATAATGGCGAACATCGCACCAATCAGCGCATCCAGCAAAATGTCGCCAGTCAGCGAGGCAAAGATCACCTGAACGCCGTTTGCCTGAGTGATCGGCGTTACGGCCTGCACAATCAACTCCAGCGCCAGTAAAATCAGCCCAAGACCAATACCGACGCGGCCCAGTTGCCCGGCGCGTGACTGTTTGCGTCCGAGGAAAAAAATCACGCCGATAAAAATAAGTAACGGTGACAGCCAGGATAAATCGAAGGTGAGAATACGCGCCATCAGCGCCGTCCCGACATCTGCACCCAGCACAATCACCAGCGCAGGCGCGAGAGCAACCAGATCCTGAGCGACGAACGAGGTCACCAGCATGGTGGTGGCATTACTGCTCTGCACCAGTGCGGTAACGCCGATCCCCGCGCAAAAGGCGAGCGGCTTTTTTTCGACGCTCCGGCTAAGGACAGTACGCAGACGCGCGCCGAAGACGCGCATTACGCCTGTTCGAACAATATGAGTCCCCCAGACCAGCAGGGCGACGGCAGAAAGCAGGTGAAGCAAAGTTAGCACGGAATCAGGTTCTCCTTTTTGTTATGCATTTTCCTGTTAAGATTTTTCTAATCACGTTGTTTTTATCCAGGCATTTCTCTTGTATGTACTTTCAGTATAAGAGATTTATACAAGAAAGCATTTAAAAAGGCATTTATATAAAAATCCACCTGTATCTGTTGCTATTTCTGTCACACTTTCCCCTGTCGTTTACACCAGATAATCGTTGTCACTTTTGTGACCTCTGAGAAGATAAACAACGAAATATTTAAGACCAGATCCTGTGAATAAAAATAATTAAGTAACAACGGTATTACGGAGATTGAACAGCTTACGGTAGCAAAACGCATAAACTCCTGAATCGCCAAAAAAGAGAAACTAAATAATTTTTGTCTTAAAAAACATTGCGCAGAAAAAAATAAAGAGAACAATAATACTATTTGTAGCGTAACAGTGGCGACTGCATAAGCGTAAAAACCGCCTTCAACACCGATATCCTTAAGTAAAGAAAGTGAATGAACGATATCGGAATAAAAAGGGATACGATCATTACCAAGCGAGTAGAACAGATATGTGGCTATCGCGATAACATCCATAACACCCCAAAAAAGAAGAATGTATTTTTTATATTGACGTTGCATAAAGTAAATCCTTTTTACGAAAACAAATATTACCAGGAATTATTATAATTGCGGGCGTTTTTGGATTAACACTCCACCCGTATTTTTTAAACCTCTGTCAGCTATACCTTCACTAAACAAGACATCGATACGCCCTTTACTTTTATCGTGATACAGAATACTGCATGAGATACACCTTATACCCTCTTTGGATTTACGAAAATCTAACCAATAACGACCATCATAAAATACCCACTCCACACCTGTTTTTATATTAATTATCCAATGATTATAACCTGTTGGTTTTTTTCCTAATAGTTCAGTAACTTCGGACTCTGAACATCCTTCGAAAGCAAAAAAATCTATTTCATCAATTTTTATCATGTTCAATAATCCATTATTTATGACATTAAAAACCGGGGCAAATACCCCGGTGTTATCACTTACTCGGCATCATACCCCAGATTCGGTGCCAACCAACGCTCAACTTCGGTAACGCTCATTCCTTTACGGCGGGCATAGTCTTCAACCTGATCGCGCTGAATTTGCGCCACCGCGTAATACTTGCTGTCTGGATGACTGAAGTACCAACCCGAAACCGATGCACCCGGCCACATGGCGAAGGATTCCGTGAGTTTCATACCGGTATGTTTTTCCACTTCCAGCAGCTCCCAGATTGTGGCTTTTTCCGTATGTTCCGGGCAGGCAGGGTAGCCCGGTGCCGGACGGATGCCCTGGTAGTTTTCGCGGATCAGCTCTTCGTTGCTGAGGTTCTCGTTCGGCGCATAGCCCCAGTAGACTTTACGCACACGCTCATGGAGATACTCCGCAAAGGCTTCCGCCAGACGGTCGGCAAGCGCTTTCACCATGATTTTGTTGTAATCATCATGCTGTGCTTCAAAGGCATCAGCCAGTGCGTCCTCTTCCAGCCCGCCAGTCACGGCAAATGCGCCGATGTAATCCGCTTTGCCGGAAACCTTCGGCGCAACGAAGTCAGCGAGACAGTAGTTAGCGAAGCCGGTTTTTTCGGTCTGTTGGCGTAGATGGTGGCTGACATTAATCACATGGGTACGCGTTTCGTCACGGTAGATTTCAATGTCATCGCCCACACGGTTTGCCGGGAACAGGCCCACCACACCACGCGGGTTCAGCATTTTTTCGGCGCTTAATTTATCCAGCATGTCGTTGGCGTCTTTAAACAGCCGCTGCGCCTCAACACCTACCACTTCATCTTCCAGAATGCGCGGATACTTCCCGGCCAGCGACCAGGTCATAAAGAACGGCGTCCAGTCGATGTAATTACGCAGCGTTTCGATGCTGGCTTCGACTTCCTGCACACCGAGACGGTGCACCACCGGCGGCGTGTAAGCCTGCCAGTCAAAAGCGAAGTCGTTATCACGCGCCGCTTCCAGCGTGACCGGTGGTGTGCGTGGTTTCTTTCGTCCGTGCTGAATACGCACGGTTTCGTACTCCTTGCGGGTACGAGCAACGAAATCATCACGCTGAGTGTCGGAAAGCAACGCCGCCACCACACCAACGGTGCGTGAAGCGTTCTGCACATACACCGTCGGGCCGCTGTAGTTCTGCTCAATTTTCACCGCCGTGTGCGCTTTTGAGGTGGTCGCGCCGCCAATCAATAGCGGAATGGTGAAGCCCTGACGCTCCATCTCTTTCGCCACGTTAACCATCTCGTCCAGCGACGGCGTGATCAGCCCCGAAAGGCCAATCAAATCAGCATTCACTTCTTTAGCGGTACGGAGAATTTTTTCCGCAGGCACCATCACGCCGAGATCGACAATTTCGTAGTTGTTACATTGCAGCACCACACCAACGATATTTTTACCGATGTCGTGGACATCGCCTTTCACGGTGGCGATCACCATCTTGCCGTTGGTTTTACCCTGCTCTTTGCTGGCTTCAATAAACGGTTCGAGATACGCCACCGCCTGCTTCATTACGCGCGCCGATTTCACCACCTGCGGCAGGAACATTTTGCCCTCGCCAAACAGGTCGCCGACCACGTTCATGCCGTCCATCAACGGGCCTTCAATCACTTCAATCGGACGCGTAGCCTGCTGGCGGGCTTCTTCGGTATCCTGCTCGATAAACTCGGTAATGCCTTTGACCAGCGAGTATTCCAGACGTTTATTCACTTCCCACGAGCGCCACTCCGCCTGCTGGGTGTTAGCGGTGTCGTCGGTTTTGCTGCCGCGATATTTCTCGGCAAGCTCGAGTAAACGCTCGGTGCCATCGTCGCGACGGTTGAGGATCACATCCTCCACCGCGTCGCGTAGCTCGGTAGGCAGGTCGTCGTAAATCGCCAGTTGCCCGGCGTTGACGATCCCCATATCCATGCCATTGCGAATAGCGTAGTAGAGGAACACCGCGTGAATGGCTTCGCGCACCGGATCGTTGCCACGGAATGAGAAAGAAACGTTAGAAACGCCGCCGGAAATCAGTGCGTGCGGCAGTTCACGTTTGATGTCTTCACACGCGCCGATAAAGTCCTGCGCGTAATTGTTGTGCTCTTCAATGCCAGTTGCGACCGCGAAGATGTTCGGGTCGAAGATGATATCTTCAGCCGGGAAGCCAACCTCTTCGGTGAGGATTTTGTACGCCCGACGGCAAATCTCGATTTTCCGTGCGCGGGTATCGGCCTGGCCCTGTTCGTCAAAAGCCATTACCACGACTGCCGCACCGTAGCGACGCAACAGTTTCGCGTGATGGATAAAGGCGTCGACACCCTCTTTCATCGAGATAGAGTTAACAATGCCTTTGCCCTGGATACACTTCAGACCTTTTTCAATAACGTCCCATTTTGAGGAGTCGATCATAATCGGCACGCGAGCGATATCCGGTTCACCGGCAATCAGATTGAGAAAACGCACCATCGCCGCTTCGGCGTCGAGCATCCCTTCATCCATGTTGATATCGATAATCTGCGCACCGTTTTCCACCTGCTGACGCGCCACATCCAGCGCCTCGCTGTATTTCTCTTCTTTGATCAGTCGCTTGAACTTAGCGGAACCGGTGACGTTGGTGCGTTCACCCACGTTCACAAACAGGCTATCTTCGCCAATGTTCAGCGGCTCCAGGCCGGACAAACGGCAGGCTACGGGAATTTCCGGTAGTTTGCGCGGCGCTAATCCTTCTACTGCACGACTCATCGCTGCAATATGTTGTGGCGTGGTGCCGCAGCAGCCGCCGACGATATTGAGAAAGCCCGCTTCTGCCCATTCACGTATCTGTTTTGCCATCGTGTCGGCGTCGAGATCGTATTCACCAAAGGCGTTGGGCAGCCCGGCGTTCGGGTGGGCGGTGACATAGCATTCCGCAATACGCGACAGTTCCTGTACGTACTGGCGCAGTTCGTCTGGCCCCAGCGCACAGTTCAGGCCAAAGGTCAGCGCTTCGGCGTGGCGCAGGGAGTTGTAAAACGCTTCAGTGGTCTGCCCGGAGAGCGTGCGCCCGGAGGCGTCGGTGATGGTGCCGGAGATCATAATCGGCAGTTCAACGCCCAGCGCTTCAAACTCCGTTTTCACCGCAAAGACCGCCGCTTTGGCGTTAAGGGTGTCGAAAACGGTTTCAATCAGGATCAGGTCCGCGCCACCTTCCACCAGCGCTTTGGTGGATTCTCGATAAGCCGCCACCAGCTGGTCAAAAGTGATGTTGCGGAATGCCGGATCGTTGACGTCCGGAGAAATAGACGCCGTGCGGTTGGTCGGGCCGAGAACACCGGCAACGTAGCGCGGTTTCTCCGGCGTGCGGGCAGTCCACTCGTCGGCACAGGCGCGCGCCAGTTTCGCCGCTGCAAAGTTGATTTCCGCCGACAGGGATTCCATCTGGTAATCCGCCATCGCAATGGTCGTGGAGTTGAAGGTGTTGGTTTCGATGATATCCGCGCCCGCTTCAAAGTAGGCGTTGTGGATAGCGGCGATCACTTCCGGTTTACTGAGCACCAGCAGATCGTTATTGCCTTTGAGGTCGCATGGCCAGTCGGCAAAGCGTTCACCACGAAAATCGGCTTCGTTCAGTCGATAGCTCTGGATCATGGTGCCCATACCGCCGTCCAGCACCAGAATACGTTCATTTAACTGCGCACGCAGTTGTTCCACTTTGCTGCTCACACTTGCTCCCGACACGCTCAACCCAGATTTAATAAAAATTCAACAAACCATACTGGCATAAACGCATCTGTGGTAAAAGCGACCACCACGCAACATGAGATTTGTTCAACATTAACTCATCGGATCTGTTCAGCAACTATTGCATTCGCTGATAATAAAAATGAAAATGATTTCCACGATACAGAAAAAGGAGACTGTCATGGTCGCACCCATTCCCGCAAAACGCGGCAGAAAACCCGCCGTTGCCACCGCACCAGCGACTGGACAGGTTCAGTCTTTAACGCGTGGCCTGAAATTACTGGAGTGGATTGCCGAATCCAATGGCAGTGTGGCACTCACGGAACTGGCACAGCAAGCCGGGTTACCCAATTCCACGACCCACCGCCTGCTAACCACGATGCAGCAACAGGGCTTTGTCCGTCAGGTCGGCGAACTGGGTCACTGGGCAATCGGCGCACACGCCTTTATGGTCGGTAGCAGCTTTCTCCAGAGCCGTAATTTGTTAGCGATTGTCCAT
This sequence comes from Escherichia sp. R1, assembly GCF_003000935.1. NCBI lineage: Bacteria > Pseudomonadati > Pseudomonadota > Gammaproteobacteria > Enterobacterales > Enterobacteriaceae > Escherichia > Escherichia sp. R1. Next base: position 214,670 of record NZ_PSRU01000007.1, read on the forward strand.
CCTATTCTGCGCAATCTAATGGAAGAGTCTGGCGAAACGGTCAATATGGCGGTGCTTGATCAAAGCAATCACGAAGCGATTATTATCGACCAGGTACAGTGTACTCACCTGATGCGAATGTCCGCGCCTATCGGCGGTAAATTGCCGATGCACGCTTCCGGTGCGGGTAAAGCCTTTCTGGCCCAACTGAGCGAAGAACAGGTGACGAAGCTGCTGCACCGCAAAGGGTTACATGCCTATACCCACGCGACGCTGGTGTCTCCTGTGCATTTAAAAGAAGATCTCGCCCAAACGCGCAAACGGGGTTATTCATTTGACGATGAGGAACATGCGCTGGGGCTGCGTTGCCTTGCAGCGTGTATTTTCGATGAGCACCGCGAACCGTTTGCCGCAATTTCAATTTCCGGACCGATTTCACGTATTACCGATGACCGCGTGACCGAGTTTGGCGCGATGGTGATTAAAGCGGCGAAGGAAGTGACGCTGGCGTACGGTGGAATACGCTGACTTTTTCGCCTCTGATTTATACGAATCGGACGCTAAACCGCTGCCTGCGCCGATACGCATAAACATCTTCCACATGCCCTTCACGTATGCGGTTTTGTAGTGCGCGCCAGTAATCAGCGCGGAACAAGTCGGCGTGCATCTCTTCAAATAGCGGACCAATACGCGGGTCGGCACATAACCAGTGACGGAACTCTTCCGGGAAAACATCACCCGGCGAGACGCTGTACCACGGTTCGCTGGCAAGTTCGTCTTCCGGGTAGCGCGGCAGCGGGATGTCGCGGAAATTCACTTCCGTCATGTAGCAAATTTCGTCGTAATCATAAAACACCACGCGCCCGTGACGGGTGACGCCAAAGTTTTTAAATAACATATCCCCAGGGAAGATGTTGGCAGCGGCAAGCTGGCGAATGGCGTTGCCGTACTCTTCAATAGCGTCGCGCAGCTGCTGACCTTCCACTTGTTCCAGCCAGATATTGAGCGGCACCATCCGCCGCTCAATATAAAGATGGCGAATCACAATCTGTTCGCCGAGATCGGTGATTTTTTCCGCTGCTTCCTGGAGCAGTAATTCCATTAATGCCGGGGAAATATGCCGCTTCTCCAGCACAAAGTTTTCAAACTCCTGGGTGTCCGCCATTCGGCCCACGCGATCGTGCTCTTTCACCAGTTGATAGCAGGCACGAACGTGAGCGGCAGACATCTCTTTCTGCGGCGCGAACCTGTCTTTGATGACTTTAAATACCCGATCAAAACCCGGCAACGTAAACACCAACATCACCATTCCACGAATACCCGGCGCTTCAATGAACTGCTCATTACAGCCCTGTAGATAAACGAGATATTCGCGGTAGCTTTCGGTTTTGGCGTGCTTCTGGCAGCCGATAGCCATATACAATTCAGCGGTGGTTTTACCTGGCAGAATTTCCCGTAGCCACTCGACCAGCGCTGCGGGCAGCGGTGCATAAACCATAAAATAAGAACGCGCAAAGCCAAAAACAATGCTCGCTTCGGCGGTCGTCGTCAGGCAGGTATCAATAAATAACTCGCCGTCGTCCGTCTGGTGGATCGGCAATAAAAATGGCAACGTGCCGGAAGGCGTTATTAGTTTGCCCACCAGCCAGGCTGCCTTATTGCGGTAAAACAGTTCGTTCGCCACCTGTAAATGACTTTCCGCGAGGTTGTCTGTCCCCAGCGTTTCCGTCAGATGGCGAACGATGTAATGAATGTCACGGCTTTTATTCTGCCAACGCAGACGCAGCGGCAGATCGCTGATAACGCGCATCAGCAGAGATTCCCAGCCGTGATCGGGGTGAAAGTCTTTCGCCAGTGGGCGTGGAATGGTACGAAAGCGGCGCTCTGGCTGGGAGCTAAAGATAAAAAGCCGCTCGGGAGTAAGCGAGCGGTGGTCAAATAACCGACAGTACACGGAGTTGAAAAAGCTCTCCGCAATCTCGAAGCGCGGGTAATCTGGCAACAGCCGGGTGTAATGCTCTTTAACGCGCAGTAAAAATGCCGCGTCCGTGCTTTGGCCGTTAGTAATGCAGCGCAGTTGCTCCACGACCAGACCCACGTGATGATCGTAAAGATGAATACGGTTTTTCATCGCCTGCTGGACAGCATGCCAGTCGGCTTGCTCGAAACGCTGCTGCGCCCCGGAAGTCACTTCGAGGAATCGACCATACTGAGCGTCGAAACCTTGCAAAATGGTTTGTGCAATCAGTAATTCCAGGCCACGCGGCATCGCCTCTCCTTAATTCGCCCCTCGCCTTACGGAAAGGGGCGTTGGTTGTTAGAACTGCGATTCTTCAGTGGAGCCAGTCAGTGCGGTAACCGACGACGTGCCGCCCTGAATAATGGTCGTCACTTTATCGAAGTAACCTGTACCCACTTCCTGCTGATGAGATACGAAGGTATAGCCATCTTTCGCGGCGGCAAATTCCGGCTGCTGCACTTTCTCAACATAGTGCTTCATACCCTCGCCCTGGGCATAGGCGTTTGCCAGGTCAAACATGTTGAACCACATGCTGTGGATACCTGCCAGGGTGATGAACTGGAACTTGTAGCCCATATCCGACAGCTGCTGCTGGAAGCTGGCAATAGTTTTGTCGTCGAGGTTTTTCTGCCAGTTGAACGAAGGCGAGCAGTTATAAGCCAGCAGTTTGCCCGGATATTTCGCGTGGATGGCTTGTGCAAAGCGACGCGCCAGTTCCAGATCCGGCGTGGAGGTTTCACACCATACCAGGTCAGCATATGGCGCATACGCCAGGCCACGGCTGATCGCTTGCTCAATACCCGCATGAGTACGGAAGAAGCCTTCACTGGTACGCTCGCCAGTAATAAATTCGCTGTCATATGGGTCGCAATCGGAGGTAATCAGATCCGCCGCATCGGCATCGGTACGAGCAACCAGCAGGGTTGGAACGCCCGTCACATCAGCTGCCAGACGCGCCGCGACCAGTTTCTGAATAGCTTCCTGAGTTGGCACCAAAACTTTGCCGCCCATGTGACCACATTTCTTCACTGATGCCAGCTGATCTTCGAAGTGAACTGCCGCTGCACCGGCTTCAATCATCGCTTTCATCAGTTCAAAGGCATTCAGTACACCGCCAAAACCGGCCTCCGCATCGGCGACGATCGGCAGGAAGTAATCGACATAGCGCGGATCGCCCGGCTCAATGCCCGCGGACCATTGGATCTGATCCGCACGGCGGAAAGTATTGTTGATCCGCTCCACCACCGCTGGCACCGAGTTTGCCGGATAGAGCGACTGATCCGGATACATGCTGGCCGCCAGGTTAGCGTCCGCCGCTACCTGCCATCCCGACAGATAGACTGCTTCAATACCCGCTTTCGCCTGTTGCAGCGCCTGACCACCAGTCAGTGCACCGAGGCTGTTGATGTAGCCTTTTTTCGACTCGCCGTGCAGCAGACGCCACATTTTCGCCGCGCCCAGTTGCGCCAGGGTGCATTCCGGATTGACTGAACCGCGTAATTTCACCACATCTTCCGCGCTGTACGGGCGAGTAATGCCTTCCCAACGCGGTTGAGTCCACTCTTTCTGTAATTCTTCAATTTGTTGTGTACGGGTTTTCATGTGCAGATGCTCCATAGTTATGTGGTGGTTTACGCTAACAGGCGGTAGCCTGGCAGGGTCAGGAAATCAATTAACTCATCGGAAGTGGTGATCTGTTCCATCAAGCGTGCGGCATCGTCAAAACGCCCATGGGAGAAACGTTCTTCGCCCAGTTCGCTGGCAATGACTTTCATCTCTTCGCCCAGCATCTGGCGGAACAAGGCTTTAGTCACCGGTTTGCCATTGCTCAACGTTTTTTGATGATGGATCCACTGCCAGATTGAGGTACGGGAAATTTCAGCCGTCGCCGCATCTTCCATCAGGCCATAAATCGGCACACAGCCATTGCCAGAGATCCACGCTTCGATGTACTGCACAGCCACGCGAATGTTGGCGCGCATACCTTCTTCGGTGCGTTCACCAGCACAAGGTGCCAGCAGCTGATCGGCAGTAATCGGCGCGTCTTGTTCGCGCATCACCTCAAGCTGGTTTTTGCGGGAGCCGAGAATATCGTTGAATACCGCCATTGCCGTATCAGCAAGGCCCGGGTGAGCGATCCATGTGCCATCGTGACCGTTATTGGCTTCCAGCGATTTATCCGCTTTTACTTTGTCGAGCACCTGGTTATTGCGCTCTTCATCTTTGCTCGGAATAAACGCCGCCATGCCGCCCATCGCAAAAGCACCGCGTTTATGGCAGGTTTTAATCAACAGGCGTGAGTAAGCATTCAGGAAGGGTTTATCCATCGTCACTGCCTGTCTGTCTGGCAGGACGCGATCGGGATAGTTTTTCAATGTTTTGATATAACTGAAGATGTAATCCCAACGACCGCAGTTCAGACCAACAATATGGTCACGCAGCGCGTGAAGGATTTCATCCATCTGGAACACGGCGGGCAGCGTTTCAATCAGCAACGTCGCCTTGATGGTGCCGCGCGGCAGATTAAAGCGATCTTCTGCATAGCTGAAGACTTCGCTCCACCAGGCCGCTTCCTGCCAGGACTGGGTTTTCGGCAGATAGAAATAGGGACCGCTGCCCTTTGCCAACAGTGCCTGATAGTTGTGGAAGAAATAGAGCGCAAAATCAAACAGGCTACCGGGGATTGTCTCACCACGCCAGGTGACATGTTTTTCCGGCAAGTGCAGACCGCGTACCCGACAAATCAAAACCGCTGGATTGGGCTTGAGCTGATAAATTTTGCCTGCTTCATTGCTATAGCTGATGGTGCCGTTAACCGCATCGCGCAGGTTAATTTGCCCATCGATCACTTTGTTCCAGTCTGGTGCCAGTGAATCTTCGAAATCGGCCATAAAGACTTTCACATTGGCGTTGAGCGCGTTGATCACCATCTTGCGCTCTACAGGTCCGGTAATCTCTACGCGACGATCTTCTAAGTCCGCAGGAATCCCGCGAATTTTCCAGTCAGCATCACGAATGGAAGCTGTTTCCGAAATGAAATCAGGCAACGTTCCGTTATCGATATCCTGCTGCTGCTGAATGCGCGCTGCCAGAAGTTTATTGCGTTGTGGCGTAAAATGCGTCACCAGCTCAGTCAGAAATTCTACCGCTTCGGCAGTAAGAATTTGCTTCTCCTGCTCGCCATACGGCCTTGTAAAAGCCAGTTCATCGATTGTTGTTGCCTGTTCAGTCATCGTGCAGCTCCTCGTCATGGATCCGAAAACTTCCCCACTGTGAACGAAGGATCGTTGTGCGCTTTTCGTTCAGCACAACTAAGACTACTCATTTAAAATGCAAAATCAAAAACAATTTCCATTTTAATTAAAAATACATGTTAACTTATTGATAACAATATAAATAAAATTTATTCACTTACTGAGGTGTGTTTCGGAAATAAAAAAGGCACCCGAAGGTGCCTGAGGTAAGGTGCTGAATCGCTTAACGATCGACTATCACAGAAGATTAATCCAGCGTTGGATTCATGTGCCGTAGATCATATGGCGTGATCTGGTAGACGTAATAGTTGAGCCAGTTGGTAAACAGCAAATTACCGTGACTACGCCAGCTCGCTCGCGGTGTATTTTGCGGATCATTGTGCGGGAAATAGTTATACGGTACATCCGGGTCTAGCCCGGCTTCCACATCGCGGAAATATTCCTGCGCCAGCGTTTGCGCATCATATTCGGGATGGCCCGTCACAAAGGCAATGCGCTTATCTTTGCTGGCAAACAGATATGCATCCCCTTCTTCCGTCTCTGCCAGAATTTCCAGATCGGTATAATCACGAATCAACGCTGCCGGAAAGTCAGCATAGCGCGAATGCGGTGCCAGGAATGAATCATCAAAGCCACGCGTCAGAAGCGCATGAGGATGGAGAATATGATGCTCGTAAACGCCAGAGAGTTTGTCGGTGCGGGTTTGCTTAGGAATACCATAGAGGATATTGAGCGCGGCCTGTACAGCCCAGCAGACAAACAGCGTCGAGGTGACGTGATCTTTCGACCACTCCAGCACCTGTTTGATCTGCGGCCAGTAAGCGACATCATTAAACTCCACCAGGCCCAGCGGCGCGCCGGTAACTATCAGACCGTCAAAGTTTTGTTCCTGAATATCTTCAAAGTTACAGTAGAAGTTATTCAGATGCTCTGCGGGCGTGTTGCGCGATTCACGGGAATCGATGCGCAACAGCTGAATATCGACCTGCAAAGGTGAGTTTGAAAGCAGGCGCAGAAACTGATTTTCAGTTTCGATCTTCTTCGGCATCAGGTTAAGGATAAGCACCTTTAGCGGACGAATTTCCTGACCAGACGCGCGAGAAGTTGTCATCACAAAGACGTTTTCTTCACGCAAGAAATTGACGGCGGGTAGCTCGTCCGGCACACGAATCGGCATAACCTGATTACCTCACTACATACGCTTATACGTTTAGACATCCAGATAGCTGAAGATAACCAGAAAATTTACCAATGTCGAGCCTGCATGTTGAAGGTGAGAAAGTTTCAAGGAAAAGGCTACGTTAGAATATAAGAATGACGAAAAGGAGAGAAAATGGTTATTAGTATTCGACGCTCACGGCATGAGGAGGGGGAGGAACTCGTTGCGATTTGGTGTCGTTCTGTCGATGCCACTCACGATTTTTTATCAGCAGAGTATCGGGCCGAGCTGGAAGAGCTGGTGCATTCCTTTCTGCCGGAAGCACCGTTGTGGGTCGCGGTTAATGAGCGGGATCAGCCGGTTGGGTTTATGTTGTTAAGTGGGCAGCATATGGATGCGCTGTTTATCGATCCTGATGTGCGCGGCTGCGGCGTGGGCCGGATGCTGGTGAAGCATGCGCTCTCAATGGCCCCGGAACTGACAACCAATGTTAATGAGCAAAATGAGCAGGCGGTTGGGTTCTATAAGAAGGTGGGCTTTAAGGTTACGGAACGCTCTGAGGTGGACGATTTGGGGAAACCGTATCCGTTGCTGAATCTGGCATATGTGGGGGTGTAGGCGGTTTTTTTCTCATCCCGGTGGGCTGAACTTTAGGTTTCGTACCCACCAATGGTGACATGATTATTTCTGCTTAAACATTGCCAGGACCGCACTATCACTGAGTACCACTGATTGCGCATGGATGTGGAACTGGCGATATTTCATTAACGTTGCCCCTGCGACCACTTCATGAAGAATGCGTTCCTCAACCTGTGACAAACCGCCCTCATTCATTTCCAGCGCGCTCACAACAATATCCATACGTTTTGCTGGCAAAAAAGAATGCCAGGTTGAACGTGGGTGGAGTTGCAGAACAAGATCTTGCAGAACTTTTTCTGCAACAAAGAAATTGGCGATTAACAGGCGCTGGTTACTGAAGGCAGCATCTCCTGACACTTCACGTTTGCTTTCAAGATCGCGAACAGTAATTTGATTACGACGAATTTGGATATACAGAACTGACATGAGATTCCCTTCATCATGCAAATAATTGATATGCAAAAAACCCCGGCCTTATTGACCGGGGTTTTTCTAATTTGATGCCTGGCAGTTCCCTACTCTCGCATGGGGAGACCCCACACTACCATCGGCGCTACGGCGTTTCACTTCTGAGTTCGGCATGGGGTCAGGTGGGACCACCGCGCTAAGGCCGCCAGGCAA
>NZ_PSRU01000077.1:0-905 GCF_003000935.1 Escherichia sp. R1
GCATTCGACCAGATCGATAACGCGCCGGAAGAAAAAGCTCGTGGTATCACCATCAACACTTCTCACGTTGAATACGACACCCCGACCCGTCACTACGCGCACGTAGACTGCCCGGGGCACGCCGACTATGTTAAAAACATGATCACCGGTGCTGCTCAGATGGACGGCGCGATCCTGGTAGTTGCTGCGACTGACGGCCCGATGCCGCAGACTCGTGAGCACATCCTGCTGGGGCGTCAGGTAGGCGTTCCGTACATCATCGTGTTCCTGAACAAATGCGACATGGTTGATGACGAAGAGCTGCTGGAACTGGTTGAAATGGAAGTTCGTGAACTTCTGTCTCAGTACGACTTCCCGGGCGACGACACTCCGATCGTTCGTGGTTCTGCTCTGAAAGCGCTGGAAGGCGACGCAGAGTGGGAAGCGAAAATCCTGGAACTGGCTGGCTTCCTGGATTCTTACATTCCGGAACCAGAGCGTGCGATTGACAAGCCGTTCCTGCTGCCGATCGAAGACGTATTCTCCATCTCCGGTCGTGGTACCGTTGTTACCGGTCGTGTAGAACGCGGTATCATCAAAGTTGGTGAAGAAGTTGAAATCGTTGGTATCAAAGAGACTCAGAAGTCTACCTGTACTGGCGTTGAAATGTTCCGCAAACTGCTGGACGAAGGCCGTGCTGGTGAGAACGTAGGTGTTCTGCTGCGTGGTATCAAACGTGAAGAAATCGAACGTGGTCAGGTACTGGCTAAGCCGGGCACCATCAAGCCGCACACCAAGTTCGAATCTGAAGTGTACATTCTGTCCAAAGATGAAGGCGGTCGTCATACTCCGTTCTTCAAAGGCTACCGTCCGCAGTTCTACTTCCGTACTACTGACGTGACTGGTACCATCGAACTGCCGGAAGG
>NZ_PSRU01000078.1:0-892 GCF_003000935.1 Escherichia sp. R1
AGTGCAGTGCCTCACGGTCACAGCAGTCCAGCGCGAACGTGACTCGCAGTTTTTCTCCGTTATCACAGCGGAACTCGAACCCGTCAGAGCACCATCGCTGATTACTTTCTTTCACAGCCACTCTGCCTGTATGTGCCCGTTTCGATGGCGGTACAGCAGGTTTTCGCTCAAGCAACAGCGCATTCTGGCGCATGATCCGGTAAACACGTTTGGCATTGATCGCAGGCATACCATCAAGTTCTGCCTGTCTGCGAAGCAGCGCCCATACCCGACGATAACCATACGTGGGCAGCTCTCCGATAACATGGTGTATACGGAGAAGCACATCCGTATCATCAGTGTGACGACTGCGGCGGCCATCCATCCAGTCATCGGTTCGTCTGAGAATGACGTGCAACTGCGCACGCGACACCCGGAGACAACGGCTGACTAAGCTTACTCCCCATCCCCGGGCAATAAGGGCGCGTGCGCTATCCACTTTTTTGCCCGTCCATATTCAACGGCTTCTTTGAGGAGTTCATTTTCCATCGTTTTCTTGCCGAGCAGGCGCTGGAGTTCTTTAATCTGCTTCATGGCGGCAGCAAGTTCAGAGGCAGGAACAACCTGTTCTCCGGCGGCGACAGCAGTAAGACTTCCTTCCTGGTATTGCTTACGCCAGAGAAATAACTGGCTGGCTGCTACACCATGTTGCCGGGCAACGAGGGAGACCGTCATCCCTGGTTCAAAGCTCTGCTGAACAATTGCGATCTTTTCCTGTGTGGTACGCCGTCTGCGTTTCTCCGGTCCTAAGACATCAATCATCTGCTCTCCAATGACTAGTCTAAAAACTAGTATTAAGACTATCACTTAAATAAGTGATATTGGTTGTCTGGAGATTCAGGGGGCCAGTCTA
>NZ_PSRU01000079.1:0-855 GCF_003000935.1 Escherichia sp. R1
ATGCCGTTCTGGTTGATGAGATTGGTTTTACGTTCAGGGAGACAGATGTTTCTGATGACGGAGAACCAGAATACACGCGAAACGAAGGGTACTTTGTTAATATCCGTCTTCTTGACGATGGATTTGAGGATTCCGTGTTCCGTGAGTGGGTGGTTACACCAGAGCGCCCGCTCAGGGAGTGGTTTTAAGGATAGCAGATGGATATCACGTCGATACTTCATGCGCTTTGTGCCGTGGCGGTGCAGGTACTGGCTGGTCTTTTTACCGGAAACTGGGCTTACGGGGCGATAGCCGGTTGTACGTTCTTCATTGCGCGTGAACACACCCAGGCAGAATATCGCTGGATTGAAATGTTCGGGCATGGCAAGCGGATTAACATGCCGTGGTGGGGCGGTTTTGATCCACGTGCATGGGATGTGGCAAGCCTGATGGATTTTGCTGTGCCGGTGGTGGCGTGTCTGCTGGTCTGGCTGTTGGTTAATCGTGGGTGAAAAAGGTGAGCAGTATATGCAACGAAGGAGGAAACATCATTGCTGGCGGCATGGAAGGCATGCAGGGTGTTGCTGAACCGTGTTGATACATCAACTGCACCTGATATTGAGTGGCCTACGAACCCTGTCAGGGAGTAATCATTGGGATTATGCCGCAGCACGTCTTAAGCAAGAACGTGCTGCGGTTGGATGCTATTTTTTCCCTGAAGCGGAAAACATTACTACAGTACCTTGAATCTTGGTTTTAACATTCTCGAAATGCTCTGAGAGTATATGTGTTAAGCCTTCTTCGGAATCTTTTGTGTTTGAAAAGATGCCTTTCTGATTGTAAATGCGCATCAGTTTTTGACCGAAGCTATTGTGC
>NZ_PSRU01000080.1:0-851 GCF_003000935.1 Escherichia sp. R1
CCTGTCCGGAAGGCTGGCGATAAAGGTGATTGCAGAGCCACCGGATAAGCGTCGTCGCGACCTGGACAATATCCTGAAAGCACCGCTGGATGCGCTGACGCATGCGGGAGTGTTAATGGACGATGAGCAGTTTGATGAAATCAATATCGTTCGTGGTCAGCCAGTATCTGGTGGACGTCTGGGGGTGAAGATTTACCCCATAATGCATTAAGAGCAGGTCAAAAAATGAAACTGGAAGATTTACCGAAATACTACTCCCCAAAATCCCCTGGCCTGACCGATGCATCGGCCTCAACGTCAAAAGATGCGCTGAGTATCACTGATGTGATGGCCGCGCAGGGCATGACACAGAATCGGGCTGAGATGGGGTTTTCTGCGTTCCTGGGGAAAATGGGCATCAGTATGAATGACAGGGCGCGGGCAACAGAATTACTGGCAGATTATGCACTCAGTCGGTGCGATCGTGTGGCGGCGTTGAGAAAACTTCCGGCAGAAATAAAACCGGTAGTGATGCGCATTATGGCTTCGTACGCTTTTGAGGATTATGCCCGCAGCGCAGCGAGTAAAAAGCAGTGCCCTTGTTGCTATGGGGAAAAATTTATTGAAAGCGTAGTTTTTACAAACAAGGTCCAGTATCCGGATGGTAAGCCGCCGGTATGGGCAAAGTGTACGAAAGGTGTGTATTCGTCTTACTGGGAAGAATGGAAAAAAGTCAGGGAGGTGGTAAAAGTTGCCTGTCCGGAGTGTGGCGGAAAGGGTGAGGTTTCCACCGCCTGTAAGGATTGCCGTGGGCGTGGTGTCGCCATTCATCGTGAAGAGTCGGTAAAACGTGGTATGCCTGTTATCAGAGA
>NZ_PSRU01000081.1:0-840 GCF_003000935.1 Escherichia sp. R1
ACTGGATGCTCTCTGTGGCGAAAAGAGAAACCAGACTGGCAGATGATGTAAGGCTATTGCGCCAGGAGGAACAGGAAAGGCGGAAAAATATAGAAAAGTTAATTTAGATTGAGCGTAACGCGAAAGCGCGGATATGCAGGGCGACAAAATCCAGAACTGAATAATTAAATTTAGCACTGTAAATAAAATCAAATCCTTAACCGGAGGGATTTCTGCACCCTCAGAACATCAGGAGGCCGTCCGAAAGGGCGGTAGTGAAATGCGAAAATTCAAAATAATTATTGAAACGGGAATAGCCGGTGGAGATTTCGAGGATGAATTCGAAGTGGATGATGATGCAACACCAGATGAAATACAGGATGAAGCTAAAGATATTTTCTTTAACTACTGCAATTACTCATACCACGAAATAAAAGACGAAGAGGAAGAACAAAATGGCTGATTTTGGTTCAACTAAATATAACGCCAGTTTTGAAGAATGGCATGAACTGTTAATGGATTATGCAGAGTTACGCGGTGGAAGTGCCGCTGATGCTGAAGCATGGCGTGATGATTATGAAGCAGGGAAAACACCGGTCGAAGCATATTGTGATGAGTGGGGCGATGAATGAGCGAGATTAATTATCAGGAAGGGCATGAAAAGGTAGGGCAGGCAAAACCAGTGGCATGGCGATATCGCTACGTGAAAAAAGGCGTTACAGACTTTCAGGGGAAGCAGTGGGTTGGTGACTGGAAATATGTCCCGACAAAAGAGGATTGTAACGACAGACCAAACTATGAAATTCAGGCGTTATTCACGGCCCCGCCAGCTTCGGTGACATCAGAAGGACTGGTTAAAGC
>NZ_PSRU01000082.1:0-838 GCF_003000935.1 Escherichia sp. R1
TCGGGATCAGTTTTTGCCAGATAACTGAAACGTATTTTGCCTGGTAACGGGCGTCATCAAGTGCATTATGGCGCTCACCTTCGAATGGAATAGCCGTTCTGGCATCGAAGTCTATGGCTTTCCCCAGCTCAACGATTGTGCGTACATCGCGATCGTTGTAGTAACGCCACGGGCAGGGGATCCCCTGCCGTTCGTATGAACGGCGCAAAATCGTGTTGTCGAAGTTGGCTCCATTTCCCCAGACCTGAACAAAAAATTCACCGGAGTTTTCGTCGATAAATTCCCGCAATTGTAACAGTGCATCATCTAACGGGATTTCATCGGTCATAATGGCAGATTGCGCTTCGCGTGATTGCTTAAGCCACCATTTAATGGTGTCCCGATCAATGACTCCGCCAGCAGTTTCCAGATCGATAGTCTTACTAAATTCCGGTCCCATATCTCCGGTTTGCGGATCGAAAAATATTGCACCTATTGAGATGATCGGGGCATCAGGATTTTTTCCCATGGTTTCAAGGTCGATCATTAGATGGTCACACGTCCTGCTGGTGGATGTGATTTCTTGATGACCGTTCACCTTAATTGAGTGATCTGCCGTCTCGCCAGTTTCATTATCGCTATCGTGATGCTGATTGCCGCCAGTGTTCTCCTTGTGTGGATGTTCAGCGCCTTCCATTTCCTCCGGATCATCTTCCTGAACTTCAACCTGATACTCTTCATCGAATGTTTCCTGGTATGTTGCGTCGCCCATCACCGCGCCACAATCAGGGCAGTTGCCGCCGCCGGTCTGACCGCAGGCGGTGCAGACTTTTTCCACTTCCTGTTGCGCCACTGGTTC
>NZ_PSRU01000008.1:0-216021 GCF_003000935.1 Escherichia sp. R1
GTAATACGGGAATACATTGAGATTTTCTACAATCGTCAGCGTCGTCACTCTCGTCTGGGGAATATCTCCCCGGCAGCCTTCAGGGAAAAATATCATCAGATGGCTGCTTAAAAAAAGAACAAATGGTTGTGTCCGCTATTGCCAGTACACCTCACACTCCCGAATCATCAATAAACATCCCCCGCTAACAAAACACAGTTCAGTTCACATAACATCCCTGTTATCCCACACATATCTGCTGGCCGAACGACGCCAGTGCGCGTACGGAGGCAAGAGCAGCCCTGCACATGGCAGCGCTTGTGGTAACCTGGTTTAATCCGGTGAAAGAGGCGTTTTACATGCATCTGCCAGCAGCCGGAAAAACCAAAAAAGTGGCGCTGGTTGACTGTATGCGTAAATTGCTGACCATCCTGAACGCAATGCTCAGAAAGAACGAAGAGTGAAATGAATCGTAGCATCATGTTGCTCCATAATTTTTACGTTCAAGACAGTTGATTATCGGCGCATATGACTCAAAAAGAGCCTGATGATTGCCTCTTTTCCATAGGCTCTTTCTCTGAAGTGAAGGAAGGCCCGGAAGAAAGCACTCGCTGGCATACGTGACTCCAGCTCAACCGGAGATAATCACCATTATTATTTTTCTATTTAATAATAATCTCCTGAAAAATAGATATAGCAAAAATACAATCCGGCCAGATTTAATTCCGCATTCATTACCAGAAATAATCAACACTACAACTATTATATCATTCAATAGTCACCGCTAAAATTTTATTATTTTCCTCTTCTTTACATAGAAATTATCAACCTGTTTATTATGCCGAATTTAAATAATTAATCACAAAACAACATCACCATTATTTGCGTGTTTTATTTATTAATAACATAGTCATACGTTCTTTTTTTACAAGGAAATAATCAATTGATAAATTGTTTTTGGTATTAATAGTCAAGTGGGAAACATTTTAACAAATGATAAAAATCCTAAATTCCTTGTTCATAATGTAGGAGTGTGTTAAATAGGTGGGCAAAATTTGGTTCCCTTTCTCGCCTGTAATATTGCAGCGTCTTCGCACCTCCATGAGACATTGCGACTTAATAAGAAGGTGATAAGTCCTGCATATAAGCATGGACTGACCATGGTTTTATATTCATTAAAAATTTTGTTACAACCCATTGATTTAGCATAAATAAATTATAGTGGGTTCGGGTTTGTTGTGACTGTGGCATTATTTCCGTGCAAAGGAGCTGATATGTCTGAAAGACATTTACCTGATGACCAGAGCAGTACTATCGATCCATATCTAATTACCTCTGTTCGCCAGACTCTGGCAGAACAAAGCGCAGCATTACAAAACTTGTCTAAACAACTGGATTCCGGGCAGTACCAGCGTGTCCTTAATTTGATAATGAACTGTAAAGGGCACGTTATTCTTTCGGGAATGGGTAAATCAGGGCATGTCGGTCGTAAAATGTCAGCGACGCTGGCCTCTACGGGTACGCCTAGTTTCTTTATTCATCCTGCAGAAGCTTTCCATGGCGATCTGGGCATGATTACGCCTTACGATCTTCTGATCCTTATTTCTGCCAGCGGTGAAACGGATGAAATCCTCAAGCTAGTTCCTTCACTGAAAAATTTCGGCAACCGAATTATCGCCATTACCAATAATGGAAATTCCACGCTGGCGAAAAATGCTGATGCCGTGCTGGAACTCCACATGGCGAATGAAACCTGCCCGAATAATCTTGCACCAACAACGTCTACCACGCTGACGATGGCGATCGGCGATGCGCTGGCGATTGCCATGATCCACCAACGCAAATTTATGCCGAATGATTTTGCGCGCTATCACCCGGGCGGTTCATTAGGTCGTCGCCTGCTGACCCGCGTTGCTGATGTCATGCAGCATGATGTTCCTGCGGTACAGCTGGATGCGTCATTTAAAACCGTGATTCAACGTATCACCAGCGGATGCCAGGGAATGGTGATGGTAGAAGACGCAGAAGGTGGGCTAGCGGGCATTATCACCGACGGTGACCTGCGTCGCTTTATGGAAAAAGAGGATTCTCTGACATCCGCCACGGCTGCGCAGATGATGACACGTGAACCGCTGACGCTACCGGAAGACACCATGATCATTGAAGCGGAAGAAAAAATGCAAAAGCACCGCGTCTCAACGTTATTGGTGACCAACAAGGCAAATAAAGTCACTGGCCTTGTGCGCATTTTCGACTAATTAAGCAACGGGGTGCGAGAGGTTAGTCTCTCATTGAGTTTGCGCCCCACTGAAACTTTGATAATCGTTACATGTTGATAAAAGTGAAGTCTGCCGTATCCTGGATGCGTGCTCGTCTGTCTGCCATCTCACTGGCAGATATCCAAAAACACCTGGCGAAAATCATCATTCTGGCACCGATGGCGGTGCTGCTGATCTATCTGGCTATCTTCAGCCAGCCTCGCTATATGAGCGAGTCGAAAGTCGCCATTAAACGCTCGGATGATTTAAACAGCGGCAGCCTGAATTTTGGTCTGCTTCTGGGTGCCTCTAACCCCAGTTCCGCAGAAGATGCGTTGTATCTGAAAGAGTACATCAACTCGCCGGATATGCTGGCGGCGCTGGATAAGCAACTAAATTTTCGTGAAGCGTTTAGCCACAGCGGGCTCGATTTTCTTAATCATCTTAGCAAGGATGAAACCGCAGAAGGCTTCCTGAAGTACTACAAGGACCGTATCAACGTCTCGTATGACGATAAAACCGGATTACTGAATATTCAGACGCAGGGCTTTAGCCCGGAGTTTTCGCTTAAGTTTAACCAGACCGTGCTGAAAGAGTCAGAGCGCTTTATCAATGAGATGTCACATCGCATCGCGCGTGACCAGCTTGCCTTTGCAGAAACGGAGATGGAAAAGGCACGCCAGCGTCTGGACGCCAGCAAAGCGGAATTGCTCTCTTATCAGGACAACAACAACGTTCTGGATCCACAGGCACAGGCACAGGCGGCGAGCACGTTAGTGAATACGCTGATGGGCCAGAAGATCCAGATGGAAGCGGACCTGCGGAACTTGCTGACGTATCTGCGTGAGGACGCCCCGCAAGTTGTGAGTGCGCGTAATGCGATTCAGTCATTGCAGGCACAAATTGACGAAGAAAAAAGCAAAATCACAGCGCCGCAGGGTGACAAGCTAAACCGTATGGCGGTGGATTTTGAAGAAATCAAATCAAAAGTAGAGTTCAACACCGAGCTGTACAAACTGACCCTGACCTCCATTGAAAAGACCCGTGTAGAAGCGGCTCGTAAGCTCAAGGTGCTGTCAGTGATCAGTTCGCCACAGTTGCCGCAGGAATCGTCTTTTCCAAATATCCCTTATTTGATCGCCTGCTGGTTACTGGTGTGCTGCCTGCTGTTCGGCACCCTGAAACTGTTGCTGGCTGTTATTGAAGATCACCGAGACTAACGCTGTCGCTGAATGAGTTTGTGATGAAATTATTTAAATCAATTTTACTGATTGCCGCCTGTCACGCGGCGCAGGCCAGCGCGGCCATTGATATTAACGCTGACCCAAACCTGACAGGAGCCGCGCCGCTTACCGGTATTCTGAACGGGCAACAGTCGGATACGCAAAACATGAGCGGCTTCGACAATACCCCACCGCCCGCACCGCCGGTGGTAATGAGCCGTATGTTTGGTGCTCAACTTTTCAACGGCACCAGCGCGGATAGCGGTGCGACGGTAGGATTCAACCCTGACTATATTCTGAATCCGGGTGATAGCATTCAGGTTCGCTTGTGGGGTGCGTTCACCTTTGATGGTGCGTTACAGGTTGATCCCAAAGGTAATATTTTCCTGCCGAACGTTGGTCCGGTGAAAGTTGCTGGCGTCAGTAATAGTCAGCTAAATGCCCTGGTCACATCCAAAGTGAAGGAAGTATACCAGTCCAACGTCAACGTCTACGCCTCCTTATTACAGGCGCAGCCAGTAAAAGTGTACGTGACCGGATTTGTGCGTAATCCTGGTCTGTATGGCGGCGTGACGTCTGATTCGTTACTCAATTATCTGATCAAGGCTGGCGGCGTTGATCCAGAGCGCGGAAGTTACGTTGATATTGTGGTCAAGCGCGGTAACCGCGTGCGCTCCAACGTCAACCTGTACGACTTCCTGCTGAACGGCAAACTGGGGCTTTCGCAGTTCGCCGATGGTGACACCATCATCGTCGGGCCGCGTCAGCATACTTTCAGCGTTCAGGGCGATGTCTTTAACAGCTACGACTTTGAGTTCCGCGAAAGCAGCATTCCCGTAACGGAAGCGTTGAGCTGGGCGCGCCCTAAGCCTGGCGCGACTCACATTACGATTATGCGTAAACAGGGGCTGCAAAAACGCAGCGAATACTATCCGATCAGTTCTGCGCCAGGCCGTATGTTGCAAAATGGCGATACCTTAATCGTGAGCACTGACCGCTATGCCGGCACCATTCAGGTGCGGGTTGAAGGCGCACACTCCGGTGAACATGCCATGGTACTGCCTTATGGTTCCACTATGCGTGCGGTTCTGGAAAAAGTCCGCCCGAACAGCATGTCGCAGATGAACGCAGTTCAGCTTTATCGCCCATCAGTGGCTCAGCGTCAGAAAGAGATGCTGAATCTCTCGCTGCAAAAGCTGGAGGAAGCATCACTTTCTGCCCAGTCATCCACCAAAGAAGAAGCCAGCCTGCGAATGCAGGAAGCACAACTGATCAGCCGCTTTGTGGCGAAAGCACGCACCGTTGTTCCGAAAGGTGAAGTGATCCTCAACGAATCCAATATTGATTCTGTTCTGCTTGAAGATGGCGACGTCATCAATATTCCGGAGAAAACATCGCTGGTTATGGTTCATGGCGAAGTGCTGTTCCCGAACGCGGTGAGCTGGCAGAAGGGTATGACCACCGAGGATTACATCGAGAAATGTGGTGGCCTGACGCAGAAATCGGGTAACGCCAGAATTATCGTCATTCGTCAGAACGGTGCAGCCGTCAACGCAGAAGATGTGGATTCACTCAAACCGGGCGATGAGATTATGGTTCTGCCGAAATATGAATCGAAAAACATTGAAGTTACTCGCGGTATTTCCACCATCCTTTACCAGTTGGCGGTGGGTGCAAAAGTGATTCTGTCTTTGTAAGGAGTTGAAATGAGCAAAGCAGTTATTGTCATTCCGGCTCGCTATGGCTCCTCGCGCCTGCCGGGTAAGCCACTGCTCGATATTGTTGGTAAACCGATGATCCAGCATGTTTACGAGCGTGCGTTACAGGTGGCGGGCGTTGCGGAAGTTTGGGTGGCAACAGACGACCCGCGTGTTGAAAAGGCCGTGCAGGCGTTTGGCGGGAAAGCCATCATGACGCGCAACGATCATGAATCCGGCACCGATCGGCTGGTCGAGGTGATGCATAAAGTCGAGGCAGATATCTACATTAACCTGCAGGGCGATGAACCAATGATTCGCCCGCGGGATGTAGAAACGCTGTTACAAGGAATGCGTGATGATCCCGCGTTGCCGGTGGCAACGCTATGCCACGCGATTTCTGCCGAAGAAGCGACCGAGCCAAGCACGGTAAAAGTGGTGGTAAATACCCGCCAGGATGCGCTTTATTTCAGCCGTTCGCCGATTCCCTATCCGCGTAATGCTGAAAAAGCGCGCTACCTGAAACACGTTGGTATTTACGCTTATCGTCGCGATGTGCTGCAAAACTACAGTCAGTTACCGGAGTCCATGCCAGAGCAGGCAGAATCACTGGAGCAGCTGCGGTTGATGAGCGCAGGGATCAACATCCGCACATTTGAGGTTGCCGCAACCGGTCCGGGCGTCGACACCCCAGCATGCCTGGAAAAAGTGCGCACCCTGATGGCACAGGAACTGGCTGAAAACGCATGATTGGCATTTACTCGCCTGGCATCTGGCGTATTCCGCATCTGGAGAAATTTCTGGCGCAACCGTGCCAGAAACTTTCTCTGCTGCGCCCTGTTCCGCAAGAAGTTGATGCTATCGCCGTGTGGGGACATCGTCCCAGCGCGGCGAAACCAGTCGCCATCGCCAAAGCAGCGGGAAAACCCGTCATTCGTCTGGAAGATGGATTTGTGCGTTCGCTGGATCTTGGCGTCAATGGCGAGCCGCCGCTTTCTCTGGTGGTGGATGATTGTGGCATTTACTACGATGCCAGCAAGCCTTCAGCACTGGAGAAACTGGTACAGGATAAAGCCGGAAATACAGCTCTGATAAGCCAGGCCAGAGAAGCGATGCACACCATCGTGACCGGGGATTTGTCGAAATATAACCTGGCACCTGCGTTTGTGGCTGATGAGTCAGAACGTGCAGACATCGTTCTGGTTGTCGATCAGACATTTAATGATATGTCAGTGACGTATGGCAATGCTGGCCCGCATGAGTTTGCTGCCATGCTGGAAGCCGCGATGGCGGAAAATCCTCAAGCCGAAATTTGGGTGAAGGTGCACCCAGATGTACTGGAAGGAAAGAAAACAGGTTATTTCGCTGATCTGCGTGCCACGCAACGAGTACGTTTGATTGCCGAGAATGTCAGCCCGCAGTCGCTATTGCGACACGTTTCCCAGGTTTACGTCGTGACCTCCCAGTACGGCTTTGAAGCCTTGCTGGCAGGAAAACCAGTAACATGTTTCGGCCAGCCTTGGTATGCAGGTTGGGGTTTAACCGACGATCGTCATCCACAGTCCGCTTTGTTATCTGCCCGACGCGGTTCTGCCACGCTGGAGGAACTTTTTGCCGCTGCATACCTGCGTTACTGTCGCTATATCGATCCGCAAACGGGAGAAGTAAGCGATCTATTTACCGTGCTGCAATGGCTGCAATTACAACGTCGACATCTGCAACAGCGTGATGGTTATTTATGGGCGCCAGGCTTAACGCTGTGGAAGTCAGCGATCCTGAAACCTTTCTTGCAAACGGCAACAAACCGGCTGAGTTTTTCACGTCGCTGTACTGCGGCGAGCGCCTGCGTGGTATGGGGTGTAAAGGGAGAACAGCAATGGCGAGCCGAAGCGCAGCGAAAATCACTGCCGTTATGGCGAATGGAAGATGGTTTTCTGCGTTCATCCGGACTTGGCTCTGACCTGCTGCCGCCGCTATCGCTGGTGCTGGATAAACGCGGTATTTACTATGACGCCACACGCCCCAGCGATCTGGAAGTGCTGCTGAATCATAGCCAGCTAACGCTGGCGCAGAAGATGCGAGCTGAAAAATTACGCCAGCGACTGGTTGAAAGCAAACTGAGTAAGTACAACCTGGGAGCCGATTTCTCTCTACCAGCCGAAGCCAAAGATAAAAAAGTTATCCTGGTGCCGGGTCAGGTAGAGGACGATGCCTCTATTAAAACAGGCACTGTCTCGATTAAGAGCAACCTTGAGTTATTACGCACAGTACGCGAGCGCAATCCGCACGCCTACATTGTTTATAAACCGCACCCGGATGTACTGGTGGGGAATCGCAAGGGCGATATTCCGGCAGAACTGACTGCTGAACTCGCTGATTATCAGGCACTGGACGCCGATATTATTCAATGCATTCAGCGCGCAGATGAAGTGCACACCATGACATCATTGTCCGGGTTTGAAGCGTTATTACATGGCAAGCACGTACATTGTTACGGCCTGCCCTTCTATTCCGGTTGGGGTTTAACCGTCGATGAACATCGCTGCCCGCGTCGCGAGCGAAAATTAACGTTAGCGGATTTGATCTATCAGGCGCTGATTGTTTATCCAACCTATATCCACCCAACACGGCTACAACCTATTACGGTTGAAGAGGCGGCGGAATATTTGATCCAGACGCCGCGCAAGCCGTTGTTTATTACCAGAAAAAAAGCGGGGCGAGTAATACGTTATTACCGCAAATTAATTATGTTCTGCAAGGTCAGATTTGGCTAAACAATTTCATAGTTGACTATTACGCAAATTATTTATGCAAGGTAATGCACTAACCGTTTTATTATCCGGTAAAAAATATCTGCTATTGCAGGGGCCGATGGGACCTTTTTTCAATGACGTCGCCGAATGGTTAGAGTCATTAGGACGTAACGCTGTGAATGTTGTATTCAACGGTGGGGATCGTTTTTACTGCCGCCATCGACAATACCTGGCTTACTACCAAACGCCGAAAGAGTTCCCCGGATGGTTACGGGATCTCCACCGGCAATATGACTTTGATACCATCCTCTGCTTTGGTGACTGCCGCCCATTGCACAAAGAAGCAAAACGTTGGGCAAAGTCGAAAGGGATCCGCTTTCTGGCATTTGAAGAAGGATATTTACGTCCGCAGTTTATTACTGTTGAAGAAGGCGGAGTGAACGCATATTCATCGCTACCGCGCGATCCGGATTTTTATCGTAAGTTACCAGATATGCCTGCGCCGCACGTTGAGAACTTAAAACCTTCAACGATGAAACGTATAGGTCATGCGATGTGGTATTACCTGATGGGTTGGCATTACCGTCATGAGTTCCCTCGCTACCGCCACCACAAATCGTTTTCCCCCTGGTATGAGGCTCGTTGCTGGGTTCGTGCATACTGGCGCAAGCAACTTTACAAGGTAACACAGCGTAAGGTATTGCCGAGGTTAATGAACGAGCTGGACCAGCGTTATTATCTTGCCGTTTTGCAGGTGTATAACGATAGCCAGATTCGTAACCACAGCAATTATAACGATGTGCGTGACTATATTAATGAAGTCATGTACTCATTTTCACGTAAAGCACCGAAAGAAAGTTATTTGGTGATCAAGCACCATCCAATGGATCGTGGTCACAGACTCTATCGACCATTAATTAAGCGGCTAAGTAAGGAATATGGCTTAGGTGAGCGCGTCATTTATGTGCACGATCTCCCGATGCCGGAACTATTACGCCACGCAAAAGCGGTGGTGACGATTAACAGTACGGCGGGGATCTCTGCACTGATTCATAACAAACCACTCAAAGTGATGGGCAATGCCCTGTACGACATCAAGGGCTTGACGTATCAAGGGCATTTGCACCAGTTCTGGCAGGCCGATTTTAAACCGGATATGAAACTGTTTAAGAAGTTTCGGGGGTATTTATTGATGAAGACGCAGGTTAATTGGGTTTATTATGGGGGGAACACAACAAACTGCCAACATAATATATATTAAATTTCAAGTCAATATCTTTTGAATTTTAAGTAGCCAAAAAATCATTTCCATCCTCTTCAAAGAAAAGTAACATAAAGGTAATAAAACATACTACTTTAAGATTTAATTTTACGACTGGTACTGTAATAGAATATAAAATGTAGCTTTTATTACTCCCCCAAGAAAATCCTTTTATCGTGCAAAGAGGGAGATGTTATATCATCCGATAATATTTTAACATTATCAAAATTCTTTAAAATATCGAAATGGAGACGCAGCGTATTAATCCCTTTTTGGGATTTATCATTATCACACAACTTTATCATAAGAGGCGCTATTGAATAAGACTGACATCTTTTGGAAACTAAAGGTGCATATACCAAAGAAGATGATGTTAATCCAATTAAGTGTTTTATTTTTGCTTTTTTTATTACCGGCTCTATTAAAAAGTCTGGCTCTGTTATAAGAATTATGTCACGACATTTTGCCTTTTTTATTGCCTTTTGAATTGCATTAATATTTTTTTTAGGCTCTTTAGGGTGAGGTTTTATAAATATTCTTGCATTATCAGGCTTATCTATTCTAAGTAAGATAGAAATTAACGAATCCGCAAATAATGTATGTTCAATCAAATACTTTTGATTTGCATATATTATATCATCTCTAGTTATAGAATATTTATGGATAACATTATCTATTCTGGTTGATGATTTAACTGATGGAGCACCTTTAAACTCAACAAATTTTTGCGCATTAAATTTTTTCTTAAGCAAAATTGGATATGTACCGTATACATTTTCAAATTTCAAATCTGGATAATGGAACAAGATAATTGAATTAATAATCTCTGAATAAAAATTAATATTTACTACTGGGTTTTCTTTTTCGGTTTTATAAGTCCCTGTCCCCTCTTCAATTAATGAACATCTTATATTATTTTTTTTGAACAAATATACGAAGATTGCATAATGTTGCGCATAGCTCATAAAATAAGCATCTTTAGCTTTTGAATTTAAAACTAAATAATTATATACGTTATAAAACCATATAACCTTTTTAAGTGAAAAAACATTTGGGAAAGTTGGAATGAATAGTACCTTGTATGAAGAAAATAATTTATTATTTATTTGTTCAACAATAATTTTTGGCATCTCAGTATTTTTTTCAGTTGCCAAAACAATAAGATAGTTACTTCTCTTGCTAAATTTTTGTACAAATGACTCAGCTTTTTTTAATTGCCCTAGGTTACTAATTATAAAAATATTTTTACTTTTTATTTTTAACGGTGATAGTAGCTCTTCAGCCTTGTTTTTAGAATTAAAAAACCATGAGTCACGGAAAAACCCAATTGGATTTACAAATAATTTCCTCAACTTCTTTAAACTAGCATCAAATATCATCTTTCTTATACCTTAATAAAACTTTATGGATTTTTTTCAATGTTTTTATTTTTTTTGGTCCTAATGAGAAAAAGAAATTAAAAAAGATCAAAAACAATATAATCAATGTAGATCTTTTAATTCCAAAAGTCCTAACATTAACATTTGGCGGCATTTTTAAAATATCATTCAAAATCTTATGTTGAATATCCCTAGAGTAATAAAAGTTCTCCTCCATCCATTTTTTTTTAATACGTGGAATGTGTTTAAAATTAAACTTATTATAGTCAACAATAAGTCCAGATCTTGAAAAATAACATTGTCCATTGCAAGTATGATTAAATCCATTTATTAAATAAACATTAATTTTATTAGCCAGACAATATATTGCGACCGAAGAAGATATTGTAATACAATATTCAACTTTAGAAATTAAAGAATCAATATTATCATCGCTAAATGTTATATTTTTCAAATCGAAGCGTTCAATGTATTCCTTAATATCAAAAACAATTGAGTCTGGTGATATAAGAGGATTTCGAGTTTTAAAAATAAAATTCATATGTGGATGTTTCTGAATTACTCTAATCAAAAAACGTGCATATTCTATCCTCTTTATTGGCGTCAAGGGCTCATTAACTTGATCAACGATAAGACAAGAATTCTCACTTTTTGCATTGATATTGACATTTTTAATCCATGGTGGACCAAAAAGAATTCCATTAAAAGGAACCCCTATTATTTTACAAATTTTTTTATACGTTTTAATATCTTTTGGGGAGTTAATAAGTGAATAGTGACTATTAGATTTTGAAATAAAAGCTTCTATCTGAGAAGTAAGGACAATGCCAGGAAAACAAGATATAATTATGGTATCTTTTGTTCTTACAGTATTAACAATTTCATGAAGGTCCTTCCCTCCTGTTGAACAAAAAATAAACTCAATATTAATAAAAGTGAAAAAACAAACAAAGTCATCAGGATAGAATACAACTATCTTTTCATCTAAATTTTTTTTTACAAACTCTTGTAGAGAATTATCCAAGCAGCAAAAAAATAAATCATATGAATCAACATCTATCTGCTCAAAAATATTTTTCAAAGCTAAAAAATGAGAATCATAACGAAAGACAAAACAAAGCA
Organism: Escherichia sp. R1; assembly: GCF_003000935.1. Classification (NCBI taxonomy): domain Bacteria; kingdom Pseudomonadati; phylum Pseudomonadota; class Gammaproteobacteria; order Enterobacterales; family Enterobacteriaceae; genus Escherichia; species Escherichia sp. R1. Next base: position 11,673 of record NZ_PSRU01000008.1, read on the forward strand.
CTTTTTTTCTAGTCATAACTGGTGGTACATTCCGGGATGTCATAAAAATCTTTGTAATCTTTATTTTTTGATTTAATAAAATCCTTAATAATTCTAACAGCATTAATTAAAGCATTTTCTTTAAAATAAGGATTACTAGATGACTGTACAACACTAATAAATTTTTCATCTTGAGATATATTTATCCCTCTGACGATTGCATTTTTTTCAACGGGTACATCTATTACACTGGCTCCACGAACACGGCCTTTCTGCCTATCACCAATGTTAATTGTTGCAACTTTTAAAGATGGAACCTCAATTAAACCAGAGGAGGAGTTCCCAATTAGCCCACAAGAGTATTTAATCATTGCCAAATAATCTTCTGAACGAATAGAAATCAAATATCTGAACTTATACTCTTTGCAAAAATATTTTACTTTTCTCTGAATTATATCAGAACCAGTGTCAGCGTTACTGCCAATAAAAATAAAGTCGTGAGTATTTTTAAAAAAAGAAATCGCTGACAATAACTCATCTATTTGATCATTAACCGACTGCGTGGAAAGTGTTTCAGGATGGAATACTACAACAAAGTACCGTTTTAACAGTGAACCATATTTTAGTTCCAACTCCTGCTTATTTGGTAAATGCAATGAAAGAGCATTTTCTGCACCAAGAGAACCAATATTAAACACACTACCAGGCTTTTCACCTAGTTGAATTACTCGTTTTTTATACTCTTCTGTAGAAGTAAGATGGAGTTTACTCATTTTAGTAATTGAATGCCTAATAAACTCATCATAATTAGCTAATGTCTTTTCACCACCATGAATATGAATTAATGGAATATTATGCATTGATGCTGCGATAGCGACTGAAAATATTTCATATCTATCGCCTAAAACCATAACCGCATCATATGTGTTATTTGAAAAAAAATCACCAAACGAATTGAGGCAAACACTCATTGAATGGAGAATGTGAGTATGTGAAGTTGTATTGATATTTATATCCACAACCTTGATAATATTAAAATTATCTTGTTCTATAATATGTATTGTATTTCCATACGCATTATCACAATGCATTCCTGTAACTGCCAAATCAAGCTGTATTTCTGGAGTTTCTCTTAGCATTGTCAAAAGTCTCCGAACTATTCCATATTCAGCTCTAGATCCAGTTACGTATAATATTTTTTTCATTTAACAATCTCCGCTATTTCGTTTTCTAATACTGTATACCCATTACTATTAAAATGTAAGCCATCATAAGTATACATTTTATTTAGATTGCCATAAGAGTCTTTTAAAACGTGATCCAAGCTAATAAACTTCGCAAAATCTACATTCTCTCGAAGATAAGAATTTAAATCATTAATTATTCTATTATCTCGATCAATACGCCCAAAAACAGGAGGAACCGACAATAAATAAATTTTTGATGCAGCATTTTTCTTCTTTATATACTGGCATGTTTTCTTCAAATACCACAATGTGTCTTCTTTTTTCCAATCACTAACAACTATATCATTAGTTCCAAAAAAGATGAAAACAAACTCTCCGAAATTAACAATCAGCTCTTTCTCAATAATATATTCATAGTACTCCTTCGAGTTTATACCAGCGATACCTAAGTTATTAACTTCTATATCATTTATTTTTTTTACGTCCCAATAATCAAACAGCGAGTGTCCAATTAAAGTTATATCACTTACACTATCAAATTCATTTCGTTTCTCATTGATTCTATTATGTATGTTTTGATAAAGTATTTTTTGTCTATTTTTTTTTTGCTGAATGGTAATTGCAAGTTCGAAATCCATTCTATCATCTATATCTAAAGAGCTTTCCTTATCCATAATATAAGCTAGTGAATAGCGACCAAAAAAATGCTTTGTATGAAGATAATGCTGCTTATTAGCTATAAATATAGCTCCATTCGGATGATATTCTACTATTGAGTTTCGATTATATTTACTATAATCAAGGTCAAAAAAAGACAGTGTCGAGTAATCATCTAATGGTCTAATTATTTGTGATGGCTTATTGCTTCTAGTAACAGAAACAACACATTGGTATTTTTCTAAAGTTTGATATAACTTTACAGCCTCAATAATATGGGTCGAATCTCTAAAGGGTGAAGTTGGTTGTAATAAAGCAAAGCTCTCATAATCAGTATATATACTTAACGCATGTTTTATAAATTCAAATGATGATGCTTTATCAGTTGCTAGTTCTTCCGGTCTCAGCAAAAAATCAGCACCATATGACTCTGCTATTGCTCCATACTGTTCGGAGTCAGTTGTCACAATTACTTTCTCAAACATTTCTGACTGCAAGGCAGCTTCAATTGTATAAGCAAGAAGAGGTTTATCTATCAGCATCAAAGCATTTTTATTTCTCAACCCTTTAGATCCACTACGGGCTGGAATTATCGCAATAATTTTTGTTCTCATTATTCCCCCTGATTTTTGAATTCGCTATGAATTATTAATTCATCTGGAATAAAGTCTTGCTCTGCAATTTTACCCAATAAATTATACCACTCCATCGGACTGATACCATTACCAGGTCTTTTTGTTGTTATATTTTTTTCTGAAAAAACCTCACCTTTTTTTATCTCTGTTTTAGCTATAATAGACTTTCTTGCTACGATTTTATTCTTCCTTTCTGAAGCTGTAACCACTTTACTATTTGAACCTAAAGATTTTTCAACACACCTGACCCCAATACAAAGATGTTTCAGTTCATCAGGTTCTATTGAGGCCAAATGATCTGGGCCAGACATAGATTTATCTAAAGTGAAATGTTTTTCAATAAAAGTTATTCCATAAGGCACCGCCGCAATAGCTGCATAAAACCCGCTAGAATGATCAGAGAAGCCTATGTTATTCTTAGGGAAGTGTTTTTTCAAATCATTAATAGCATTAAGGTTTACATCCTCAAAGGGCGTTGGATATTCAGTATTGCAATGTAATATTGTAATATTATCAACCGGAACTTTATTATTTATAAAAATAGAAACAGACTGTTTTATCTCATCAATAGTAGCCATTCCTGTTGATATGATTATTTTCTTATCAGGGATCGGAAGCTTGGCTATTTTTTCAAGATACGGTAAATTCAATAACTCACCTGAAGGGATTTTCCATATTTTTTGTTTCAAAGATGCTAAAAAATCAATAGAGTCTTCGTCAAAAGGGGTAGAAAAAACATCTAAATTTAAACTGACTGCATATTCCATTAGATGGAGATAATCGTCATACTTCATTTCAAGCTTTTTTGTCATTTCTAACTGAGATTCTAATTCTCCTGTGTTTTTTATTTGATACTCTGCCTTAGGTGCAATAGCTGAAATTAATTTATCAGCTTTAAATGTTTGGAATTTTACTGCATTAACACCGGCCTCTTTGGCTTTTAATATCATTTCTCTTGCAATATCAACACTACCATTATGGTTGCAACCAATTTCAGCAACGATATATATATTACTCATTCATTCCCCCTAATTAATCTTGTTGGAGTCCCAGCAACTACAACATTACTTGGTATATTTCTAATTACAACCGACCCAGAACCAATAATACTCTTTGAGCCTAGCTTCAACTGGCCATTTACAACAGTACAGCTACCAACAAAAGTTTCTTCTCCAACAGAAACATCACCATTAAGTACAACATTAGTAGAGATATTGCTACAGCAGCCTATTTCATTACCATGTTCAATTAAACTCCTAGTATTTATTACAACGGCATCATGTATTCTAGTATCACGGTTAAGTATACACATTTTACCAATAAAAATCCCATCACCCAGTATAATGTTTGGTGATAGAATAGCAGTTTTATCTATAATGTTAATTAAGCGTAGATTATGTTTTCTTATGATGTTTAAATAGTGCTTCCTAGTTGATGGTTTGCCTATCCCAATAAAATAATAATAATTATCCTTATTCTCGATGTCTGCAATATCATTACCTAATATTGGATATGATTGATGATAACCACTTTTATATTTATCGATAAATCCTATTAACTCGTAATGTTTATGATTTAAGCTGTCAATTATAGATTTTGAAAAACCACCCGCACCAAATATTATTAACTTTTTACTCATGATATGTCTCAGTTAAATATTTCCAAGGCATAATATTGGAATGTAACCACTATAGGTCTTTTTTGTAATCAGCAATGGCTTCCGTAACATTTTTATAAAATTTACCTTGCCCCTCTTTGTTAAGATAAATAGCAACATCACAATACTCCTTTAAAGCTCGTTCACTATGTGACACCATTATTAAATGAGATTTTTCTCTTATTTTATCGAATATATCTGAACATTTCTTTTTAAACTTTGCGTCTCCAACAGCAGTGATTTCATCAATAAGATAATAGTCGAATTTAAAAGCCATACTTAATCCAAAAGCTAACCTTGACCTCATGCCAGAAGAATAAGTTTTAATGGGCATATCGAAATATTTTCCGAGTTCGGAAAACTCTTCAACAAAATCAACCCTCTCATTTAACTCATCGCGTTTTGCATATAGTCGGGCAACAAATTTAACATTTTCACGACCGGTTAAACTTCCTTGAAATCCACCAGCCAATCCAACGGGCCATGAAATTTTATGTTCTGTAATAATGTTCCCACTATCAGGACGATCTATACCACCAATTATCCGAAGTAAAGTTGATTTACCGGCTCCATTTTGACCAATCAGGGCAATGTTATAGCCTTTAGGAAAAATAATATTCAAATTTTTAAAAACATAATGCCGCCCAGTGGGCGTGCGATAAGACTTCGTCAAATTCTCAATCTTAATCATGATGTCAGCATTGCCTCTTCACGCGTTCGGTATAATGCCAGGCCGATGAACAGGGTGACCAGAGTAAACATTGCAAGGTAGTTCAGACTCACGCCTTCACTGATATAGCCAGGCATAACTGCCTCGCGGCTTAACTCCACAACATGCACTAATGGGTTCCAGAGTAGATATGACCAGTATTGCTTTGGAATCGAGTGTAGAGGGAACATGATGCAGGAGATGAAATACAGCGGCTTAAGCAGTATCGGCAGGACCTTTTGCATTTCAGGAAAGGTTTTACCAACGACCATAAATATTAAGCCGACGCCACATGAAAGAATGATTAACAAACTCCAGGTGAGCACAAGTTGTAAAAAGTTTGTAATTTCGAAATATTCGCCTGTCATCCAGACGATAAGCATGAGCAAAATATAAACAGCAACGTAAATCAGTGTCTCAAGCAGTGCACGTGCAATGATCGTATCGATGGGTTTTACTGGTCGATAATTAAACAGTCCCTGGTTCGCTTCAATAGCACCAATAGAACGTTTGCTAATACTACTAAAGATAAAAAAGGGAATCAGGCCATTAAGTAAAAACACCGGGAACGAGATGTCTGGCATAGTGCGGTGCATAACGTAACCCAAAATTCCCAACAGTATCAGCAAATGCGCGGAGGGTTCAAGAATCGCCCACAAATACCCCAGACGAAACTTACCAAAGCGTGTTCGTATTTCTCGTAGAAATAATGCCTCTACGGTGACTTTCTGAACTTCAAATCCACTTCTTGCCATTTGATGATGTGATCCTAATCTCTTCAGGTACGCTACCGCCCTTGGCTTAACAGCTACCAATACACTGGAGGTAATACTTGTTTGTAACTGGATAAAATTTACTCAGACGGTTTGACCTTTTTAATAGCCGCAAAAAAAATTTCAGCAGAAATTATTTCCGCAGGGATAAATAGATCTATTTCCGTCTCGTTTCTTCTAATCCATTCTTCAGGCATGAATGTATTCGGTCTTCTGGTAATTTCAGAAAACTGGCCGTTTTAGAATGCAGAGTTAATTTCTCAGGAAATTATTTTTTGTTATTACTGTTAACTACTTGATTATAATATCCCCTATGGATTTTATGCGTAACAACACCTGCAATCTGTTTCAAACCAGAACGCACGCGATTGATTACCAATAAATTGTTCACCGAGAAACTATTTCCCTATTTAAAATTCACTCGTGTACTTCTTATTTATATCTACAGGCCCCTCTTTACAGCCATATTTGTGATTTACATCACATTTAAATGGTGTTATTTAAGTTGCATCAATAATCCCGAAGGTAATTATTTTCGTCGATTAAAATATACATCTTGATTATTTTGTGTATTTATTTTAACCAGTGTTACAACCAACACCATCCCTCAGTAGATATACCTGAGCAGACATTTCTTAAAATCGACGAATAGTTTCCCTGGAAATTATTATGCTTATTTGAAATTCCCTTTCTGATTATCTCCAGGAATTTTAATAATTTCCAGACTACACAAAATACAGATCACATAAGAATTATCATATATGTTTTTACCTATCAATTGTTACTCAATGATTCGTTACAACTATTAATAATCATAATGTGTCAAAACACTTAAGCATCTTTACAGTCTTAGAAAGGTGTCGATTAACGAAGGCTACATGGTGAAAAACAGGTTCCTTCAGTGTTACCGAATATTCCGTGGTGGTCTGGAGGGAGATAATTCTTGCTACATCGAAACTCAGCCCGGTGAGCGGGTTTGACAGTTCCGCACTCACCATTGGGCTAAGGGTTATCAGGTGGGGTTAAGGAAATGGCAATACCTACCCCCGTCCAAACTCCAGCCGCTGCACATTCACCATCCCAGGCTTCTCAGCAGCACTGACATCAATTTGTGTCACCCGCAGCGCATATTTTTCATCCAGCGCGTTTAACCAGTTCAGCAGATCATTAAATACCACAGGATCTATCCAGACCTGGATATTCTCCCCGCGCTCGGCTATTCGCTTAATGACCACTGAATGCGCCGAAGCACTGTCGCTGATGACCCGCGATACCTGTGCTGGCGTTGTCGTGCCGGATTTTCGCGCCGCAATAATATCCGGCGCGGCGCTCTTCAGTCGGGTGTTCATCGCCACCAGCTGCTGCAACATTGTCTCCTGTTGCTCAATCCGTTCGCTCAACGGCTGCCAGATGAGAACGTAATATCCGGCGCTAAACAGGAACACTACCGCTGCCAGTAACATGCCTTTTTCACGCGGAGAACGCCCCGCCAGGTGTTGTGTCAGCCAGTGTTCGCCACGGCTTAACTGGCGTTCACGCCATTGCTGAAAATAGTGAATAAATTTATCGCGTAACATGTTATTTCCTCCGCAACGTTACGCCGCCGGAAACCGTATCACCCTCTTTCTGTAACGCGTCCTGTTGCACAACATAATCTGCCGCCAGTGCGCTACGCAGTTTGTCGAAGCTGGCAAAGTTCGCAGCCCGCAGTTGGAGGTGAAGCGTCTGGCGTTTTTGATCAAAGGTGAAACCACGCATTTCGATATCGGTAAGTGACGCTGATTTCAGGGTACTGGCGATCGCTGACAATTCTGCGAGCAGCCGGGTATCGTCGGCCTGTGGGCGATATTTTTTCAGCGCCATCGTCACCTGCGAGCGTAAATTCACAATCCGCTTCTGCTCCGGGAATAGCGTTAAGAACTGTTTCTCCGCCTGGGTGCGGCTTTGCGCCACCTGTTCGCTGACGCTCCATAACGTCACGCCCCGTTCCACTACCAGCGCAACCAGAATCAGCAATATCGGCAGAATCATCACCCGCCAGCGCGCCCACTGTTTTCGGTAGCTGACACGAGGCTGCCACGGCCCTGTTAGCAGGTTCCCTTCCGATTCGCCATAAGTGGTAATGGCGGGCAGAGCCGTAACGGTCAGGCGTTCGGCGTCCGCACCAGCCCATGCAGACAGTTCTTCCGGTGCAATGCCGACCACGGTTAGTGAAATCGGTAAATTCTGCTCATTGAGCTGTGCGCGGAACATGACCGGAGCCAGCGCCCGCCCGGCGCTCCATCCCCGGCATTCATCGATGCGGCAGATAACCCGTTGCGCATCGCCAGCCATAAACCCACAAGGAATGGACATCCAGTCTGGCGCGACGGTAGCGCGGGTGATGCCGTTTGCCTGCAACCACTGCGCAATGTTGCGCATATGCTGCTGGTGAATCACAGCTACGGTTGCCAGTTGCTGGTCGATTTTCAACGGGGCGAAATGCAGTTCATCGATATCCTGGTTCAGCTCTTCTTCCAGCAAGGCGGGCAGAATCGTCGGTATCTGCTTGCGAGGCACATCAGGCAGTTCAACCTGCCAGACGCTGATCCATTCGCCGGGAATATAGAGTCGAATTGTGTCTGTTTGCAGCCATTGCTGGAGATATTCGTCGGCGACGTCAGGCCAGATGCCGTGCTCCACGTCGGGTGTACGGCGCTGCCAACGGATGGGATCAGCGGCGCAAAGCGGGAAATAAATCTCAAGCATGGAACTCACTCACTTTCTCCTGTCTGATGCCAGAGAACAGAAAAGTGTTGTGGGCCCATGCGGACAATTAACGAATTCATCGTCAGTTCAATCTCATTCACGGTGATATCTGAACGCAGCCAGAAGTAATTGCTGTCCACGCTCAGGACGGTTTTTAGCTGTTTTTTAGTACGCTCATTGACGTCTGCAAGTAGCGGCTGAGCAAGAAACTGATCGACATCTTCCCAGCCCTTCGCCGGACGTTGTTGTAATAATGCCCGCGCCTGAACAGGGCTTAACCACGGGTCAAACAGCGCCTCAAGAATCACACTTTGCGTGACATCTAATGTATTGATGTTGATTTGCTGGCGGGCCATCGGCAGCGCACAGACCAGCGGTTTCAGTTTTTGATAAAGTCCGGCGTCCATTCCCTGCACCACGCGCATCTCACTGATATCGGCCAGCGGTTGATTAGCGGCGTAAAACGGCACCGAACGGGCGAGATACTCGCTGTCTTCACGACCCAGACGCGTCTGCACGCTGCGGTCTTCGTCAATAAACTCCCACAGGCTTTCGGCTATCAGTTCGGCACGATAAGCAGGCACATCGAGGCGCGAGATCAGGGCAATCAGTTGTTGTACCGCGAGCGGACGCGACGCCGTCGTCGGCTGAGCGAGGGCATTCAGGTTAAAGCAGGCCTGTGCGTCACGCAGAGTGACGGCGATTTGCCCCTGCGGCAGTGGGAAAAAACGAGGGCCAGAAGCCCACGGCTGTGCCTGATGCACACGCTTTTCATTTTTCAGGCTCAGACTGAGTGCGCTCAACGCCAGGCTTTCCGCACTGGCGCTGTACCACAGCGCCTGCTGGTACTCCTGCTGGCTGCGCGTTCGCCCAAGTTGTTGCTGCATCCGCCCGGAAAGCGTGATGGTCACCAGCATCATAACCGCCAGCAATACCAGCACCACGACCAGTGCCATTCCGCGTTTTGGTGGTGAGGTGATCATGATAATTGCGGCCCGCGTAACAACCAGATGCGTTCAATTTCGCCCCATTGCGGCGAATGCAGGGTTATGCGTACTGCCACAGGAATCGCCTGCACTGATGACCAGCTCTCCTGCCAGCGCGTGCCGTCGTAGAACTGCAAACGGAGCGAATCCGCCGGGATTAATTTTTGCGTTGTTGGCTTCACGCTGCCTGCCGCATCGGTCAGTGGCCAGGCTAACCGTTCGAGATAACCACCATGAATGCGGTAACCGACGGTGAGCAGATTACTGCGCGGCAGACGCATCAACGGATTAACCACGCCGCCGCGCACAAAACGCATCCCTTCACTCTCAGACGCCAGCACGCCAGCGCCCGCCAGTAACGCTGGTTCACGCTGGCCCTGATCGCCTCTTACCGGACGCGGCATCATTTGTGTCAGATCGTGGTTCAAAAAACTCATCGTTTGCTGCATGAGGTTTAGTTTTTGATCGTGTCCGGCGACGGCGCTATTCACGCGTGTAACGCCGTTTGTCACCTGCAGCGCCATCAGTGCCAGTGAGGCAAAAATGGCAATTGCCACCAGCATTTCCAGTAACGTGAAACCAGCGCAAGTCCTTCTCACTGTTGGCCTCCCACGGCGCTAAACCAGGCGCGTCGTGACTGAATCACCGACGAAAAGTCTTCGTGACGGCTGACTTCAATATCCACTGCCTGGAGCAGCGCGTTGCCTGTACTCAGCGGTGTGGTTCGCCAGTACCAGCGGCTTCCTGCCATATCACTCTCGCCCTGGTGCCTGACCGCTCGTTGTTCACGGGTCATCAGGTAAAGCAGTGCGGTCTGGTTTTCAGCTACCCAGCCCGCTACCGTTTTTTCTTCAAGGATTTGCTGATTACTCAGCGCGCCGCTGGCGATCTGTAACACCGCCATGGCGGCCAACGCAAAAATCGCCAGCGCGAGCATTACTTCCAGCAAGGTAAATCCACGCTTCATGGCATCCCCTCATCACATTGATTGAGGGATAACACGCCATCGTGCGCCAGCTTTACCGCCCAACACGCGTTTTGTGCCGACGCGTAAAAACGCAGTGTAAACGGCGTGGCGGGTTCAAAAGGCGAAAAACGGATCTGCGGTGTCTTCTTTTTCGCCTCTTTTTGCAGCTCCAGTTCAATATCGTGCAGCGTCAGGCGACGACGCTGCAGCTCCAGCGCATATTCCTTCTGCCAGATATCACTTCCGGGTTGTAACAGCATCTGCACCTGTTTCGGCACCGTAACCTGTGCCGATAACCGGGTCGCAGAAACGGGCAACCATTGCCCGTGACGACGCTGCATAAACTGGTAACCTGGCGGGTCGATTAGCACACCGAGTGTTTGCCCTTCGATCACTGCCCTGTCCTTAAACTGCGCAAAGCGAGTCAGAAAATCCTGCGCCGCTTTTTTCGCAGGCGGCTCTGAAGCGGTCGCAAACGTCTGTACCACGCCCGCACTGGCAAGGCCGATAAGGAAAATCACCAGCATGATTTCCAGAAGTGTGAATCCGCGTTCAGGCACTGATTACTGAAACTCCTGCAAATTCCAGTTACCGATATCTGCGCCAGCGCCCTCCCCGTTTTCCTGACCATCTGCTCCCAGGGTATAAACATCAAACAGCCCTTTTTCACCCGGGCTGAGATACTGATAATCATTGCCCCACGGATCCTTTGGCAGTCGTTTAATGTATCCACCGGTACGGTAGTTACGGGAATCCGCCATATTGGCCGGTTGCTGGATCAGCGCCTCCAGCCCCTGTTCGGTAGTCGGATAACGCCCGTTATCCAGTCGGTACATATCCAGCGCATTCTCCAGCGCCACGATATCGCTGATGGCTTTTTGCCGATCGGCTTTCTCTTTGTTGCCCAACAGGTTAGGCACCACCAGACTTGCTAGGACGCCAAGAATAACAATCACCACCATCACTTCCAGCAGGGTAAAACCTGCCCGTGGTTTTTGTGTGCGGGATAACGAATTCATGTGATAACTCCGTAAATTACATTCCAACCATATTGTTCAGTTGCAGCATCGGTTCGAGGATGGCGATGACGATAAACAGCACCACGCCCGCCATCATCACCACCAGCGCCGGCTCAAACAGCCCTAACGCCAGCCCCACCTGGGTATCAAATTCCCGTTCCTGGTTGACCGCGGCCTGTTCAAGCATGGTTTCCAGTTCACCGCTCTGTTCGCCGGAGGCGATCATGTACAGCATCATCGGCGGGAACAGGCGCAACTCCGCCAGCGCGGCGCGCAGGCTGCTTCCTTCGCGGACGCGATCTGCCGCTAGCAGCAGTTGTTGCTCGACATAACGATTTGCCGACACGGCGGCGGCGGTCTGAATGCCTTCCAGCAGCGGAACACTGCTGGCGGTGAGGATGCTTAATGTGCGGGAAAAACGCGCCGTATTCAGTCCGCGCGCAACACGCCCCGTCACGGGCAAACGCAGCAAGGTTTTATCCCAGCGCAGGCGCATCGCAGGATTTTTGAGTAGCCGTTGCCCCAGCACCAGAAGCCCCAGCAAACCCGCCAGCCAGTACACGCCGCTGGTCTGTAACGTGTCGCTCATGGCGATGAGCATTCGGGTGGAGGCAGGCAGCGCGTGTCCGAGATGATCAAACTGTTCGATAATTTTCGGCACTACTGCCGTCAGCAAAATAGTGACCACGCCCGTTGCCACCACCAGCAGTACCAGCGGGTAGAGCATGGCCTGCAGCAGGCGTGATTTCAGATGCTGCCGCTGTTCGGTGTAATCCGCCAGGCGATTGAGCACCACGTCGAGATGTCCGGATTTTTCTCCGGCAGCGACCATCGAACAAAACAGGGAGTCAAAGACGCGGGGATGTTCGCGCAGGCTGTCCGACAGGGTATAACCTTCCTGAATCCGGCTGCGCAGCGCCATTCCGAGGCTTTTTACATGCAGTTTTTCACTTTGCTCACTGACCGCCTGTAAGCAGGTTTCCAGCGGCATTGCTGCCTGCACCAGCGTTGCCAGTTGGCGTGTGAACAGCGCCAAATCTGCCGCCGCCACGCGACGATGTGCATGCCGCCGACGCTGCAACATTCCCCCTGTCGAAGCATTCAGCCGGGCTTCAATGTGCACGGGGATAAGCTCTTTACCACGCAACAATTGACGGGCATGACGCGCGGAATCCGCCTCAATCATTCCTTTGGTTTTGCGACCATTACGCTCCAGCGCCTGATAGTAAAACAGTGCCATTACGCCTCCATGGTTACCCGCAGAACTTCATCGAGAGAGGTTTCTCCGGCGAGCACTTTCTCAATGCCGTTGCTGCGGATACCCGCAGAGTGTTGCCGGACATAACGTTCCAGCTCCAGTTCCCCGGCCTGACGGTGGATCAAATCACGTAATGTGGCGTCCACCACGATCAGCTCATGGATGGCAGTACGTCCGCGAAAACCTTTGTGATTACAGGCGGGACAGCCCTGCGGATGGTACAGCGTGACGGTTCGCGCATCGGTAATCCCCAGCAGGCGTTTTTCTTCGTCGGTGGCAGGCGCGGACTGGCGGCAATCGGGACACAGCGTGCGAACCAGTCGCTGCGCCATCACGCCCGTCAGACTGGAAGAGAGCAGGAAAGGCTCAACGCCCATATCCTGCAAACGCGTGATCGCCCCCACCGCCGTGTTGGTATGCAGCGTGGAAAGTACCAGGTGTCCGGTCAGTGAAGCCTGAACAGCGATTTCTGCGGTTTCAGTATCGCGGATTTCACCGACCATCACCACATCCGGGTCCTGACGCAAAATCGCGCGCAGGCCACGGGCGAAGGTCATGCCGACGCGGGTGTTAACCTGCGTCTGACCGATCCCTTCAATCATGTATTCGATAGGGTCTTCAACCGTGAGAATGTTACGCGAGTGGTTGTTCAGCTCCTGCAATCCAGCGTACAGCGTGGTGCTTTTGCCGGAACCGGTCGGCCCCGTCACCAGAAAAATGCCGTGCGGTTTGTGTAACAGCTGGCGCAACTGCGCAGTCAGTTCGAGACTTAAACCCAGACGCTCCAGCGTCAGGCGAGCCTGGTTTTTGTCCAGCAGTCGCAGCACCACCCGTTCCCCCCAGGCGGAAGGCATGGTGGAGACACGCACGTCAATCGCCCGACCGCCCAGCAGCAGCGCAATGCGCCCATCCTGCGGTACGCGTTTTTCGGCGATATCCAGCCGTGCCATCACCTTAATACGCGATACCAGCAGCGAGGCCAGTTTGCGCCCCGGACGCAGCATTTCATGTAGTGTGCCGTCAACACGAAAACGGATCACCAGACTCTTTTCAAACGTCTCGATGTGGATATCCGAAGCGCCTTCTTTAATCGCCTCTGCCAACATGGCGTTGATCAGTTTGATGATTGGCGCATCGTCGTCACTTTCCAGCAGATCTTCCGTTTCCGGTAGTTCTTCTGCGAGAGTAAAAAAGTCCTCAGCAGAACCGAGATCTTCCATCAGCTGGCGGGCCTCGGAAGAGTCCCGCTGCCAGACCGCATTCAGCCGCTGTTCAAATTCGGCCTCGTCGATTTGCCTCAGCGTAAAAGACGCGTTCAGCCCCCGCTGCAGCTCCTGCAAAACAGAGAGCGACAACGGATGAACATGGAGGATCTCCAGCGACGCTTCGCACCATGCCACCAGGCTAAACCGACGGCTGAAACTGTAGGGCAGACGCACGGTGTTAGCGGTGGTTTCCTGTGCTACAGGCACCATTAACGCGTTCTCCCGGCATTAAGGAACGCGCGAACTTCTGGCGGTAGAGCCTGATTTTGCGCTGGCAGTACCGGCTGCGCGGTGTGCGGCATCAGGCTCAAGCCTTGCTCATCGCGATAGATCTGTTCGGCGCGCATATAGTTATATTTGCGCTGCGACACGCCGTCTGCCGCCATACCGTCACGCAGAATGGTCGGGCGGATAAATACCATCAGGTTACGTTTTTCTTTTTTATCCGCCGTCGATTTAAACAGGTTACCAATCAATGGGATATCGCCAAGCAGCGGCACTTTCGCCACGCTTTCTCCCGCCTGATCGTCCATCAGACCGCCAAGCACGATCAGCTCACCATCGTTTGCCAGCACGGTGGTTTTCAGTTTGCGCTCGCCAAACACGACGTCGAGACTGGTCTGTCCTTCCACCTTCGACACTTCCTGCTCAATCACCATCTGTACCGCGTTTCCTTCGTTAATCTGCGGCGTGACTTTCAGCATGATGCCGACTTTTTTCCTCTCTACCGTATTGAAAGGATTGCTGTTATTAGAGCCAACAGTAGAGCCGGTTAATACCGGAACGTCCTGGCCCACCATGAAGAAGGCTTCCTGGTTGTCCAGCGTGGTGATACTCGGCGTGGAGAGCACGTTCGAGCTGGAGTCGTTTTTGACCGCCTGTACCAGCGCCATCCAGTCGCCTTTCACCACGCCAACCGCCGTACCGCTAAAGCCAGAAAGAAGCTGAGCGAGCGTGGAGAGATCGCCGTTAGTATCCGGGTTAATGGTGGTAGCGCCGTTTTCACTGATCACCGTGGAGCCTTTCTGCGGTTTTGCCTGAGAAATGGCTGCACCCAGCGTGCCAATAGGGATCTGCGTACCGTTAGCAAACTGCATTAATCCGGCATCTTTCGACGCCCACTGCACGCCGAAATTGATATTGCTACCTTCGGCAACTTCCACGATCAACGCCTCGACGTGCACCTGAGCACGGCGAATATCCAGTTGTTCAATCACGCTTTGCAGCGACTGCATGATGTCCTGCGGCGCGGTAACAATCAGGGCATTACTGTGTTTGCTGGCGGCGATGGAGACAACCTCACGCCCGCTACCGACGGTGCCTTCCGCCTCTTCTTTAGCCGCCGTGAGCGTGCCGCTGACCTGCTTCAGTACATCGACCAGATCTTCGGCTTTGCTGTATTTGAGATAGAAAACCTGGCTGTTGCCGCTGCGTTCCATTTCTGAGTCCAGCCGACGGATCAGGCGGCGCATTTTGTCCCGCGTGGCCGGGTCACCACTGACAATCACACTGTTGGTGCGTTCGTCGGCGACAATTTGAGATTTCAGCGTCGCAGGCTGGTTCTCGCCGCTGTTTTTCGTCAGGCTTTCCAGCACGCGGGCGATTTCCGAAGCCGAGGCGTTATCCAGCGGGATCACCTCTTCGGTGCGATTACCCGCATGATCCACGCGCTGGATCACTTCCGTCAGGCGCTCCACAACTGAGGCGCGTCCGGTAAGCATAATCACGTTGGAGGGATCGTAATTAACAACGTTGCCTGAGCCTGCGCTGTCGATCATCTGGCGCAGAATCGGTGCCAGCTCGCGTACCGACACATTACGTACCGGCACGACTTTGGTGACCATTTCATCGCCCGCGTAGTTGTCGCTGCCTTCACCAACCAGCGGCAGCGGCTCGACTTTCGCGGCACTGGATTTCACCACCTTCAGCACGTCGTTTTCCATCGGTACGACGGCATACCCCTGTGCTTCCAGCAGGTTAAGGAATAGCTGGTAATACTGGCGTTCATTGAGCGGGGTCATGGTGCGAATACTCACTTTCCCCTGAACGCCCGGCCCCATAATGATGGTTTTATTAAGGTTAGCGCCGACGGTTTCGATGAACGATTTCAGGTCGGTATCTTTAAAATTAGCGGTGAAAGTGGCTTCTTCCGCCCAGACCGGTGAACTGCATAATGCCGCTGCCAGCACCAGCGCCAGTAAACGCTTTTTTGTTTTGAGGCCAGTTGTCTTCTTACGCCAGACCGACAACGTCATATCACGCCAAAACACGATGAATGATTCTCCTGGATTAAATGCGGTTAGCGCAGCGCGATGGAAATGTCGTAGCGCGCACCCTTGCGTAAAACCGTAAGTTGAATGGAATCCATTGAAGGTAACTGCCGCATCAGAGCAATCATTGCTCGTGGATCAGTGAAATCCTGCTGATTTAGCGCAATGGCGATATCGCCTTCCTTAAAACCGCTGGCATCGAACAGAGAACGATCTGCCCCCGGTTTCACTGCATAACCGACAATCCCTTCCTTACGCACAGGCGTAAGCTGGATATAGTTAAAAATTTTCTGCGGATCTTTCGCCAGTGCCTGACGCACGGCAGCCGGGATCTCAACTGGCGCACTGGCAGCAGGCTCAGCAACAGCTTGCTTTGCTTCGTCGCTGACGGCTTTTTTGCTGGTCACGGCTTTGGTGGGACGCTTCTCTTCTGCCAGACTCAGACGTTCCATTTTCCCCTGATAGCGCAGCATCACATGGTCACGATTAATTTCCTCAATCACCGCGTTGTGAGAGCCAAGCCGTTCGCCCTGTAAATAGACCTGCTGTTTGCCGCCTTCTTCAATCACCGCGCCGGGTCTGGCACCAAAGGCGATCCCGCGCAGCACCACATTAAGACGCGTTTCTGCCACAGGCGCAGGTTCGGGTTGTTTTACCGGTGCGGCGACGGGTTGATATTTGCCAAACCAGTTTTGTTGGCTGACTAATTGCACGTCATTTTTATCGAACGGTTTTGCATCCGCACGGAGCGGTTTATTCGCCGATGAGGAAACCGCCGTATATTCCGCAGAAAAGGAGAAATAGCGCCAGAGTGAATACGCCATTTTTGCAGAAATAATAAGCAGCATGAGCCAGAACATCCCGCGCACCATTTTTCGCAGATGCTCTTTGTCTGTATTAAGAGATTGTCTCTGGCTAAGAGTGTGACGAATTTTTGTCAGCAACTGAATGAGATAAATTCGTGCGTCACGAAAAACAACCCGCGCCAATTTATATCTACCCGACGTTATGCTTTGACTATTCCACAGGTGGTACGATCCAGTTTCCGCTGATACTGGTTTCCTGTACGTGTATCATTAATCGTTATGCTGTAATTAATTCCCTCGGTAATCATTAATTTCACCGTCGGGTCAGCGCACATTTGTCGTTGATAGCTGGTTAAAAAGGCATCAGGTGTCTGCGTGGTCTGAGCACCCGCTTCGCTGATAATGGTCATTTTTACCGTCGTGCCGCTACTTTGCGCCAGCACTAAGGTATATCCCGCAGATTTAATCGGCAGGTTTTGGCTGATATTTTGCGCCTGTTTTTTCGCCAGTAAACTGGCATTTTCATTATGGCCGGCACAGCCACTTAATAATCCTGTAACGCTCAACAATAGCGATATTAATACCCTCCCTGGCATTTGTTTTATCGACATGGTAAATAATCTCTAAGGTTATTAATAAGAGTTAAAATGTCACTTTGATAATGACGTGGTTATCATTAAAACAATGCCTGTAGATAAAGTGTTGCTATACCGCCCAGACTTAAACACGGTCCAAAAGGCAGTGTGGTTGATCCTCTTTTTGTAATAACGGCATATATCAGGCCGCAGCATGATGCGATTAAAGCAACATTGGGTAGCGACAACGGCCCCACCCAGCCACCTAACGCAGCGAAAAGTAATACATCGCCCATGCCTAATGCTTCTTTACGCAGAACTATTCCGGCTATCCAGCGCAGGGAGTAAAAAGTGATAAACCCCACCAGGACGCCGGTAACTGCGTCTTGTAGCGTTAACGGACTCTGTTGCGCCCATGCCGCAATCAGCCCGGTCCACAATACGCCCTGAGTAAAAACATCGGGCAGCCATTGGTTATCGAGGTCAATGACGCTCGCGGCAATCAGCCAGGCGGATAATATCATCACCGCCAGCCCCCATCCACTTTCTGGCCACACCAGACTCGCCAGCAAAAAAGCGAGTGCCGTCAATAACTCCACCAGCGGATAACGCTTGCTGATTTTCGCCTGACAGTCGCGGCAGCGCCCTTTGAGCATCAACCATGAGAGCAGCGGAATATTGTCACGAACGCGGATGGTCTGCTGGCAATGCGGACAGTGCGAGCGTGGCAGCGCCAGGTTTATTTTTGACTGCGTACTCGGCATTTCACCGTGAAACTCCGCCATTTGTTGGCGCAGCATGATGGGGTAACGCCAAATCACCACATTCAAAAAACTGCCGATGATCAATCCTCCGACGGTTGCCAGTATGGGCATCCCCGCGGGGTATTGCTGAAAAACATCAAAAAGCATGGTTAAAGGTTGTTTGTTGTAACTTGCCGGATGCGGGCCTGCGGGTGTATGCCATATGGCTTTCCTCCAGGCCCGATGCGCCTTATTTCATGCCGGATGCGGCGCGAGCGCCTTATCCGGCATACAGGCTTACTCAGCTGACATCTTATGCTCGGTAACCTGATTAATGGTTTCCGGCCCTTGCTGCGGTTTCGGCAGATTAAGCGCCGCCAGCGTCTCGTAAGCCGACTGGCTCACACCGCCCTCGAAGTTCATCTCGCTCGCTCCCGGTAACTGGTAAGCATTCGCGCCCGGATTCCATTTCTTAAAGAACTCCGAAAGATCCGTCTGAGCGACCCAGGAGGCACACAGCATCAGCTTGTCGGCAGCGTTACCGTTGGATTCGGCACAGTAATTTCTTTCGCCAAACTTGGTTTTGCCAACATCATCGCCGCGTGCTTTACGGTGCATCAACTGGAACAGGTTCCAGCCTTTCATCCCTTCACGATCGCTGTAGAACTTAGGCAGGTCACCTTCTGGATACCACTGTTTGATATCAAAGTTTTTCTCTGCCCACTCCTTCAGCTGCGCGTACATCAGCAGACGGTCGCCCGCACCGCCGCGCGCCCATGCCTGACCGTTGCTCTCCTCCAGATATTCCGGCGCGACAGTAATATCGTCAGCGACACGGTTCATCTTGCCGAGATAGCGATCCTGCATGTACAGCGCCAGAACGTTGTTCGCTACTTCAGTTGCGCCAGGAACAGTCAGCGGCGTTTCGGCGGCGTTGTGCCCTACTTCGTGCCAGATCAACCAGTCGTTCAGCGGCGTCGTCGGCAGCGTGGTGCTGTTCGTCGAGAAGCTGCTGTTCATTACCGGATAACCCGAGTGCGCATCACCGATGGAGATCTGCACATCGTTGGTGAAACGATGCTTGTGCCCCGTCAAGTTTTTATAGGTAAACATCCGGTGCTTACCGTCTTCATCATTACGACCGTAGAAGTCATTCATCGAGCTGGCAAAGGTATCCAGATCTTTAGCGAATTCTGCTACACCACCAGTGAAATTGCTGGCCTCAAGGTTCTTCTTCGGCGTGGTATAAACGAAAGCGTCTGATTCCAGCTCGCCCAGCGGCGCAGGGGAGTTCAGAGCGTTTTTCCATTCGCCGTCTTTATAGAACGGCGCTTTTACCACACCAGTAAAGGTGAATTCGGCTGACTCATTCTTTGGGCTGTTGCCCTTGATATAAATCAGACCACCGTAAGGCACCTTGAAGGTCACCTTATCATTGGCTTTCAGATCATAGGTTTTCGTCACTTTTGGCGGACGGTTCAGCGCGACTTCATGCTTCTCGCGTCCGGTCAGATCGTCGGCCAGCGCCACGGTGACAGTCACAGGAACTGATGCAGAAGACTCAATGGTGACCTCTTTCTGAGCCGGAGCCCACAGGCCAGTAGACTGCATGTTACCCGCAAACCATTTGGTCGGATTGGAGTACAGGCTGATGGTTTCAGTAACCTTCTCACCTTCTGCCGATACCGCTCCCGGATACTTCTCGACATCAACTTTGATGTTCAGATCCCACCAGGAACGACCCAGCATCAGGCGCGTCAGCGGTTTTTCCATATAGTTGAGCGGATAGCTCGGGTTCATCATGCCCGCTTTATTAACGCTCTTCTCGCCGTAGATCATGTTGTTATCGACCAGCGATTTTTTCAGCTCATCAGAACACTGCGTGCCGCCAGTATAGGCATCGTTGGCGTAGCAGTTCAGGAACTCGGTGAACGTTTTAAAGCCCAGCTCGTCATCCTTGTCGTTTTCATAGCGATATTCAATTTTATTCCACAGCCAGACCGACATGTTCTGGTACAGACGTTCCAGATCGACGCTGCTCAGACGCTCACCTTTGCGACCATTGGTCCGGAAGTAGAGCTCATGCTGATACAGACGCTGAATGTTGGTGCCTAAATCCGCAGCCTGCACCATCGCTTTTGCCGTGTCGGCGTTAAGGCTTAGTTGCGTATACTGTGGAACATACATGCCACCAGTAACCGGAACCCCCGTGCCAGGACGATATTCCAGACAGTTGACCTCGTAGTGGTAAGTTGGGTCCTTACACTCCTTTAATCCAGGAAACTTCTCAAAGATTTTTGCCTTCGCAGCCTTCAGAGAATCCTCTGTTTTATGATCGGCCTCATCAATAAAGGCATAACGCGTTTCCTGTTTGCCATCTACATCTTCCAGCCAGCTGGCAACTTCCAGCTTCGGTTTGTCATCAGGTTTGTTTTCTACCTGATATTTCCACTTAACTTCCCCTGTCTTACTATCGATGGTGTACGGCAGCGCACCATCTACGGCAGGATAACGTTCATAGACCCAAATGCCCGTTGCGCGCTGCTGACGAACGCGGTTCGGATACCCTTGCGGATCGTTATTTACTACCGACTTGTTCAGTGCCATCGACAGACCTGCGGCATCAAGCAGACGTACAAAGCCAGACGCGCTCTCTTCCTTAAGATTGCTCATCACGTTTTCCATGATCAGCACCGATCCACCTTTGTTCAGATAGGCGATCAGATCGGTCACATCCTGCTGAGTCAGCTTCGGTTTGCTGGTATCTGCTCGCAGCGGGATTGCATAAGGATCGTTACCAACCTGAGTCACATACTCAAAGCCGTTGAGGATCAGCAGCGGCATTTCCTGCGGGTCGAGATCGCCATAGCTACTTAAATGCTCAACAGAGATACCCGCAAAATCCGGATGAAAGCCGAACTCAGCGCTGTTTCCTGTAACCTGACCATGACGTTTGAAATAGACAGTATCCAGGTTGGTGCCTACGGTCATGCTGGCTTTCGCGTCCGGCGTCCATTTATCGTCGGACAGATAGCGCAACACGTTCTGCATAAAGTGCTTCATATCATTAGAATCACTGTTACGCGTACACTGACCGTTTTTATCAACACCGCCTTCCCAGCTGTAACCGTTCGGACAACGCAAAATGCTGTTGTAGTGCGGGTTACCGATAACCATCAGTTTGCCCTCACCGACTTGCCCCAGCGAAATAAACGGCAGGTTAAAGGTGGCGGTATCGCGCGTAACGTTTTCCGGCTCAACGAGAGAAGGCGCTTCCGTAATGTACGCCAGCTCGTTTTTATCCCAGGCGCGTTTTTCGCCAAACGCCAGCCAGTAGTTTTTATCATTACGCGCCATCAGAATCGGGAAGGCCGCGTTGGAGATATTCACCACTGCCTGACCGCGCGCATTACCGGTACTGCCATAGAAGTTGGTAGAGTCATGGAAGACGTGGAATTTCGTCACTGATTTGTAATCTTTATCCACACCCCACAGCTTGTTGATAACGCCCTGAATCTGACCTTCGTTAACATTGCGTGCTGTCAACGAGAACCAACGCTGAGAGTTGCAGCCCCCAAGGGAGTCACAAATCGCCGTATCAATCTCTTTAGCCTGCCCGGATTTAAACTGCTCAAGAAATTCGTTTGTCCGCTCAAAGGTTTGATCGCCTTCGCTCAACGCCTCGCCATTGGATAACGAGAGATTGATAATCTCGTTGATTACGTTGGGATACTCGGCAAAGACCTTGCGCACTACGTCCGGCACTTCACGCTCATCATTTTTTCCGGCCTGGGAGTAACGATGAATAAGCTGATCAATATTCGCGCCGCGAACTTCGTCACCCAGTTCAGTCAACGCAATGGTCGACTTATTGCCGCGCACTGAGCCCAGTTCAAAGGTGTCGATACCAAAGGAGATGGTTTCGCCCCAGCTGAAGTTGAATTTGCCGTTTTCGCCAGTTACGCCACGGCCTGAGCTGGTGTAGTAATTTACGCCAACCACACCATTGCCCATGCTATCTACCAGTCGGCCTTCGGAGAGAATGATTTCAGTGGGTTGATACTGATAAAACTGTTCCGCGTTAGCCGACACGAAGGAAGCGTTCAGATCCGGTTTTGTTCCCGGCGTGGTGACGGGCACAACCGGTGAAGTATGAGTGGATGGCGCTTTATCGGTCGCGGCATTGTTTTCCACCTCTTCATTGACCAGCTTTTTGAACTCTTCCGGTGCCAGATCGATTTGCTTATACAGCGAGTCGAAACGTTTACTCTCGATCACTGAGGAGAACGTCAGGCAAACCTGTTCTGTATTCGCCGGACAGCTGTTACTGGACGTTACCAGCGAAACCGCATTGCTTTTCTTGTCATCGGAAGCTGCCAGTTCTTGCGCGTCCTCAAGACTAAACGACACTTTTTCAACCGCACGCAGGCTACGCGCAGCTTCTGACTGGGTGTCGAAGGTAGCAATTGTCGTGTTACCCGCCACGCAAGTAACGTCCTCACCAGGTGTAAATGTAAAGCCATCGCTGGATTCACCATTACAAGTAGCACCAGTTACCCGCTGGCTTCCGCCCAGGGTCAGATAACCCGTTTTCGTAGGAACAGGTTCTGGCTCCGGTTCTGGCTCAGGATCAGGTGTCGGTTCCGGCGTAGGTTCTGGGTCCGGCGTTGGCTCAGGCGTCAGCTCCGGGTTTGGTGTTGGATCAGGTTTCACTTCCGGCAAAGACCCTGTTCCAGAATCTACAGGCGGCGTATCGGAGGAAGATCCGGAGCCACCGCCATCACAACCGGCTAACAGGGTTGCACTCAAAATAGCCGCTAAAAGCGATTTCTTATATTTAAATTTCTTATTCATTAATAACGCAAGTGACAAAACAAAGTTAAAAGATTCGTAACCGGGGAAATAGTTTTATGCTTTATCTTCTTTAATAACTTCCTCCATTCTTAAGAAAACGGCATCATTGATAGAAAAACAGGTGAAATTTATAAGAATAACCCCTATTCGATGTCTGGCTGGTTATTTTTACGAAATTTCAATAAACAAAAAATTAACAACTTTTCACAACGTAACTATATAAATTTGTTGGTAGTTTTAACGATTAAGATTGCAAAAGCAACAGATAGAACGGTGTTTGCTCATCAAGCGAACATAATTAATACTGACTTGTTTTGCGTGATAAAAAAACAGATGTTCTCACGCTTTTAATTATTTAGCAGGTTATCTGAACGCGAAACATTATTGCCACATGGATAATAAAGCGGGAAATAATTTTCCATTAATAAGACAGAGTAATGTAAACGAAGCCGGATGATATTAACGATCATCCGGCTTTATTGACTTACGAAACTAACATCCCGGTAAACACATACGCCTGCAACAGCGTGATAATGCCGATCACACTGGCAAAGATCAGACTGTGCTTCACGGTGTAGCGGAACAGTTCAGATTCTCGGCCCACCATGCCCGTCGCGGCGCAGGCCACGGCGATAGATTGCGGGGAAATCATCTTGCCAGTTACGCCGCCGCTGGTATTTGCTGCCACCAGCAGAGTGTCAGAGACGTTGATTTGCTGCGCCGTGGTCGATTGCAGTGAACCAAACAGGGCGTTAGAGGAGGTGTCCGAGCCGGTAAGGAATACGCCCAGCCAGCCGAGAAACGGTGAGAAAAACGGGAACATCACGCCTGTACCTGCCAGTACCAGCGCCAGCGTGGTGGACATGCCGGAATAGTTGGTGACGAAGGCGAACGCCAGCACCATGCCAATCGACAATATCGGCCACTTCAGACTAATTAGCGTTTCGGCAAAGACGCCAATCCCTTTCTTGATGCCCACGCCGAGGATGAAGATAGAGATAATCGCCGCAATAAAAATAGCGGTGCCGCCAGCCGAGAGAGGGTCGAATTTAAACACCGCATCCATTGGCGTTGGTTGGGCGACAATGGGTGCCGCTTTCAACACTTGTTGATGCAAATGAGGGATCTGGAAATTAATCACCAGTGAATAAAACGCGCCGCCCGGAGCAAATAACGCTTTAAACGGCTTCATGGTCCAGATGGTGACCAGCACCGTTAAGATTAAAAACGGTGACCACGCACGAATGATTTGCCCCAGACTATATTCTGAAGGCACGGGACCGCCAGAAGATGGTTTATTCACCACCATCGCACCTGCGGATTGTCCCATGCTGATTGCCGTTTCGGTATTTTTCGGCCGCCAGACTTTAAGGAATAAAGCGAGTGAGACGATACTCACCAGCGCCGAAGTAATATCCGGCAGTTCCGGACCAATATAGTTAGAGGTAAAGAACTGCGTGACAGCGAAGCTTCCCCCAGCAACCAGCGCCGCTGGCCACGTCTCTTTCACCCCTTTCCAGCCGTCCATCATTGCTACCAGCCAGAACGGCACAAGAACCGACAGGAACGGTAACTGACGTCCCGCCATTGCGCCAATGTGGAACGGATCGATTCCCGTTACCTGACCGGCGACCAGAATCGGCACGCCCAACGCACCAAACGCCACCGGCGCAGTGTTGGCAATCAGACACAGCCCCGCCGCGTATAACGGTTTGAAGCCCAGGCCCACCAGCAGCGCACCGGTAATCGCCACCGGCGCACCAAAGCCAGCCGCCCCTTCCAGCAGCGCGCCAAAGGAGAAACCAATCAGTAACACCTGCAAACGCTGATCGTCAGTGATGGAGATAACCGAGCTGCGGATAATATCGAACTGACCGCTGGCAACGGTTAATTTATAGAGGAACACCGCCGCAACAATAATCCACGCAATAGGCCATAATCCATAAATAAAGCCATAGCCCGCAGCAGCAAATGCCATATCAATCGGCATTTTAAAGGCGAATATCGCAATCAGAATAGATAATATAAGGGTTATTGCTCCGGCGACATGTCCTTTCAGACGTAATACCGCGAGTGCAACGAAGAAGAATATTATCGGGATCAGGGCGACCAGAGCGGATAGCCCCAGTCCTCCCATCGGCATATACATTTGGGTCCAGGTAACCATATTTTTCAGTCTCTTATTATCTTTATATGCTTGATATACTTAAGGTTGTAATAAGCAAAAGAGGACTGAACTGTAAAATATAGGCGTTATACTTTACAGCAACAGTACGCTGCTAACGCAATTGCTACCTCTGGCATAACAAGTATATCGGGTAAGGGTTTCTGTTCCGCACACGCAGGCGCAGAATATCGTTAAGATGTCCATATTGTTGTTTTAGGCCCGCTAGTAATGCGCTACGGGTATTTAATATTGTTAAACCCTGATAATCGCTCCGGTTATTTCCGGGATAAATGTACTACCGCAGTTACTATCATAGCCCCGACAATAAAACTTGCCGGGGCTTTTTTGACGCTATTAATGACTTTCTTTTTCGCGTAAACGCCAGGCGTGTAATAACGGTTCGGTATAGCCGTTTGGCTGTTTCACGCCGAGGAAGATTAAATCGCTGGCAGCTTTAAAAGCACACGAGTTAGCGAAATTCCCCGACATCGGACGATAAGCCGGATCGCCAGCGTTTTGCTGATCAACCACTTTCGCCATATTCTCCAGCGACGCCTGCACCTGTTCTTTGGTCAGAATACTGTGACGTAACCAGTTGGCGATATGCTGGCTGGAGATACGCAGCGTTGCGCGGTCTTCCATCAGCGCCACGTTGTGAATATCCGGCACTTTTGAACAACCAATCCCCTGCTCCACCCAACGCACCACGTACCCCAGAATCCCCTGCACGTTGTTATCCAGCTCTTGTTGGATCTCTTCAACCGACCAGTTAGCGTTTTCAGCCACCGGAATAGTCAGCAGATCGTCCAGCAGCGGTTCAAATTCAGCATTGAACTCGCTCTGGGCAATGTTGGCCTGCACGCTCTGTACGTTGGTTTGGTGGTAGTGCAGCGCATGGAGCGTAGCAGCGGTTGGTGACGGAACCCAGGCTGTGTTTGCCCCGGCACGCAGTTGGTCGCCCTTCTGGCTGTACATGTCTGCCATCAGGTCCGGCATTGCCCACATCCCTTTACCGATTTGCGCTTTACCGCGCAGCCCACAGAACAGACCGGAAAGCACGTTATTACGTTCGTAGGCTTTGATCCACGGCGTCGATTTCATCTGGTTTTTACGCAGCATCGGGCCAGCTTCCATCACCGAATGCATTTCATCGCCGGTACGGTCGAGGAAACCGGTATTGATGAACGCCACGCGGTTACGCGCCTGAGCGATACAGCTACGCAAGTTCAGCGAGGTCCGACGTTCTTCATCCATAATGCCCATTTTCAGGGTATTCGGTGCCATACCGAGCATTGTCTCAATGCGGGTAAACAGTTTGTTGGCGAACGCCACTTCCTGCGGACCGTGCATTTTCGGTTTCACAATATAGACGCTGCCTGTGCGCGAGTTTTTCTGCACTTTTAAATCATAGAGGGCAATCGCGCCAGTCATGACGCCATCAAGAATGCCTTCCGGGATTTCATTGCCTTCGCTGTCCCAAATCACAGGAATGGTCATCAAATGACCCACGTTGCGGATAAACAGCAGCGAGCGTCCGTGCAGAGAAATTTCAGAGCCATCGGCGGCGGTGTAATGACGATCGTCATTCAGTTTACGCACGATTTGCCGACCGTTTTTTTCCATTTTCTCTTGCAGAGTCCCCTGCATCAGGCCCAGCAGGTTGCGGTACAGCAGGATTTTATCTTCCGCATCAACCGCCGCGACCGAATCTTCGCAGTCGAGAATGGTACTGATGGCCGCTTCGACGATAACATCGTTGATATGCGCCGGATCGTCTTTGCCAATCCGCCCGTTGGCATCAATTTGCAGTTCAATATGCAGACCGTTATTTTTCAGCAAAATGCAGGTCGGCGCAGCGGCATCGCCACGGTAACCGACAAACTGCGCCGGGGTACGTAACGTGGTTTCTTTACCATTTTTCAACTGGATGCGTAATTGTTTATCGACCACCTTAAACGCCACCACATCCTGATAGCTGCCGTTTTCCAGCGGTAGTGATTCATCGAGGAAACGCCGAACCCAGGCGATAACCTGCTCACCACGCTGCGGATCGTAGCCGCTGACCATCGCCCCTTCCTGCGGGATGATGTCGCTGCCGTATAACGCATCGTACAGTGAGCCCCAGCGAGCGTTCGCCGCGTTCAGCGCGTAGCGGGCGTTCATTGCCGGAACCACCAGCTGTGGCCCCGCCTGACTGGTGATTTCGCTGTCAATGCCCGTGGTTTCCACCGTTACGCGCTCCGGTTGCGGCACCAGGTAGCCCAGTTCACGCAGGAAAGATTTATAGGCCGCTTTATCTTTTACCGGCCCCGGATTGCTGCGATGCCACTCATCAAGCGCCGCCTGAATGCGATCGCGTTCTGCCAGCAACTGACGATTTTCTGGTGCCAGATCGTGAACGATCTCATCAAAATTGCGCCAGAACGCCGCAGCGTCCAACCCTGTTCCCGGTAAAACTTCTTCATCCACAAAACGTTTAAAATTGGCGTTAATGCGTAAACGGCCCTGGGTTATGGTTTGACTCATTGTTTCTCTCCTCGTTTTCGCTTATTTCGCCAACACCGCTGCTGCCGCTTTCGCGACCTGCGCATCCTGTGCTCCGGTTAAACCAGAAACGCCCACGGCACCAATAATTTGCCCATCCACAACAACCGGTACGCCACCTTCTAGCGACGTTAATAACGGCGCAGTCACGAACGCGGTACGTCCGTTGTTCACCATCTCTTCATACCCCTTAGTTTCACGACGCCCCAGCGCGGCGGTACGCGCTTTCTCCTGGGAGATGTAAGCCGCAATCGGCGCGCAATCGTCCATGCGACTTAACGCCAGCAGATGACCGCCGTCATCGGCAACAGCAATGGAAACAGACCAGTTGTTTTTCTGCGCCTCTTCCTGACCTGCGGCAATAATTGCACTCGCCATTTGCTGGCTAAGAATGACTTTAGTTTTCATTTTGTTATTCCTTTTCAAGGGCTTGTTCTACAATTTCAATCCAGTGACGCACAGAGGTACGACCGGCGCTCGCCAGATGCGTCTGGCAACCAATGTTGGCGGTGACGATCATTTCCGGTTTGCCGCTTTCCAGCGCATTCATTTTGTTATCCCGCAGCTGGCGCGCCAGATCGGGATGCGTTAACGCATATGTTCCCGCTGAACCGCAGCACAGATGGCTGTCGGGAACGTCCGTTAAGGTAAATCCAAGACGAAGCAACACTTTTTCCACTTCGCCGTTCAGCTTTTGCGCATGTTGTAGGGTACACGGGCAGTGGAAGGCCAGTTTTTTATCGCCGCGAATTGCCAGTTTTTCCAGCGGTTCCTCGCGCAGAAGTTCGACTAAATCGACCGCCAGCTCACTGACCTGACGCGCTTTATCGGCATACAACGCATCGTTTTTCAGCATCTGCCCATACTCTTTGACAAACGCGCCGCAGCCGCTGGCAGTCTGCAAAATAGCCTCGGCACCTGCTTCAATCGCGGGCCACCAGGCATCAATATTATTGCGCGCCCGCGCTAACCCTTTCTCTTGCGCATTAAGATGATAGTCCACCGCGCCACAACAGCCTGCTTCGTTAGCTGGCATGACGCTGATCCCCAGACGATCCAGCACTCGCGCAGTTGCCGCGTTGGTGTTGGGCGAAAGCGTAGGCTGGGCGCAGCCTTCCAGCATTAAAACCCGACGCTTATGGCGCAGCGGTGGACGCGGTTTAGCTTTCACCGTTTCAGCAGGCAGTTTTGCTCTGACCTGTTCCGGTAAAAACGGTCGCAGCACCAGCCCTACCTGCGTCAGCGCACGGAAGACCGCCGGACGCGGCACTACCTGGCGCAATCCTTCGCGCAGCATTCGCTCCGGCAGTGGGCGTTTCACTTTCTGCTCGACAATATCACGCCCGATATCCAGCAAATTGTGATAGCGCACACCAGAAGGACAGGTGGTTTCACAATTGCGGCAAGTGAGACAGCGATCGAGATGCTCCTGTGTTTTAAGCGTGACGTCGTTGCCTTCCAGCACCTGTTTAATCAGATAGATGCGCCCGCGCGGCCCGTCCAGTTCATCGCCCAGGAGCTGATAGGTTGGGCAGGTTGCGGTACAAAATCCGCAGTGAACACAGGCGCGCAGGATGCTGTCGGCTTCCAGCGCCCGCGCGTTCTGCCGCATCTCTTCGGTTAATTGGGTTTGCATAGCCTGCTCCTTAAAGCTCCGCGTACATGCGACCGGGATTAAACACGCCGCAAGGGTCGAGCTGCTGTTTAAGCTGCTGGTGATAGCGGAATAAAGGAGCCGGTAGCGGGGCAAAACCACCATCTCCGGCACTAAAGCGGGTCGCATGACCGCCAGCGTTGCGGGCAATGCGATGGATTTGATTGTCATCGGCTGTCGATTTCAGCCAGCGTAACGCCCCGCCCCAGTCGATCAGTTGCTCGCCGGGTAAATCCATCATCGGCGCATCGCTGGGTAAGGAAATGCGCCATAAGGTACCTGGTAACGAGAAGAACGGCAGTTGTTGTTCACGCAATTGCTGCCAGAACTGACCCGCAACCTCTTCGCCCCCCAGCAGTTCACGCGCTGCTTTTACCGATCCTTCGCCGCCCTCAAGGCGGATCCACAACGCATTGTCGAAGTAACATAAGCCACTAATGGGTAATGGCTGGAGTTGCCACTGGGCGATTTCATTCATGGCTTCTTGCAGGCTGATTTCCCGACGCAGACTCAGGGTGGCGCGTGGTCGCGGTAACACTTTCATCGAGATTTCAGTGAGCACACCCAGACAACCGTAGCTTCCGGCCATTAACCGTGAGAGATCGTATCCGGCAACGTTTTTCATCACTTCACCACCAAAACGCAGATGTTTTCCAGTGCCGGTAATGATGCGCGTGCCGAGGACAAAATCGCGGACCGAACCACTCCACGGGCGACGCGGCCCCGCCAGCCCGCAGGCGATCATCCCGCCCCAGGTAGCTTCTTCACCATAATGTGGCGGCTCGCAGGGGAGCATTTGCCCGGCGCTCTCCAGCGCCGCTTCAATCGCCACCAGCGGCGTTCCGGCACGAGCGGTTATCACCAGCTCGGTCGGGTCGTAATTAACAATGCCGCGATGACAACGCACATCCAGCGTTTGCCCGGTGACAGGACGACCTAAAAAGGCTTTGCTATTGCTGCCCTGAATCACCAGCGGCGTTTTATCGCTAATCGCCTGATTCACCTGCTCCAGCAGCGCCTGGCTGTAATCACACTCGCGTAGCATCAGAAACGCTCCAGTTCAGGGAAAGGTAAATGACCGTGATGCACATGCATGGCACCAAATTCAGCACAGCGGTGTAGCGTGGGAATGTTTTTCCCAGGGTTCAGCAAACCATCGGGGTCAAACGCCGCCTTGACCGCATGGAAGGTCGTGATTTCATCGCTGTTGAACTGGGCGCACATTTGATTGATTTTTTCGCGCCCAATGCCATGTTCCCCACTGATGCTGCCGCCAACTTCAACGCAGAGTTCGAGGATCTTCCCGCCCAGCTCTTCCGCGCGGGCAAATTCACCGGGTTCGTTGGCATCGAAAAGGATTAACGGGTGCATGTTGCCGTCTCCGGCATGAAAGACGTTGGCAACGCGTAAATCATATTGCTGCGATAAACGGGCAATGCCTTCCAGTACGCCAGGCAGCGCGCGGCGTGGGATGGTGCCATCCATACAGTAGTAATCCGGGGAAATGCGCCCCACTGCCGGGAATGCGTTCTTGCGGCCGGCCCAGAAACGTACGCGCTCTGCTTCGTCCTGTGCCAGACGGACGTCAGTCGCGCCCGCTTTCAACAAGATGTCGTTAACCCGCTCGCAGTCTTCCTGTACGTCAGACTCCACGCCGTCCAGCTCGCACAATAAAATCGCTTCGGCATCGACGGGATAACCGGCATGTATAAAATCTTCCGCAGCGCGGATCGACAGGTTATCCATCATCTCCAGCCCGCCGGGGATAATGCCATTGGCGATGATGTCACCAACCGCAAGTCCGGCTTTTTCTACCGAGTCAAAGCTGGCTAACAGCACCCGCGCCACGGGCGGCTTCGGCAGCAGTTTTAACGTCACTTCGGTGGTCACGCCGAGCATACCTTCCGATCCGGTAAACAGCGCCAGCAGGTCAAAACCAGGCGAATCCAGCGCGTCCGATCCCAGCGTCAGCGCCTCGCCATCCAGCGTTTGCACTTCAATTTTCAGCAGGTTATGTACGGTTAGACCATATTTCAGGCAGTGAACGCCACCGGCATTTTCCGCCACATTGCCGCCAATCGAACAGGCGATTTGTGAGGACGGATCCGGCGCGTAATAGAGATTATGCGGCGCAACGGCCTGGGAGATCGCCAGGTTACGCACGCCCGGCTGCACGCGCGCACGGCGACCAACGGGGTTAATGTCGAGGATCTCTTTAAAGCGCGCCATCACCAACAACACACCTTTTTCCAGCGGCAGCGCGCCACCAGAAAGCCCGGTGCCTGCACCACGGGTCACCACCGGTACACGCAGGCGGTGGCAGACAGCCAGAATCGCCGTCACCTGTTCCATCTGCTTAGGCAGAACAACCAGTAATGGACGCGTGCGATACGCGCTCAACCCGTCACACTCGTAAGGAATGATCTCCTCATCGGTATGCAGGATCTCAAGTCCAGGGACATGCTCACGCAGTGCCATCAGTACCGATGTGCGGTCGACATCGGGTAAAGCGCCATCAAGACGCTCTTCGTACAAGATGCTCATGAGTAGGCTTCGCTTTGTTGTGTTGTGTGGCAGCTGATTTTTTCGCGCTGCTTCTGTGAACAGTTATTAAGCGGGCTTTTCGTTTTCGTCTATCTCTTTAGCTACCGGTCAGACCATTTTTTTTCCAGCTCTGTGACCTTGTCTTGGTTAACTTAATGTTAAATTGATGTAACATAATCACTTACGTGATGTGCGTGTTTTGCGAGTTAAGAACAGAAAAATTGGTCCTACCTGTGCACGAGGTCCGGGAATGAAAGATGAACGTCGCCCTATTTGCGAAGTGGTTGCAGAGAGTATCGAACGGTTAATTATCGACGGCGTACTGAAGGTCGGTCAGCCGCTTCCCTCGGAACGTCGACTGTGTGAAAAGCTCGGCTTCTCACGCTCCGCACTGCGTGAAGGGCTGACCGTGCTGCGCGGGCGCGGGATTATTGAAACGGCGCAGGGTCGCGATTCTCGTGTCGCACGGCTTAATCGGGTGCAGGACACCAGCCCGCTGATCCATCTGTTCAGTACGCAGCCGCGAACGCTGTACGATCTGCTCGACGTTCGCGCATTACTGGAGGGCGAATCGGCAAGGCTGGCGGCAACGCTGGGAACCCAGGCTGATTTTGTTGTGATAACCCGCTGTTATGAAAAAATGCTCGCCGCCAGTGAGAACAACAAAGAGATTTCGCTGATCGAACATGCGCAGTTGGATCACGCTTTCCATCTCGCCATTTGTCAGGCTTCTCACAATCAGGTGCTGGAGTTTACGCTGCAATCATTGACCGACCTGATGTTTAATTCGGTGTTTGCCAGCGTAAATAATCTCTACCATCGACCACAGCAAAAAAAGCAGATCGATCGCCAGCATGCGCGGATCTACAACGCGGTGTTGCAGCGGCTGCCGCACGTCGCCCAGCGCGCAGCACGCGATCATGTGCGGACCGTGAAAAAGAATCTCCACGATATCGAGCTGGAAGGCCACCATTTGATTCGCTCGGCGGTGCCGCTGGAGATGAAGCAGGGGTGACTGCCATCAAATCTGCTTTTCATACA
Organism: Escherichia sp. R1; assembly: GCF_003000935.1. NCBI lineage: Bacteria > Pseudomonadati > Pseudomonadota > Gammaproteobacteria > Enterobacterales > Enterobacteriaceae > Escherichia > Escherichia sp. R1. The sequence continues at coordinate 44,711 of NZ_PSRU01000008.1, forward strand.
ATCGGTAACGCTTGTACGGCTCCGCCCCAATGCGTTCCAGCATGTTATTCATGCCTGTATTGGTTTCGAGGATCCATGACATCTCCAGCGCATCGATCTTCCGGCGGGCAAACGGATCGCGTAAGGCTTCAATCAATAACAACGCAATCACCGGGCCGATGCGGCTGAACTGATACTCGTCCCGCACGCCCATCAGCGGTACTCGCGCAGTTCGCACACCGCTGACTTTTAAACGCCACAGCAATTTTGCCCAGCCGAAGGGAAAGAGCGATCCGTTCAGATCGGCAATCGCCTCGTTGATGTTTGGCAAGCCGACAATAAACGCGCAGGGTGCAGAATCAATCTCAGCGATGTAGATCATATCGTCCGGCACCAGATATTTAAGTTGGTCGCCCATGGTCGCGAATTCATGTTCGGTAAACGGCACAAATCCCCAGTTGTGCTGCCAGCCAGAATTGAAAATCTCACGCAGGATCTGCATCTCTTCGGCAAACCGCTGGCGATTGATGCAGCGAATGGTCACCTTCTTACGCACCTGATCCATTAGTTTTTTTAGCGCCGGAGAGAAAGTGAGATCGGTTCGCTGCATCCACCACGCCAGTAAATCAATGCCTTTGTGATAACCCAATTGTTCAATATGCGCGGCATACCACGGTTTACCGTGCGGCATCATCGCACAGGGTGGTGTATTGAAACCTTCAATCAGTAATCCGCTTTCCTGATTGATATTCAGGCTGAAAGGACCGCTGATCTTACTTGCACCTTGTGACTTCAACCACGCTTCCGCTGCGCCAAACAACGCGGCAAAAACCTGCGGATCATCAATGGCGTCAATCATGCCGAAATGACCGGTATCTTTGCCGTAACGCTCGCGGTGCAAGGTATCTATTTGCGCGGTAATACGCCCAACTATCTGCCCCGCTTTTTTTGCCACCCACGCCTGCCAGATGATATGGTCCGTCCCCGGATTTTTCGCAGACAAATGCTCGTTGCGTTCAATGAATAAAGGGGGTATCCAGTTTGGATCGTCGGGATAAAGTGATGACGGAAAAGCGATAAATGCCTTAAGGTCATTTTTATTAATTACTTTTTCAATTTTAATCATCAGCAGATCGCATTCCATATCTCTGTGGATAACAAATAATTAACGATGAAAAACAGGTTGCAACAGCAACGAACGGCATCTTAATAATCAACACCATGAATACAAAATAAGAATAAATATTATTTATTAATGATTACGATAAGATCACAGCCTACGAAGAAGCGCCACAATGCCTTTTAGCGATTTAATGCGGTCAGACAAGGTTCATTCTTAATACATTCATAAATCAAATATCATTCACAATAAAAACAACAAAACAAAACCTATTATTTAAATCAATGTTCAATATCGCACCGATGAAAATACAATCTCATTTATCTTTTATGCCTATATAATCCACCGCATTATTGTCATTTTATTTTTGATATCCAATTTTTTCGTGGTGTATATGTCTAATAAAATCTTTACGCATTCCCTACCTATGCGCTATGCCGATTTTCCAACGCTGGTTGATGCTTTGGACTATGCCGCTCTGAGTAGCGCTGGAATGAATTTTTATGACAGACGTTGCCAACTTGAAGATCAACTGGAATATCAGACGTTAAAAGCGCGTGCCGAAGCTGGTGCGAAGCGGTTGTTATCGCTGAACCTGAAAAAAGGCGATCGCGTGGCACTGATTGCCGAAACGAGTAGCGGGTTTGTAGAAGCTTTTTTTGCCTGCCAGTATGCCGGCTTAGTCGCCGTCCCGTTGGCGATTCCAATGGGCGTCGGTCAGCGGGATTCCTGGAGCGCCAAACTGCAGGGGTTACTGGCAAGTTGCCAGCCCGCAGCCATTATCACTGGTGATGAGTGGTTGCCACTGGTCAATGCCGCGACGCATAACAATCCCGAATTACATGTTTTAAGCCACGCCTGGTTTAAGGCATTACCGGAAGCCGATGTTGCGCTTCAACGTCCAGTTCCAAACGATATCGCCTACCTCCAGTACACCTCCGGCAGCACCCGTTTTCCCCGTGGCGTTATCATTACTCACCGCGAAGTGATGGCTAATCTACGTGCTATAAGCCACGATGGGATTAAATTACGCCCTGGCGACCGCTGCGTCTCCTGGCTGCCTTTCTACCATGATATGGGACTGGTCGGCTTTCTCCTGACCCCCGTCGCCACGCAGCTTTCAGTAGATTATTTGCGCACTCAGGATTTTGCCATGCGTCCTCTGCAATGGCTTAAATTGATCAGTAAAAATCGCGGCACCGTTTCCGTTGCGCCGCCGTTTGGCTATGAATTGTGCCAGCGCCGCGTGAATGAAAAAGATCTCGCTGAACTGGATCTTTCCTGCTGGCGCGTCGCTGGTATTGGTGCAGAACCCATCTCCGCAGAACAACTCCATCAATTCGCTGAATGTTTCCGTCAGGTCAACTTTGACGATAAAACTTTCATGCCGTGCTACGGACTGGCAGAAAATGCGCTGGCTGTCAGCTTCTCTGATGAAGCTTCCGGGGTTGTGGTTAACGAAGTGGATCGCGACATCCTCGAATACCAGGGTAAAGCCGTCGCGCCGGGTGCTGAAACACGCGCCGTATCGACTTTCGTCAACTGCGGTAAAGCGTTGCCGGAACATGGCATTGAAATCCGCAATGAAGCAGGTATACCTGTCGCGGAACGTGTGGTAGGCCATATTTGCATCTCCGGCCCTAGCCTGATGAGCGGTTACTTTGGCGACCAGATTTCACAAGACGAGATTGCCGCGACGGGCTGGTTAGACACCGGCGACCTCGGTTATCTGCTGGACGGTTATCTGTATGTCACCGGACGCATTAAAGATCTGATTATTATTCGTGGCCGTAATATCTGGCCGCAGGATATTGAATATATTGCGGAACAGGAACCGGAAATTCATTCTGGCGATGCGATTGCTTTTGTTACCGCCCAGGAAAAAATCATTTTGCAGATCCAGTGTCGGATCAGCGATGAAGAACGTCGCGGGCAGCTTATCCACGCGCTGGCAGCACGGATCCAAAGCGAATTTGGCGTTACCGCGGATATCGATCTGTTGCCGCCCCACAGTATTCCCCGAACATCCTCCGGCAAGCCTGCCCGTGCGGAAGCGAAAAAACGTTATCAGAAGGCTTATGCTGCCAGTCTTCATGTGCAGGAGTCCCTGGCATGAATCAAACTGTCGCGGTGACGGGCGCTACCGGGTTTATCGGTAAATATATTATTGATAACCTGCTCGCCCGCGGCTTTCACGTTCGCGCATTGACGCGTACTGCCCGCGCTCACGTCAATGATAATCTCACTTGGGTGCGCGGTTCGCTGGAAGATACACATTCGCTTAGCGAACTGGTTACCGGAGCCAGCGCGGTGGTCCATTGCGCCGGGCAAGTGCGCGGGCACAAAGAAGAGATTTTTACCCGCTGCAACGTTGACGGCAGCCTGCGCCTGATGCAAGCGGCAAAAGAGAGCGGCTTTTGCCAACGATTTCTGTTTATCTCTTCGCTGGCGGCGCGCCATCCCGAACTCTCCTGGTACGCAAATTCCAAACACGTCGCCGAACAACAGCTGACTGCAATGGCTGACGCAATTACGTTGGGCGTTTTTCGCCCGACAGACGTGTATGGTCCCGGCGATAAAGAGTTAAAACCGCTGTTTGACTGGATGCTGCGCGGTCTGCTGCCACGACTTGGCACGCCAGAGACACAGCTCTCTTTCCTGCACGTCACCGATTTTGCGCAAGCAGTGGGTCAGTGGTTAAGCGCCGAAACTGTACAGACGCAAACCTATGAATTATGCGATGGCGTCGCCGGAGGCTATGACTGGCAACGTGTCCAACAGCTTGTTGCCGATGTCCGCTGTGGTTCCGTGCGGATGGTCGGTATTCCTCTGCCGCTACTCACCTGCCTTGCGGATATCAGTACCGCGTTGAGCCGTCTGGCGGGTAAAGAACCGATGCTGACTCGTTCGAAAATCCGTGAATTAACCCATGCCGACTGGTCGGCAAGTAATAACCGTATTTCTGAAGATATTAATTGGTTTCCCGGGATTAGCCTGGAACACGCATTACGCAACGGGCTATTTTGATTGTCTTGTTTAAAGGTGTGTTAACGTTTCTATGGTAAATCGTGAAATAGTAATGGATTACATCCTTTCCTGTTTACAGGATTTGGTCGAAAACGGTGTGGAAATTAAGCCCGACAGCGATCTCGTCAACGATCTTGGCCTGGAGTCGATCAAAGTGATGGATCTCTTAATGATGCTGGAAGACAGATTCGATATTTCCATTCCTATTAATATTCTGCTGGATGTCAAAACCCCTGCGCAATTAATGGAAACTCTACTTCCATGGCTGGAGAATAAATAATGGGGCTATACGATAAATATGCGCGCCTTGCTGGCGAGCGACTGCAATTTAGTGACAACGGGTTAACACCGTTTGGCACCTGTATTGATGAAGTGTATTCCGCCACCGAAGGTCGGATCGGCAATAAAAAAGTGATTCTGGCCGGGACCAATAATTATCTCGGTTTAACCTTTAATCATGATGCCATCGCCGAAGGTCAGGCAGCGTTAGCGGCCCAAGGCACCGGCACCACCGGTTCTCGTATGGCAAACGGCAGTTATGCGCCGCACCTGGCGTTAGAGAAAGAGATTGCCGAGTTTTTCAATCGCCCTACCGCTATCGTTTTTTCAACCGGTTATACCGCTAATTTAGGCGTCATCAGCGCACTTGCCGACCATAACGCCGTGGTGTTACTGGATGCCGACAGCCACGCCAGTATTTATGACGCCTGTTCTCTCGGTGGCGCAGAAATTATTCGTTTCCGCCATAACGATGCTAAAGATCTGGAACGGCGCATGGTTCGCCTCGGTGAACGGGCGAAAGAGGCGATTATCATCGTTGAGGGCATCTACAGCATGCTCGGTGACGTTGCGCCGTTAGCGGAAATTGTTGATATCAAACGTCGTCTCGGTGGTTATTTGATTGTCGATGAAGCGCATTCGTTTGGCGTGTTAGGCGCAACGGGGCGCGGACTGGCTGAAGCCGTTGGCGTTGAAGATGATGTGGATATTATCGTTGGTACTTTCAGTAAAAGTCTGGCCTCGATTGGCGGTTTTGCTGTCGGTTCGGAAGCGATGGAAGTGCTGCGCTACGGCAGCCGCCCGTATATTTTTACCGCCTCTCCTTCTCCGTCCTGCATTGCGACCGTGCGCTCGTCGTTAAGAACCATTGCCACACAACCAGAGCTGCGGCAAAAACTGATGGATAACGCCAACCATCTGTATGACGGTCTGCAAAAACTGGGTTATGAGTTAAGTTCACATATTAGCCCGGTAGTGCCAGTAATAATCGGTTCGAAAGAGGAAGGTTTACGCATCTGGCGCGAGCTTATTTCGCTGGGCGTTTATGTGAATCTTATCCTGCCACCTGCCGCGCCTGCAGGCATCACTCTGCTGCGCTGTAGCGTAAACGCTGCCCACAGTCGTGAGCAAATCGATGCCATCATTCAGGCATTTGCTACTCTGAAGCAGTAATGTGAGCCCGCTGTGGTGTTGCGCCACGGCGGGTTTAATGTTGTCTGTCATACCAATACACCAGGCTCAACGCCACCAACACAAACGCTACCGGTAAACCGAGCGCGGTAACAGGTGCGCTCAACGCAAATAACAATCCCAGATTGACCATGATTTGATAGCTGATCCAGGTGAGTAAGCCAACGATGACGCCTACAGCGAGACGGCTACCCATCCCTGGCGAGCGCGGGGCGCTAAAGGTGAACGGCACAGCCAGCAAAATCATCGCCAGGGTCAGGATCGGTTGCCCCAGTTTTTCCCACAGTGCAAGGCGGTATTCGCTGCTGGGTTGTCCGGTTTCCTGCAAATAATGGATGTAATGATTAAGCTGACGGACAGAAAAAGTATTCCCCGGCATCGATAACTCTTCAAGATCCATACTGGTGAAGGCCGATTGCCAGGCAAGATTATCTGATGTTTCCAGCGTTTCTTTGCCATTCAACCATTTTTTATGATTCACACCATGCAGGATCCACGTTTTGTCGTCTTCAATGGAGGCACTGCGTGCAAAAATGTAGGATTCGAGCGAGAGATCGTCGCGATAATGAAATATCTCCACGCCCACAGGCTGGCCCTGCTCGTTCAGCGATTTCACCGTCACAAATTCATTACCGCGCCTGGCCCAAAGCATATTGCCGGTAATGTCATCGTCCTCCCCCAACGCGGTGGCAGTCGATTTGATTTGCAGCGCCTGTTGCTGCAATGGCGACGCCACCCACTCATCTATCGCGCCTAACGAAACAGTCCACAATATCCCGGCAACCAGCGCCACCAGTGCAATACGGAAGATAGAAAACCCAGTGCTGCGAATGGCGGTAAGCTCACTGTTTTTCGATAACTGCCCCAGGCCAACAATCCCTCCCAATAATGCGATAAACGGCGAAAGTTCGACCAGTGTACGCGGTAAGGTCATCAGCACCACCAGCACCGCCTGAGTCCAGCGATAACCGCCCGGGCTGACATCATCCAGTTCGTTAATCAGGTTGAAGGTGGTAAAAAGCGGCAGCAATAGCCCTGCGGCGGCGGCAAAACCGAGAAAGAGATGACGGATTAAATAGCGACTGAAAACATTCATCGGGAAAATTTCTGCAGCAAAGAGAAGTCGCGTGCGACCAGCATCAGCAGGCCCATTAGCATGAGTCCGGGTACTAACCACAAACCAGGAATGAGGGGAATCGCACCGTTAGCCACCAGCGTACGGCAGACGTCGCCGCCATAAAAAATGGCAACAAACAGCAATGTCAGTGGCAATAACGTTGAAAATCGCCCTTGCCGCGGTTTTACCCGACTTAATGAAATGGCCAGCAGCGCCATCAACAATGCTGTCAGGCCACGGCTTTGTCGCCATTGCAGTTCGGCATGATCGGCAGGAAAGGCTGAGCGCGCCAGCTCCGTGACCGATTTTGCTTTGCGTTTGACGTTAGGGCTTTGATCCAGCGGATTCAGATGTAATTGCAGATTACGGTAGATCTGTTCGTTGTCGTCACGCCCCTGATGATCGAGAAGATAGGCGGTCCCGTTATGCAACATAACGGTCGGTTTCTCAGGTGATGGGTCAACCACATCAACCGAACGGGCGCGGAAAATGCGGGTTCGATTGGCAGTAGAAGTATAAATCAGCGCGTCAGTCAGGCGATTATTATCCTGATCAACCGTCTGCGAAAGGATCATTCGTCCGTTATCGTTAGTGTTAAATTTCTTTGCCCGCAACTGGCGAACATCCAGCTCCGACTGCGACTGTTGCTCCAGTTGATAAATCTGCGCATAAGCCCACGGCCGACCATACATCGACAGAAGGGTGACAAAAATACTTAGCGGTATCGCCAGATAAAGAACGGCTTTGTACAAGCGTCCCGGATTGCCCCCCGCCGCAGAGATAGCGGTAATTTCCGAGTCGGTATACATCTGCCCTAGCGTCACGCCAACTGACACATACAGACCAACAGGTAACAACATCTCCAGTGCAATCAGCACTTTGTAGAAAACGATATCCAGCACAACATCAAGAGCTAAGGTCCCATTTGCCGCTTCGGTCAGATAACGCTGTGCGGAGTAGCTGGCGAAAATAAAGATCAGAAAACCGACGATAATCAGCACCAGACGGCGCGTACCACGCATGATGTAGTGTTCAACCAGCTTCATCTCACTAACACCCTCAATCCTTTGAATTTTTTATTCATTGATCAGTTTCTGCGCCAGCGCAATGACATGATCTACCTCTTCCGGCGTCAGGCTGCCGTCCTTTGCCCACTGAATTTGCCCGTCTTTATTCAGCACCAGAATGGTTGAACTCTGCTCCGGCAACCGCCAGGCAACGCGTCCCAGTCCATTGCCGTCAATAACGAATTGCGCCCACGGATAGCGGCGTTTATTTTTTTCGATTTTGCCAACGACAAAATAGCCAGTACCAAAGATGGCATCATCGGTGTTCACAATGGTGGTGGGCTGAAAACGATCCTGCGGAAAGTTTGCCGCTTCAACCGCTTTAATTAACAGTGAGTTCTTTTTCTTCGCCGACTTACGCCCGGCGATATACTGGATAATGCGGACTTTTCCCGCCAGCTGTGTGCTGTTCCACTTTTGGTAGTGAATTTCGTCGTCGCTATTCAGAAGCAGCTCGCCGCCTTCCTGGATATAAACGGGGGTAACCGTTTTGCCAGTGACAAAATTGTGTGCCTGCACACCCTGGGCTAAGAGCATGATAATCAGCGCAATAATCAAACGAGATGACATCATTGCTCCGGTTATAGCGGAAAACGCGAAATCAGCAGCTCTAAGCGCTGGCGAATATCGCTATCCAGCGCCACCGGTGCATCATACGACTGGCGGTTTTCCATATCATCCGCCACCATGTCGTCGTGTTTATCCCCCATCAGGCCATTAATGGCGGCGAGGAAGCGGGAAATCTGTAACGCCTCTTTATTTTCAGGATCAAGCGATCTTAAGGTGTCGTAATAAGAAACCTGCTGGCTGATGATTTTTCGCACATCATGAAATTCCCTGCCGGTGAGTCGCGGTTTGGCAATTATCTCTTTCAGGGTATGCATTTGCTTTTGCCGATAGGCAATAAAACCGCTTACGCTTTCTAACTGGCTATGGCGTAATGAATAGTTCACCAACGACCAGACCGGAGAGCTTAAATAAACCCGTAACAAGTTGCCGTAATACGACACAATATTTTTCTTACCGTTACGAAAACCGTCCTGAAAACGCCCCAAAAAAACGGTCGTTTTGCCGAATAAAAATCCGGCCTGATGCTTCTTTAAATACAGCCGTTGCGCAAAACGCAGGTGCTTGTAGCGCGCTCGCATGTATTTAAATTGTTTGCGCTCATCAGCAGTCAGCTCATCGCCTTTGGCCTGTTTGCATATTAAACGCAGTAACTCCTGGCGATTGACGCCATTGAGCCAGAATTGCAGGCATAACGCGTAATTATCATGGATGATTTCGGTGGTACAACTTAGTGCGATAGTCGGCGGCAAACTGACCTGTGCATCAACGACATCATCTTCTTCAACTGCAACAAATAAACGCTCGCTCGCCTCAAGCGGGAAATATTTTCTCATCATCAGGATTTCTCTCCGGCTGCGTTATAAAGCAAGGAATGGCGCTGAAAAAATGCCTTTAAGGTCGGAATTAACGAGAGCACCACATCCAGACATTGCCCACCGAAATAAGCAAACGCTGCTCCCAGCACGCCAAACAGATGACAGAACATGAACAGCAATACGATGTAGCCGATTGAGGCGATGGTTTGCGCCACGAGAAAAGCGCGCTGTTTTCCCGCCATCAATAGCAATGACTCCTGTGGGAAGCCCAGCATCGAAATCACAATTGCGCCCAGCATCACCTGAATCAGGTCATACGCTTCGAGATACTTAACGCCAAACACCAGCGAAATAAGCGGCTTGCCGACGATCAACACCGCGAGCGCCACCAGAATACCAATTCCGCCCGCCAGTAAACCTGACTTCACGCCTAACAACCACGGTCTGGTGGTGCGCGGATCTAAACGCATCACCTCTGGGTAAAAACTTTTGCCCAGTAAACCCGCTGGCGTTCCGGCGGCGTCGAAGAATGTCATGGCGATTTTAAATAACCCGGCGGCAGCGGGTCCTAACACGATCCCCACCAGCACTGTGCTGCACGAGTTACGCGCCGACCAGATGGAGTGGGCAATGTTGGTTGACCAGACAAAACTCCACGCGCCTTTAATGTGTCGGGCAGACTCAAACAGATTCAATTTGAAGGCGTTATGGATATTTCTGCGGCGTAATTCGCGCGCGGCAAACCACCAGTACATGGTGCCGCCAACCAGATTCGACACGTACCAGGCAATAACAAAACCCGCAAAACCAAAGTCAAAATACCAGGCTACGACGCTCCCCGCTGCGCGCAGAAAAGGTTTCGTCGCTTGCTGTACAGCAATTAGATCGAAGCGATCTACCGCACGCAGAATGCCGGTCGGCGTGGAGGAAGCCATTGAAGGAATGAGCGTGCAATACAGCGCTGCCAGCCAAAAGCTTTGGTCATCCAGACCTAATGAATGGGAAAGAAAAGGGAGTAAGGCAATGCCGCCGACAATCGCCACCGCGCCGCTGACGATATCCAGCGAGAAGGAAAATGAGACGACATTGCGGAATTGCTGCGGATTATTGTTGGTTAATGCTGGTGTTCCGTACTGAACCACCAGCTGCCATATCTGAAACTTAATAAAATCGCTGATCGACTTGGCGTACGATTGTACAATCACCAGTACGCCAAACATGGCGGGCGTCATCCCTTTACCGGCACACGAGAGCGCCAACAGACCCAGTAAAGCGCTCACGACATTACTGGAGCCTAACCAGGCGCTATTGCGAATAATGGTGCGAAACGCGCCATCTGCAAACCAATGTTTGATGTTAAAACCCGCCAATTCAGCCTGACCTTATCGTTGATAGTAAAAAGTATCCCGCCAGCCTTAAGTTAAACTTCGGCGGTCAGAAACGATGGCAACCAGAGAAACCGCCTTCTGTGCCTGTTCCAGCACTTCGCTGTAGGGCGCTCTGGAATCAATCTCAAGAATTTTTGTGCCGTTATAGCCAATCGTCGACATGACGCCGATTTTGTCCTGCAGCTCGGCATAGTCATGGTCAGGCTTGCGGGAGATGGCAGTATCAATATCAATCCCCAAACGAATGATTAATTCAGGACGGTATTGCGCCATTTTTTGGTATAAACGCCGTTCGCGCTGCGCCAGAAACATGCTGATTTTCCCGGTCGCACGTTCGACGCCGATCCCCGGTCCGTCATAATAAAAGCCCGAAATTTCAGCCTGCGGGAAGCGATCGCTGACCACCAGAACGCCACTTTGCGCCAGTCGCTGAACCTTGCGTAGATTCGCCATTCTTCGCAGCGAGAAGCAGTACATAATCACCGCCGCCCATAGCGCTGAAGATTTGGTTTTCATGCTTTGGGTTTTCATGCTTTGGGTTTTCGATGATTTGGCCGCCAGTCGCCTTTCGAGCCAGACGCCAACCAACGGCAATCGTTTGATTTTGTCGCCGTCTTCGCCCGAGAGCAGCCCCAGATAGCGCCGCTCGGTTTGCCAGTGTTGTTGCAGCGATTTCACGAGGTCGGTGGTCAGTGTGGATTTACCGGTGCCATCACACCCGACCACCGCAATCAGCCCCGGAATGTAGTTGGGCTGCGGCGCGGTTGTACTATTAACAGTTTGTGTTTGTAGTGCGTCCATTCGTTAAATCATCCCCTATCCATTTTGGTGATCAGGAAAGCGCAGCTTGAATTGCGCGTAGTGACGCTTGCAGAATTTCATCGGCTGGTTGCCGACCATCCAGTTCAAGGATCCTGGCGCCATTAAATGTCAGTTGCGGCGTAACGGCGATTTTTTCCTGTAACGCCGCCAGTTGGTGGTCAGGTTTACGCGCAAACGCGGTTTGTTCATCAATGCCAAGACGAATCAACAATACGGGCAAATAAGATGCCATCCATTGGTACAGCTTCAGCTCGCGCTGCCTTAACATTTTTATCCAACCGTTACCGCCCGTGGTTTTTGCCAATTGCGGGCCATCAAAGCGAAAACCCGGCACTTCAACCTGCGGGTAGCGGTCGGTGATGAGCAGATAGCCTTGCTGGCTTTTACACAACATTTTGCGAAACTTATACGCCCGCCAGCAGGAAAGCAGATAGATAACCAGCGCAGTCATATTGCCAGGCGGTGTGGAGGGCTTTTCGTGCACATGTGCCGCTTTACTTCGCAGATAACGCCCAAAAGGTGCGCCAATAACAGGGAGCTGTGAAATCCATTCGCCAATTCGCCCGGACGATTGCCCGAGATAAATGTGTTCTGTTGGCATTGTTGCTGCCAGTTCATTTACCAGGCTTGCCGTGAGGGTCGATTTACCTGAACCATCACATCCTACAATGGCAATAACACGCACTGGCGTGGAATTAATTATTGACATATTACGTTGATTCACGAAAAACCCGGCAGCAAATAATGTATTGAATATTACGTGGTCCGTGCTCAGAATATCCGTTCAACCTTATTGTGACAATGGTTAATTGTGACATTGACCTGAATTACGCTTTCATAAAAACATATTAACCAAATAAATATTTTTAATGGATATTTAAATTAAAGGATATATTCATGCAGTCAATAACACCTCCATTAATTGCCGTTATTGGTAGCGATGGTTCAGGCAAGTCAACGGTGTGTGAACATCTCATTACCGTTGTCGAAAAATATGGTGCTGCCGAAAGAGTTCATTTAGGAAAACAGGCCGGAAATGTCGGTCGTTCAGTGACAAAATTACCGTTGATGGGAAAATCCTTACATAAAACAATTGAACGAAATCAGGTGAAAACAGCAAAAAAATTGCCAGGACCAGTTCCGGCGCTGGTAATTACAGCGTTTGTCGCCCGTCGCTTACTGCGCTTTCGTCATATGCTTGCCTGTCGTCGTCGCGGGTTAATTGTTCTAACCGACCGTTATCCTCAGGACCAAATTCCTGGCGCTTACGATGGTACAGTGTTCCCACCTAACATTGAAGGTGGTCGTTTTGTCTCATGGCTGGCAAGCCAGGAACGTAAAGCGTTTCACTGGATGGCGAGCCATAAACCTGATCTGGTCATCAAACTCAATGTTGACCTTGAAGTTGCCTGCGCGCGTAAACCCGACCATAAACGGGAATCGCTGGCGAGGAAGATTGCCATAACGCCACAGTTAACCTTTGGCGGTGCACAACTGGTTGATATCGATGCTAATCAGCCACTGGAAAAGGTGCTGATTGATGCAGAAAAAGCGATTACGGATTTTATGACCGCGCGTGGTTATCACTAGTCAAAAATGGAAATGCCCGATCGCCAGGACCGGGCATTTTCAGGAAGGTTAAATCAACTGCAATGCTATCCAGTACAACCCACCAGAAAGAAAAATCGCCGCCGGTAAAGTAAACACCCACGCCATCAGGATGCTGGTTACCGTTTTACGCTGTAACCCACCGCCGTCCACCACCATCGTTCCTGCTACGGCAGATGAGAGTACGTGTGTTGTGGAGACGGGCATCCCAATATAACTGGCAAGGCCGATAGACACTGCCGCCGTCATTTGTGCCGCCATGCCTTGCGCATACGTCATGCCGCGCTTACCAATCTTCTCACCGATGGTCATCGCTACACGACGCCAGCCAATCATGGTGCCAATGCCGAGCGCCAGTGCTACTGCCATGATGATCCATACCGGTGCGTACTCAATGGTGCTTAACATATCGCTGCGCAGTTTTTTCAGCAGGTTCTGGTCTTCTTTACTGACGCCTGGCAGTTTCGCCAGCTTCGCGGAAGTATCAGAGATGCACAGCATAATGCGGCGCAGCTGGCTGCGCTGACTCACGCTTAACGGCTCGTAGCTTTCCATATTGCCTGGCAGCATCGTTTTAACGCGCGCAATCGCATCAAAGGTATTTGCCGGATGACAGTGAAACTCCGTCACTTGCGCGCCATCAGTCGATGCCGCAGGCAATGGAGGTTCCATCGCAATCAACTTCTGCGGCAGTTCAGGATGCTGTTGCAGGTAGTGTTCGAAGTTGGTGACGGCATCGCGGGTACGGGTAATTTCATAGCCGGACGCGTTCATATTGACGACGAAGCCAGCAGGGGCAATCCCCACCAGTACCAGCATTACCAGGCCGATCCCTTTCTGCCCGTCGTTAGCGCCGTGCGAAAACGCCACGCCCGCAGCGGAAACAATCAGCGCAATACGCGTCCAGAATGGCGGCTTACGTTTGCCTTTTTTCTTTTTGCGATCTTCCGGAATGCGGTGAATACGGTCACGCTTTTTCGTCCCGCTCCAGAAACGGCGCAGCAGGAAAATCAGACCACCCGCAATGACCAGGCCGACGATAGGGGAAACAATCAGCGAGGAGAAAATTTTGGTCACTTCACGCAGGTTTAACGCATCCATCACCGATGAGCCGGTTAACAGCGCGTTGGTTAAACCGATGCCGATAATCGCACCAATCAAGGTGTGCGAACTGGAGGCCGGTAAACCAAAGAACCACGTTCCCAGGTTCCAGATAATCGCCGCCAGCAGCATGGAAAAGACCATCGCCAGGCCGTGAGTTGACCCCATATTCAGCAACAAATCGGTTGGTAACATATGGACAATGGCATAGGCAACGCTAAGTCCGCCCAATAACACGCCAAAAAAATTAAAAAATGCCGCCATCACCACAGCAAGTTGTGGTTGCATGGCACGAGTATAAATAACGGTTGCCACCGCATTCGCCGTGTCATGAAAACCATTGATTGCTTCGTAGAACAACACAAATGCCAGAGCAAGTAATAACAAAAGCCCTGTGTATATATCAAGGCCAACAAATAAATTTAGCATATATTAGATTACGCCATTTTGAATTTACGAACGGACGCATTATCAGTGACTTTAACGGCATGGGCAAAGTGAAATATCATTTTTTAACGATAAAAAGCGTGTTATTTCTTGTGTATCAGACAATAAGCATTCATTCAAAACCTTTAGAAATAATCAAAACACAGGTATTCTGCTGGTTAATATATTCACATATAAAATGAATAAATATTGGAATATATAAATATTGAATGTTTTGATTAATCCCCGTACTGATTATTCTTCATAATCAGTACGGGGTTGCTACAACATGTATTACTTTTTCACCACAATTAACGGTTCAATATCACTCTCTTTTTTGATGACCAGTGATTCATCACCGCGCAAACACGTCCCACCGTAGTTGCCGCCAACGGTGAAGGTACATACCTGAATGTATTTACCGTCCACTTTCGGCAAACACCACAGTTGCTGGTAAATATTTTTCTGTTCGGCAAATTTACCACTGGTCTGATCAAGCACCTCTTCATGATGGCTGACCAGGTCAATGTTGCTACCACAGCGCCCGGCAATCGGTTTAACGGCATAACCGGTTTTCACCAGCTCATCATTCACGGTGAAGTCAGTATCCAACAGATAACGATGGTGCGGGAACAGAGACCAGAGGATCGGCAGAATCGCTTTGTTACCGGGGATCACCGTCCATAGCGGCTCAAAAACCAACACTTCCGGGCGCAGCAATACGTCGATAAGACGCACTTCATTTTGTGGATGCCCGGTACGGATCGGCACTGCGGCAAATTCACGGTCGCTCACTTCGCGGATTTGATCAAATGCCGTTTCCCACGCCCAGGTTTTCCATACGCAGTTAACCAGTCGCCCTTCCCCATCAATCAGTTGCCCGGCAGCATCCCAGCCCAGTTCATCCAACCCACGCAAGATACGCGTTTCAAAGCCCGCCTGGTGCAGCGCCTGCTCCATAAACTGCGCGTGATAGTTTTCCTCGATATCTTTGTCCTGCATGATATGGACAAACGGACGTGCACGACTGTGTTTCCACGCGCCAGCCAGTTCGTTAATCAGTCCTTCCGCAGGATTGAAGCCGTTGCCTTTATAGCCCTGCTCCGCCCAACGTTCGAGGATCAAGCCCGCTTCGGTATGACAGGAGGCAGAATCGGCGTTGTATTCGTAGACTTTCAGGCCACGTTCATCCATGCAGAAATCCATACGACCAGTGATCATATGATGACGGCGACGCTGCCAGGAGAGACGCAAACGTGGCCAGAGGATTTTCGGAATGTCAAACAGCGCCAGCAGGTTGTCATCTTTCAGCACCTTGTCGGTGGCGTGAAGATACATCAGGTGCAGCTCGTTGGTGGCTTTAATCAGCTCCTGCTCGGCACTCTCGGTAATGGTGTAGTAATGATACGGATCCTGATTGATCACCTGGCCGTTGGCCTGTACATAGGCGTTTTGCAGCGGATCTTTTTCATCCAGCCATTTACCGTCAAACTGGCCTTTGTTTTCCAGACGCGCCCCGCTGATTTTCAGCAGTTCGCCTGCAATTTCCGGCTGTGGCAAGCTGTATTCGGTATCTTCCGTCTGGATCATCCAGCCCAGAATAGTGGTGTCATCGAAGGTGTCTTTCAGGGTATAGCCGCCGTTTTCGACCACCA
This sequence comes from Escherichia sp. R1, assembly GCF_003000935.1. Taxonomy (NCBI): domain Bacteria; kingdom Pseudomonadati; phylum Pseudomonadota; class Gammaproteobacteria; order Enterobacterales; family Enterobacteriaceae; genus Escherichia; species Escherichia sp. R1. Next base: position 60,876 of record NZ_PSRU01000008.1, read on the forward strand.
TCTCCAGCTCGCGTGTCCACTGTTGCCCTTGCGGCAACGGGGTATGAATCACGTTCTGTTCCGCAATACGGACTTTGTTGCCATGCAATTGGGTAATGATGGCGACATGGCCAGTGTCTTTAAATTCACCGCCTTTATCCCAGATAAGAAGCGCCCCCGCTACCGGTGCACGCGGCGAACCGTTAGGAAATGCCTGCAATGGCAGGATGTTGTCATTGACCACTTCACGCAGGAAGCGCAGTGAGAAAATCTCCCATGCCATACCCACGTCAGTGAAGACTACACCGTAGTTCAGAAAGAGAAAACGGCGAGCAAATTCAACGCATTGCCATTTGTGGCCCATATATTCATCGTCGATATAGCTACGGAATACGGCGTCATCTTCGTATTCCTGCGGATCGAGAGAACTGTAATCTGAAGAGTAGATTGCTACCCCACCTGGGGCGTAGCCCAATAATGTCCCGAACGGGGCATCCTGGCTGGTCGTTCCTTTGCTCATCACTTTACCTTTAACAATACAACCTAAGCAGTTGGCGTAATTGTTGTGCTCTGATTACCTGCTCAGCGACATTAACCGGACAGAGGTCAGACTAATCATACACCTCATCGCAGCGGCTGGCGCAAAGGGTTAAAAAATTCACATTCTGTACAGCAAGTGACCTGCTACACTGCTTCAACACTACCACTCAGAAGGCAACTCACTATGACAGACAATACTTATCAGCCCGCGAAAGTCTGGACGTGGGATAAATCCGCTGGCGGCGCGTTCGCCAGTATCAATCGCCCGGTTTCTGGTCCGACGCATGAAAAAACGCTGCCGGTGGGCAAACATCCATTGCAACTTTATTCGCTGGGAACGCCGAACGGTCAGAAAGTAACGATTATGCTTGAGGAGCTGCTGGCACTGGGCGTTACTGGTGCAGAGTACGACGCCTGGCTGATTCGTATTGGCGATGGCGATCAATTCTCCAGCGGCTTTGTCGAAGTGAACCCAAACTCGAAGATCCCGGCGCTGCGCGACCATACCCATAATCCACCGATCCGCGTGTTTGAGTCTGGATCGATTCTGCTTTATCTGGCGGAGAAATTTGGCTACTTCCTGCCGCAGGATTTGGCAAAGCGTACTGAAACGATGAACTGGCTGTTCTGGTTACAGGGCGCGGCACCGTTCCTCGGCGGTGGTTTTGGTCACTTTTACCATTACGCGCCGGTGAAAATTGAGTACGCCATCAACCGCTTTACCATGGAAGCCAAGCGCCTGCTCGACGTGCTGGATAAGCAACTGGCGCAGCACAAGTTTGTTGCGGGCGATGAGTACACCATTGCGGATATGGCGATCTGGCCGTGGTTTGGCAACGTGGTGTTAGGCGGCGTGTATGATGCCGCAGAGTTTCTGGATGCGGGCAGTTATAAGCACGTGCAACGCTGGGCGAAAGAAGTGGGCGAACGTCCGGCGGTGAAGCGTGGGCGTATTGTTAACCGCACCAACGGGCCGCTGAACGAGCAGTTGCATGAGCGCCATGACGCCAGTGATTTCGAGACGAATACGGAAGATAAGCGTCAGGGGTAAGTCGCAACATTGGCAGGCTTATCGCTATGTAGCCGGATAAAGCATTTACGCCGCATCCGGCTTTAATCATCACGCGCTGGTAATGTCGTAATCCATTTGGCGCAGTGCGTCTAATGTGGCTTTGGCTTCATCTTCGTCGATGATGCTCATGGCAAATCCGACGTGTACCAGCACCCACTGGCCCAGCAGATCGGCAGGGTTACCTTCACAAATCAGGGCGATATTCACGTCGCGCTTGATACCACATACTTCAACCTGCGCAAGCTGGTGAATATCTTCACCGACAGCCAGCACCTGGCCTGGAACGCCAATACACATTGTTAACTCCAGTTATTCAACTTCAATACTTTTGACGATCAGCGAATCGCCGGTATCGACACGCAACCGCTCGCCATGACAGAGCGGACACTGCGCATCGTGCTGATGAATCTCCACCACCTGGCTGCAATCCCAGCACCAGGCCTGGGCGGGTTTATAGACGATATGTAAATCGCACCCTTGCGCCACCGTTCCGTGGCAGACAATTTCAAAACTAAAACGGACGGCGCTCTCCTCAACGCAGGAGAGCGCGCCAATTTCCAGCCACACGGCGGTGACGCGCTTAACATCGTGCTGCTCCGCCTGCCGTTGGATAATTTCAACGGCGCTCTGGCAAAGCGACAACTCATGCATTTTCGCCACTCCTGCGACCAAACAGCAGGGCGCGACGCCCTGCGTGTGGTACATCCGGATTAGCGACCGGTAGCGAAAGGATCATCCGCGCGCAGTCATCCGTCAGGCGTTGGCCCTCTTCAATCGACATGCTATGCGAAAGCGGTGACATCAGCGAACAGGAGAGATATTGAGAAACACTGTCCAGTTCGCCAACGGTAAAGGTCATAGTGCCATACGGCAGTTGCAGACCAATTTTTTCACTCACTTTGCGCAGCGGCCAGAGTTGATCCGGGCCGGGGAAGATAACTGCACTCAGCATCCACGGGGTGATCACACACCCCGTCCACTGACCTTCGAACAGCGTAAAGTCAGAAACATACACCGGCATTGAGGGATGCAGAAAAGAGAGATCGTGCATCGAACGCCGGGCAATTTCTTCAAACGCTGCCTGTACTTGCGCCTTCGGGGAGGTCTGGAAACCTGCTATCTCTTCAGTCATGAGTCGCCTCCCGTGGGATAGCTTCCACGCCTGATTCGCGCAGCGCAGCCAGAACCTGCTCAAGCGCAGGTTCAATCATTGCTTCAACCGTCGGCGTTAAGCCGATGTGCGGCTCCAGCGATTCCGGGATCACACCGACCAGCGTCAGCTTTTTCGGAAACTCGCCGGTGAAGCGCAGGGCCGACAATACGTCGGCCAGGCCAAGCTGATGCGGAGAGATTTTGTTGGTAAACAACGCCGGAACTTCTTCATCCCGCAGGATCATCATCGTTCCCGGCGCGTTCTTTTTCGACACAATGGCATCCGCAATAATCAGATGATCGCGATTTGCCATGTCGCCAAGCAGCTCCATTCCCGCCGTGCCGCCATCGAGGATCTCAACATAATCCGGCAGAATGTATCGTTGCTCTAACGCTTCAACAATCCGCACACCGATGGCTTCATCGGTCAGCAAAATATTGCCGACCCCTAAGACTAAAATACGCATTACAGAACCTTCACTGAAACCACTTCGTTGCCGTCGGCATCCACTACGTGTACCGCACAGGCCATGCACGGGTCGAAGGAGTGAATGGTACGCACCACTTCCAGCGGTTTATTCGGATCGGCAACCGGTGTACCCACCAGCGACTGCTCGTAAGGACCGACGTCATCATTGAAGTTACGCGGACCAGAGTTCCAGGTTGATGGAACAACCGCCTGGTAGTTGCTGATGATACCGTCTTTAATAACCATCCAGTGAGAGAGCATACCGCGCGGCGCTTCGAGGAAGCCAACACCTTTGAACTCACCCGTTGCCGGAATGTTCGGCTTCACAAAGGTGGTGTGATCGCCTTTGCCGATATTGGTGATCAGTGCACTGTATTGGTTTTGCAGGATATCCTGCAATTCACAGCAGTGAACGGTACGACCAATAATACGGCCCAGCGTGGAGTGCAGCTGTGCCACTTCCAGCGTGTTGCCAGTCAGTTTCTGATAAATCGCAACGATTTCATTCAGTTTGTTCTGGGTAGATTCGCGACCTGCCGCCAGTTTCACCAGCATATTAGCCAGCGGACCCACTTCTACCGTTTTGCCGTAGAAAGTCGGCGATTTCACCCAGGAATATTTACCGTCATCAGACCAACCGTCGTAAGCCGGAATGGTGGTACCTTCCCACGGTGCCTGCGGCGCTTCGTCTTTATACCAGGAGTGCTTCGCGCTTTCCTGAATGCCTTTGATCAGGTATTCATCGGAATGAGAAGTGATCGGACGATACGAGGACAGATCCGCATTCTCAATGTAGCCGCCCGGGAACAGGAAGCTGCCGTTTTTGCTGTCGGTCGGGAATTCCGGCACGCTCAGGTAGTTCACCGCACCTTTACCGCGCGTCAGCCATTCCGGGTAGAACGCGGCGATAACTGCGGTATCAACCTTATAAACCTGTTCAACAAAGTCGCTCAGCTTGTCGATGAAAGACTTGATGTACATCAGGCGCTCAAGGTTCAGCACGCCCAAACCGTCGAGGTTGATTGGGTTAGCGACCCCGCCTACCGCCAGGTTCTGAATGTGCGGCGTTTTACCGCCCAGCAGCGCCACGACGCGGTTAGCGTCACGCTGGCACTCCAGCGCCTGCAGGTAGTGCGCTACCGCAATCAGGTTCACTTCCGGCGGCAGTTTCATCGCCGGGTGACCCCAGTAGCCATTGGCGAAAATACCCAACTGACCGCTGGCAACCAGATCTTTAATCTTGTTCTGAACTTTGGTGAACTCTTCCGGACTGTTCAGATGCCAGGTCGAAACGCCTTTCAGCATTTCAGAGGCTTTGGTTGGGTCAGCTTGCAGTGCAGAAGTGATGTCCACCCAGTCCAGCGCCGAAAGCTGATAGAAATGAACGATATGGTCATGCGTGGTGTGCGCAGCCAGAATGATGTTACGGATGTATTGCGCGTTAACCGGAACGTCGATATTCAGCGCACTTTCTGCCGCACGAACGGAAGACAGCGCGTGAGTGGTAGTACATACGCCACAGATACGTTGCACAATCATCCATGCATCGCGCGGATCGCGGTTTTTCACGATCTCTTCCATGCCGCGCCACATGGTACCGGAAGCCCATGCTTTCGAAACGACGCCATTTTCGATTTCGCAATCGATGCGTAAATGCCCCTCAATACGGGTTACCGGATCAATAGTAATTCTCTGGCTCATGCTTTGCTCGCCTCATGACGATTATGATCGTTTTGTTTTAAAGGAGGAAGTATCGGCAGTAGACGAATGAGTACGATGTAAGCGCAAATCTCAATAGCCACAAAACCAATAGAAATCAACAGTTCTTCCCAGGTCGGGAAGTAGGCGTAACCGCCGCCCGGGTTGAATGCCACCAGCGAATAGGTCAGACGCCAGGTTGCACAACCTAACAGTGCGCTCAGTGCTGACAGGAACAGCATGCGGGAATCATTACGCAGCTTCGCCACACGCAGAACGACCAGCGGGAAGAGCATCAGCAGGACTTCAATCCAGAACATCACGGAGTAGAAGTCACCGGCAAACGCTAACGACAGCTTGTCGCGATAGATAAGCTCGCCAAAGCGCAGCACGATGAAAATCGCCAGCAACACACTGATGGTGTTGGTCAGCTTGACGAACAGGCTCTTTTCATCCGGACCGTTGCCACGCAGACCCGCCTGCACCAGTGAACCTTCAAAGATGACAATCGAGAAGCCCATGATGAACGCCGTCAGCAGCGAGAACAGCGGCAACATTTCATAGCTCTGCCACAGCGGATGCACCTTGTAGCCCGCCGAGATCATCAGCGACCCCATTGAAGACTGGTGCATGGTCGGCAGCAGCGCACCGAGCGCGATGATGAAGAACATCACCTTGTTCAGACGCTGTAGCGACACCTTCCAGCCCAGACGTTCAAACAGTGCCGGAGCAAACTCCAGTGCCATCACGCCGATATAGATGGTCATACAGACCGCCGTCTCGAACAGTACCGAGTTCACGTTGAAGTGACCCGGAATGTAGAAGTACGGCAGGTTCCAGTAGCGACCCACGTCGATAGTGATCGACAAGCCACCTAGTGAGTAACCAAACAGACTCGCCAACAGCGCCGGACGCACCAGCGGATGGTATTGCCCACGGTTAAAGACGTATACCGCCCACGCCAGCGCCCAGCCGCCACAGGCAAAGCCGGTGCCGATCAACAGGTCAAACGCGATCCACACGCCCCACGGGAAGCCGCCGTTCAGGTCAGAGACAGAGCCCAGACCGAACACCAGACGCTTCACAATCAGGAGCATACAGATGACGATTAACGGTCCAAAAATCATGACCGGTTTACTGATGATTTTGCCGCCCAGCGGTTGTGGATCATGACTCATGATCGTCTCCTCCGTCGTGATGGTCGTTTTTGGTGTTGCGACGAACCAGCACGGTTAAGCCCGCCAGCACAGCCAGTGGTAGCATCATGCCTTTATACAGGGTGTGTTGAATATTTTCGGAACGCGCACCGGTAGAAAGATCGTCCAGTTTCGGCAGGTCGAGATTTTCATAAGGCACACCCGTCAGTACCAGAACCTGAGTACCGCCGCCCTCTTTCTCGCCGTACAGATGCGGATAATATTTCGGCACCGTATGCAGGTAAGTGTCGCCAGATTTCAGCGTCTGACGCGGATAGTGGTATTCGCTGCCAGGCTTCAGCGCCAGACGTTTTTTCGCCTCCGCCATCAGCTCTTCACGCGTACCAAAAATCACCGCGCCCGCCGGGCACACTTCTACGCAGCCAGGCAGACCGCCTTTATCGAGACGTTCCACACCTTTCTGGTTGCACAACTCGCACTTATGCAGCGCACCAAACGGGTTGTTGTAGTCGTACTTCGGCACGTTGTATGGGCAGGCGACCATGCAGTAACGGCAGCCGGTGCACACATCTTTGTCGTAATGGACAATGCCGGTTTTCGGATCTTTTTTCAGCGCAGAGACCGGGCACACAGAGACACAGTTCGGATCGACGCAGTGCATACACTGTTTCTTAATGTACGCGTAGCCATTCTCCTCCTGGTCTTTGTTGACCCCTGTGCCGCTGGTCCACACCTGAATGATGTTATTGGTATACGGCGACAGTTTGTCGTTGTTCGACCAGGTCTGTTCCCCTTGCGGGTTACGTTCAGGGGAGTTGATATCCTGACACTTGGTGACGCAAGCCTGACAGCCTACGCACAAGGTCGAGTCGTACAACATCCCCAGCGATCCCGGAATTGGCGGGCGGTTTTCAGCAGCCGCATGACTGACAGACGGCAGCGCGCCCGTCAGCAATGCCCCGCAGGAGGCTGCTTTAATAAAATTACGTCTGTTCACGGTTATTCTCCCCGTGAGTCAGCGTTATCTTTCTTTTGCTGACGACCCAGTTCACGCACCGCCATCACGCTGACACCGGCAACCAGCCCAACCACTCCGCCGAGCAAACCAATAGCGCCTGCCGAGACGTTGCCGCCTTCTTTAGCGTTAACGTCCGGTTTCTGTGAACGCGGAGTCTGGTTTTCGACGTTGGCAAGCTGATGGATGCCTTTATGGAAGCCGATACCTTCTTCGTTACAGCCATAGCACGGGTGACCAATCGCTACCGGCCACACGCCGCCAACATCGCAGAATTGCAGCGTTGAGCAGTTGCCGTAAGTTTCTGGCCCTTTACAGCCGAGGTGGTACAGGCACCAGCCTTCGCGGTGGCCTTCATCACCGAACTCTTTGGCAAAACGACCAGCATCGAAGTGCGGGCGACGTTCACAGTGTTCGTGAATCAGACGACCATAGGCGAAAGTCGGACGGTTTTTGTCATCCAGTTTCGGCGGTTTGCCGTAAGTGATGATGTGCGCAACGGTCGCCAGGAAGTTGTGCGGGTTCGGCGGGCAGCCAGGAATATTGATAACGGTTTTGCCCGGTAGAACTTCTTGCAGGCTGACTGCGCCAGTTGGGTTAACTCCAGCTGCGGCAACACCGCCCCACGCAGAGCAGGAACCGATAGCGATAATGGCTGCTGCGCCTTCCGCCGCTTTGCGGATGTGATCCACAATCGGCTCACCGGCAACCATGCAATAAATACCGTTATCTTTTAATGGGATGGAACCATCCACCACTAACACATACTGCCCTTTGTACTTCTCGAGAGCGTTATGTTTGTTCTCTTCGACCTGATGACCGAAGGCGGCGGAAAGCACTTCGTGATACTCCAGAGAGATAGTCTCCAGCACGAGGTTTTCTACCGTTGGATGCGTTGCACGAAGCAGAGATTCCGTACAACCGGTGCACTCCTGCGCGCCAATCCAGATAACTGGCGGACGCTGCGGGTTAGTAACCGATTCGACCATCTCTGCAGCGGCTTTGCTACTTAACCCCATGGTGGCGGCTAATGCTGCACAAAGCTTCATGAAATCACGACGGTTAATGCCGTGAGAATGGATGAGGGTGTTATCTCCAGTCATTTATAGTTATTCCGTTGCGAAGACCTGGCATATATTTTGCCTCAATCGCAAAATCAATAATGCGATCGATGCGCCATTTACCACACATTTATTATGGTTATCGATATCATGATACTGCGGCGGGGCACTAAAACGAAGGGAAGAAGCATTAGTGTAATTAATTAAAGCAAGATAATACGTATGTTTGATCAATTTTCTAGGCGATAACCGGCCATAAAAAAGCGCAACGTAGAACAGGAATTATTCTCACGAAAGAAATCCATTACCATCTCTTTATCCAGTCCATAACGGCGCGTCAGAATACCCGCTTCCCAGGCGCTAAGCTGGCGATCTCCGGTCTTTTCGTACATCCGGTGTGAGTAGCCTAATACAAAACCGCGTTTATAATCGGCACAGAATTTTGTCACATTAACCGCACTGTCGGCATGCGTTGCTTTTAATCCCGCCATTAAGCCTTTACCAAAATGGTTATTCATCGTTCACCTCATTCGCTATATATTGTCATATATAGCGATATTTTAGGCAAAGAACGACATTTGCGCACGCTATTTTTTCATGCTTGTTTAAGACGTAATCCTGTAAGAGATAAACCCATCAGGAGAGATATTTATCGAACCATTTCAGCGTCCTTTGCCAGGCAAGATCGGCGGCAGATTTGTCATAACGGGGCGTGGAATCATTATGGAATCCGTGATTAACCCCCGGATATATATACGCCTCATAGACCTTATTATTGGCTTTCAACGCCGCCTCGTAAGCGGGCCAGCCCTCGTTGATTCGGCTATCCAGTTCAGCGTAGTGGAGCAGTAAAGGCGCTTCAATCTTCGCCACATCGGCAGTGGGTGCCTGACGCCCATAAAACGGCACCGCGCAGGCCAGTTCCGGATACGCGACTGCTGCCGCGTTCGATACGCCCCCGCCATAGCAAAATCCGCTAATACCCACTTTGCCTGTCGCTTGCGGATAGCGTTGCATAAACTCAATTGCGGCAAAGAAATCATTCATCAGTTTGGTTGGATCAACCTGCTGTTGCAGTTCGCGGCCTTTATCATCGTTACCAGGATAGCCACCTACTGAGCTTAAACCGTCTGGCGCCAGGGCGATGTACCCAGCCTTCGCCACTCGCCGCGTCACATCTTCGATATACGGATTCAGCCCTCGATTCTCATGCACCACTACCACGGCTGGCGTTTTGCCGCTCATTTTTGCGGGCTTCACCAGATAACCCCGTACCTCGCCGTGACCATTTGGCGAGGGATACGTGATGTACTCAGCAACAATTTCCGGGTCGGTAAACTCTACCTGAGTCGCCAACGCATAATTTGGCTTGAGCAAATCAAACAGCGCTAATGCCGTCATCCCGCCCACCGCATACTTCGCCGCAAGGTTGAGGAACTCACGTTTCGAGATTTTCCCGTGAGCGTAATAGTCGTAGTAATCCAGCAACTCTTGTGGGAAATCTTTGGCGGTTAAACGCGGCATCGTTGCACTCCTCAACTGGTGTTTTTTTAAGCAAAGCATAAGCGCGTGTTTTTGCCCAGTTTTTCGTCACTCTGTGAGCCAGACTACGGGATACGCGCTGGCGAATCGCTAAACTAGAAACATTGTTTCGAAATTGAACGATGGAAAGGAGAGGTCATGGTCTGGTTAGCGAATCCCGAACGTTACGGGCAGATGCAGTACCGCTATTGCGGAAAAAGTGGTTTACGCCTGCCCGCGTTATCGCTCGGTTTATGGCACAATTTCGGTCACGTTAACGCGCTGGAATCACAGCGTGCGATCCTGCGTAAAGCGTTTGATTTAGGCATTACGCACTTTGATTTAGCCAACAACTACGGGCCGCCTCCAGGAAGCGCAGAAGAGAACTTTGGTCGCCTGCTGCGCGAGGATTTTGCCGCTTATCGCAATGAACTGATTATCTCTACCAAAGCCGGATACGATATGTGGCCCGGCCCATACGGCTCTGGCGGCTCACGTAAATACCTGCTCGCCAGCCTCGACCAAAGCCTGAAGCGTATGGGGCTTGAGTATGTCGATATCTTTTACTCTCATCGCGTCGATGAAAATACGCCGATGGAAGAAACCGCCTCTGCGCTGGCTCATGCTGTACAAAGCGGTAAGGCGCTGTATGTCGGGATCTCCTCTTACTCGCCAGAGCGGACGCAAAAAATGGTCGAGTTGCTGCGCGAGTGGAAAATTCCGCTGTTAATTCATCAACCTTCGTACAATTTACTGAACCGCTGGGTGGATAAAAGCGGCCTGCTGGATACCCTGCAAAATAACGGCGTGGGCTGCATTGCCTTTACTCCACTGGCACAGGGATTGCTGACCGGAAAATATCTCAACGGTATTCCGCAAGATTCACGGATGCATCGTGAAGGGAATAAAGTTCGTGGTCTGACGCCGAAAATGCTCACCGAAGCCAACCTCAACAGCCTGCGGTTATTGAATGAAATGGCACAGCAGCGTGGACAATCAATGGCGCAAATGGCGTTAAGCTGGTTGCTGAAAGATGATCGCGTGACGTCGGTATTGATTGGTGCCAGCCGCGCGGAGCAACTTGAGGAGAACGTGCAGGCGCTGAATAATCTGACATTTAGCACCGAGGAGCTGGCGCAGATTGATCAGCATATCGCCGATGGCGAGCTGAATCTGTGGCAGGCGTCTTCCGATAAATGACCTGTTAATAACGGGCGCGAGAACCGCGCCCGAATCAGATCAGTGATTATGACGAGTCAGTCGGTCAAGATAGCCCATCACAAATGCAGAGAGCACAAACGTCAGATGGATAATGACGTACCACATCAGTTTGTTATCCGGGACATTTTTCGCATCCATAAAGACGCGCAGTAAGTGAATGGAAGAAATTGCCACAATCGACGCTGCTACTTTGTTTTTCAGCGACGTTGCATCCATTTTCCCTAGCCAGTTCAGCTTCTCTTTGTTCTCGGAGATATCCAGTTGTGAGACGAAATTCTCGTAACCGGAAAACATCACCATCACCAGCAAACCGCCAACCAGCGTCATATCCACCAGCGACAGCAACACGAGGATCAAATCTGATTCCGCCATCGAGAAGATATTCGGCAGTACGTGAATAATCTCCTGGAAGAACTTCAGCGCCAGGGCAACTAACGCCAGCGAAAGGCCAAAGTACACGGGGGCAAGCAGCCAGCGAGAAGCATACATTGCATTTTCAAGAAAACGTTCCATACATTCCTGTCGTGTAGTTAAAACGAGCAACAGTATATCGCAATTAAGTAAACAGCACGCAACAGCAAATCAACATATACGTTAAACCTTTGTCGCATAATTCTGAGGGTTAGGGATCTTCCTGGTTCCCTTATCAACGCATCGAGAGCGTCTACCCTTAAAGGACGTTGAACCTGAAGGGAGAAAAATGATGTCTCATTTAAAAGACCCGACCACGCAGTATTACACTGGTGAATATCCCAAACAGAAACAACCGACGCCAGGCATCCAGGCGAAGATGACACCGGTACCGGATTGCGGCGAGAAAACCTATGTTGGTAGCGGTCGCCTGAAAGATCGTAAAGCACTGGTGACAGGGGGCGATTCCGGAATCGGTCGCGCTGCCGCCATTGCTTACGCGCGTGAAGGGGCTGACGTGGCGATCAGTTATCTTCCCGTGGAAGAAGAAGACGCTCAGGATGTGAAAAAGATCATTGAAGAATGCGGACGCAAAGCCGTTCTGCTGCCAGGCGATTTAAGCGATGAGAAATTCGCCCGTTCGCTGGTTCACGAAGCACACAAGGCGTTAGGCGGGCTGGATATTATGGCGCTGGTAGCCGGGAAACAGGTTGCCATTCCTGATATTGCAGACCTCACCAGCGAACAGTTTCAAAAGACCTTTGCCATTAACGTTTTCGCGTTGTTCTGGCTAACCCAGGAAGCGATCCCCCTGCTACCGAAAGGTGCAAGTATCATCACCACTTCCTCAATCCAGGCATACCAGCCAAGCCCGCATTTACTGGACTATGCGGCTACGAAGGCGGCAATTCTGAACTATAGCCGTGGCCTGGCAAAACAGGTCGCGGAGAAAGGTATTCGGGTGAATATTGTCGCGCCAGGCCCGATCTGGACAGCACTGCAAATTTCTGGCGGACAAACGCAGGATAAGATCCCGCAGTTTGGTCAGAAAACGCCGATGAAGCGTGCGGGGCAACCGGCGGAGCTGGCCCCTGTATATGTTTACCTGGCAAGTCAGGAGTCGAGCTACGTCACCGCAGAAGTGCACGGTGTCTGCGGCGGCGAGCATTTAGGTTAAAAAAATGCCCGGTTGTGAAAAGCAACCGGGCATCATTTTTATTTCGCTTTCGCAGTTTCTTCGCCGACCAGACCTATTTTCAGGTAACCCGCCTGATGCAGCGTATCCATTACCTTCATCAACGTCTCGTAATCGACGGTTTTATCCGCTCGGAAGAAGATGGTGGTGTCTTTCTTGCCTTCGGTTAACGCATTCAACGCCGTAATCATTGTTTCATCGGTGACCGGATCGTTACCAATAAACATCGAGTTGTCTGCTTTCACCGACAGATAAACCGGTTTTTCCGGGCGCGGCTGCGGCGTACTGGTAGAAGCAGGCAAATTCACCTTCACATCTACCGTCGCTAACGGTGCCGCCACCATAAAGATAATCAGCAAAACCAACATCACGTCGATAAACGGCGTCACGTTGATATCATGCATTTCGCCGTTATCGTCGAGGTTTTCGTTAAGATGCATCGCCATCGGACATTATCCTGCGCGTAATTTTTGTGCGACACGAACCGGATGTGCAGCGGCGCTGGCTTCCAGATCCAGGTCACGGCTTTGCAGCAACAATACCTGCGCTGCAACATCACCCAGCATCGCTTTAAAGCCGCCAATCTGGCGTGCAAATACGTTATAGATAACGACCGCAGGAATCGCTGCCACGAGGCCGATTGCCGTTGCTAACAGAGCTTCTGCAATACCCGGCGCAACGACTGCCAGGTTAGTGGTCTGCGTTTGCGCGATACCAATAAAGCTGTTCATGATGCCCCAGACCGTACCAAACAGACCAACGAACGGCGAAATCGCGCCGATGGTTGCCAGATAGCCGTTACCACGGCCCATTTGACGACCTACTGCGGCGACCCGACGCTCCAGACGGAAGCTGGTACGTTCTTTAATACCTTCGTTATCGTCGCTGCCTTCTGACAGTTCCAGCTCATTCTGCGCTTCATTGAGCAAATGCAGGCTCAAGCTTTTGCTACCAAAATCAGCGGCGATATCGTTGGCCTGGTTTAAGGAACGCGCTTCAGCCAGCAATTGCTGCTCGCGCTTAAGACGACGCTTCTGATTGAAGAACTCCACGCTCTTACTGAAGAAGATTGCCCAGGTGACTACGGAGGCCAAAATAAGCCCAATCATCACGCACTTAACGACAATATCGGCGTGCTGATACATACCCCAGACGGAGAGGTCCGTCTGCATTAAATTATTACCCACTGTGTATCTCCAGGACGCAAGTCACAAAATCTGTGCATAATAATATCAAAACGACGTCGAATTGATAGTCGTTCTCATTACTATTTGCATACTGCCGTACCTTTGCTTTCTTTTCCTTGCGTTTACGCAGTAAAAAAGTCACCAGCACGCCATTTGCGAAAATTTTCTGCTTTATGCCAATTCTTCAGGATGCGCCCGCGAATATTCATGCTAGTTTAGACATCCAGACGTATAAAAACAGGAATCCCGACATGGCGGACAAAAAGCTTGATACTCAACTGGTGAATGCAGGACGCAGCAAAAAATACACGCTCGGTGCGGTAAATAGCGTGATTCAGCGCGCGTCTTCGCTGGTCTTTGACAGTGTGGAAGCCAAAAAACACGCGACACGTAATCGCGCCAATGGCGAGTTGTTCTATGGACGGCGTGGAACGTTAACCCATTTCTCCTTACAACAAGCGATGTGTGAACTGGAAGGTGGCGCAGGCTGTGTGCTATTTCCCTGCGGGGCGGCAGCGGTTGCTAATTCCATTCTTGCTTTTGTCGAACAGGGCGATCATGTGTTGATGACCAACACCGCCTATGAACCGAGTCAGGATTTCTGTAGCAAAATCCTCAGCAAACTGGGCGTAACGACATCGTGGTTTGATCCGCTGATTGGTGCCGATATCGTTAAGCATCTGCAGCCAAACACTAAAATCGTGTTTCTGGAATCGCCAGGTTCCATCACCATGGAAGTCCACGATGTTCCGGCGATTGTTGCCGCCGTACGCAGTGTGGTCCCGGATGCCATCATTATGATCGACAACACCTGGGCAGCCGGTGTGCTGTTTAAGGCGCTGGATTTTGGCATCGATGTTTCTATTCAGGCCGCCACCAAATATCTGGTTGGGCATTCAGATGCGATGATTGGCACTGCGGTGTGCAATGCCCGTTGCTGGGAGCAGCTGCGAGAGAATGCCTATCTGATGGGCCAGATGGTCGATGCCGATACCGCCTATATAACCAGCCGTGGCCTGCGCACATTAGGTGTGCGTTTGCGCCAACATCATGAAAGCAGTCTGAAAGTGGCTGAATGGCTGGCAGAACATCCCCAAGTAGCGCGAGTTAACCACCCTGCTCTGCCTGGCAGTAAAGGCCACGAATTCTGGAAACGAGACTTTACAGGCAGCAGCGGGCTATTTTCCTTTGTGCTTAAGAAAAAACTCAATGATGAAGAGCTGGCGAACTATCTGGATAACTTCAGTTTATTCAGCATGGCCTACTCGTGGGGCGGGTATGAATCGTTGATCCTGGCAAATCAACCAGAACATATCGCCGCCATTCGCCCACAAGGCAAGATCGATTTTAGCGGGACCTTGATTCGCCTGCATATTGGTCTGGAAGATGTCGACGATCTGATTGCCGATCTGGACGCCGGTTTTGCGCGAATTGTATAACATTGCCACTTTTGGACAATTTTGCAGACATTTTATTGTGAAAAGTCTTAAATTGTTGCGTCCGGGATCAAGGCGTCCCGGACGATTCAGGAGTACAATAGGCAGATAAAGGCTTAAACGCTGTTCCACAGGAAAGTCCATGGCTGTTATTCAAGATATCATCGCTGCGCTCTGGCAACACGACTTTGCCGCGCTGGCGGACCCTCATATTGTTAGCGTTGTTTACTTTGTTATGTTTGCCACGCTGTTTTTAGAAAACGGCTTGCTGCCCGCCTCATTTTTGCCAGGCGACAGCTTGTTGATACTGGCAGGCGCATTGATTGCCCTGGGGGTTATGGATTTTCTGCCTACGATTGCGATTCTGACCGCCGCAGCAAGTCTGGGCTGCTGGCTAAGTTATATTCAGGGGCGCTGGTTAGGGAATACCAAAACGGTGAAAGGCTGGCTGGCACAGCTTCCTGCTAAATATCACCAGCGCGCCACCTGCATGTTTGACCGCCACGGTCTGCTGGCGCTGCTGGCTGGACGTTTTCTTGCATTTGTCCGTACGCTGCTGCCAACCATGGCGGGAATTTCCGGTCTGCCAAACCGCCGCTTCCAGTTTTTCAACTGGTTAAGCGGATTGCTGTGGGTCAGCGTGGTAACCAGTTTCGGCTATGCCTTAAGTATGATTCCGTTCGTTAAACGACATGAAGATCAGGTAATGACGTTCCTGATGATCCTGCCAATTGCCTTGTTAACCGCTGGCTTGTTGGGCACGCTGTTTGTGGTGATTAAAAAAAAATACTGTAACGCCTGACGATTTTCCCCGTTCCCGGTTGCTGTACCGGGAACGTATTTAATTCCCCTGCATCGCCCGCATTCTTGCCGCATCTTCCCCCGGCGTCACACCGAAGTAACGTTTAAACTCACGGCTAAATTGCGATGCGCTTTCATAGCCGACGCGCATCGCCGCCGCGCTGGCCTTCATGCCGTCGTGGATGATCATCATCCGCGCCTTATGCAGACGGTAATTCTTCAAATACTGCAACGGCGAGGTGCTGGTGACAGACTTAAAATTATGGTGGAACGCCGATACGCTCATGTTGGCTTCTGCCGCCAGTTGCTCGACGCTCAGGTTTTCGGTGTATTTATTCTCAATCCGTTTCAGCACGCGACTAATCAGGCTGAAGTGAGTCTGGCGGCTGACCAGTGCCAGTAACGCGCCGCCGCAAGGTCCGGTCAGCACGTAGTACAGAATTTCGCGGATAATCTGTTTGCCGAGAATGCGCGCATCCAGCGGTCGCTCCATCACATCCAGTAACCGCTCTGCCGCGCATAAAATCTCTTCTGATAACGTGGCGGAGTTAATACCGCTGGCTGCCATTGACGGCTGAAAATGTTCATCTTCGCCAATGTCCATCAACAGTTCCTGTAACTGCAAAATATCGACATTGAGACGCAACCCTGCCAGCGGCACCTCTGACGTGGCATAGGTTTCGCACTCAAACGGCAACGGCACCGTCAGCAGGAGATATTCATTAGCGTCATAACGAAACACGCGTTCATTGATATAACCGATTTTATGTCCGGAAAAGAGAATTATGATGCCAGGCTCGTACATCACCGGTGTGCGTGCGAAAGGCGTCTCGCCATACAACAAACGCACATCGGGCAACAGCTCTGACAAACTATTTTCTTTATTTTTCAGTTTATTAACTTTATCCGCCAGCAAGCGGCAAATCTCTTCACGTTTCATATCGCGTAATTTCTTAGGAATAATGCGGCAATTTGATTGTGCGCAATTTTGTAGCATTTCTCCAGCACTCTGGAGAAATAGGCAAGACATTGGCAGAAATGAGCATTGAGAGGTACGGCGCTGGCGACCACAATGAAAAACATCAGGCAGACCGATCTCTGCCCTCATATTGACCCAGCAAAGGGAGCAAGTAATGAACAACTTTAATCTGCACACCCCAACCCGCATTCTGTTTGGTAAAGGCGCAATCGCTGGTTTACGCGAACAAATTCCTCACGATGCTCGCGTATTGATTACCTACGGCGGCGGCAGCGTGAAAAAAACCGGCGTTCTCGATCAAGTTCTGGATGCCCTGAAAGGCATGGACGTGCTGGAATTTGGCGGTATTGAACCAAACCCGGCTTATGAAACGCTGATGAACGCCGTGAAACTGGTTCGCGAACAAAAAGTGACTTTTCTGCTGGCGGTTGGCGGCGGTTCTGTACTGGACGGCACCAAATTTATCGCCGCAGCGGCTAACTATCCGGAAAATATCGATCCGTGGCACATTCTGCAAACGGGCGGCAAAGAGATTAAAAGCGCCATCCCGATGGGCTGTGTGCTGACGCTGCCAGCAACCGGTTCAGAATCCAACGCAGGCGCGGTGATCTCCCGTAAAACCACAGGCGACAAGCAGGCGTTCCATTCTGCCCATGTTCAGCCCGTATTTGCCGTGCTCGATCCGGTTTATACCTACACCCTGCCGTCGCGTCAGGTGGCTAACGGCGTAGTGGACGCCTTTGTACACACCGTGGAACAGTATGTTACCAAACCGGTTGATGCCAAAATTCAGGACCGTTTCGCAGAAGGCATTTTGCTGACGCTGATCGAAGATGGTCCGAAAGCCCTGAAAGAGCCAGAAAACTACGATGTGCGCGCCAACGTCATGTGGGCGGCGACTCAGGCGCTGAACGGTTTGATCGGCGCTGGCGTACCGCAGGACTGGGCAACGCATATGCTGGGCCACGAACTGACTGCGATGCACGGTCTGGATCACGCGCAAACACTGGCTATCGTCCTGCCTGCACTGTGGAATGAAAAACGCGATACCAAGCGCGCTAAGCTGCTGCAATATGCTGAACGCGTCTGGAACATCACTGAAGGTTCAGACGATGAGCGTATTGACGCCGCGATTGCCGCAACCCGCAATTTCTTTGAGCAATTAGGCGTGCCGACCCACCTCTCCGACTACGGTCTGGACGGCAGCTCCATCCCGGCTTTGCTGAAAAAACTGGAAGAGCACGGCATGACCCAACTGGGCGAAAATCATGACATTACGCTGGATGTCAGCCGCCGTATATACGAAGCCGCCCGCTAAGCTTTTTACGCCTCAAACTTTCGTTTTCGGGCATTTCGTCCAGACTTAAGTTCACAACACCTCACCGGAGCCTGCTCCGGTGAGTTCATATAAAGGAGGAACGTATGGCTAATCCAACCGTTATTAAGCTACAGGATGGCAATGTCATGCCCCAGCTGGGACTGGGCGTCTGGCAAGCAAGTAATGAGGAAGTAATCACCGCCATTCAAAAAGCGTTAGAAGTGGGTTATCGCTCGATTGATACCGCCGCAGCCTACAAGAACGAAGAAGGTGTCGGCAAAGCCCTGAAAAATGCCTCAGTCAACAGAGAAGAACTGTTCATCACCACTAAGCTGTGGAACGACGACCACAAGCGCCCCCGCGAAGCCCTGCTCGACAGCCTGAAAAAACTCCAGCTTGATTATATCGACCTCTATTTAATGCACTGGCCCGTTCCCGCTATCGACCATTATGTCGAAGCATGGAAAGGCATGATCGAATTGCAAAAAGAGGGATTAATCAAAAGCATCGGCGTGTGCAACTTCCAGATCCATCACCTGCAACGCCTGATTGATGAAACTGGCGTGACGCCTGTGATAAACCAGATCGAACTTCACCCGCTGATGCAACAACGCCAGCTACATGCCTGGAACGCGACACACAAAATCCAGACCGAATCCTGGAGCCCATTAGCGCAAGGAGGGAAAGGCGTTTTCGATCAGAAAGTCATTCGCGATCTGGCAGATAAATACGGCAAAACCCCTGCGCAGATTGTTATCCGCTGGCATCTGGATAGCGGCCTGGTGGTGATCCCAAAATCGGTCACACCTTCACGCATTGTCGAAAACTTTGATGTCTGGGATTTCCGTCTCGACAAAGACGAACTTGGCGAAATTGCAAAACTCGATCAGGGCAAGCGTCTCGGTCCCGATCCTGACCAGTTCGGCGGCTAACGTGCAAATTATCCCGGTGGCGGTAATGTTCCGCTACCGGACTTTTCAGAAATCATTTATTCCCCTCGCGTCCCGCCCGTTGCTACTCTTCCTTGTTCAGGAATGCCAAATATAAGGACATCATCATGCAGAGCCGGAAGCTCTTAAAAGAACAACCCATCTATATCCGGGATAAACGCAACGGAGAGGTGAAAAACAGATGAAAATAATACTTCTGTTTTTAGCAGCCCTGGCAAGTTTTACCGTACACGCACAGCCCCCCTCACAGACCGTAGAACAAACAGTCCGGCATATTTATCAGAACTATAAATCAGATGCCACTGCCCCTTATTTTGGTGAAACCGGAGAGCGGGCGATAACATCTGCGCGTATTCAACAGGCGCTTACCCTGAACGACAATCTTACGCTGCCGGGCAATATTGGCTGGCTGGATTATGATCCGGTTTGTGATTGTCAGGATTTTGGCGATCTGGTGTTAGAAAGCGTAGCGATAACCCAAACTGACGCCGATCATGCCGATGCCATTGTGCGCTTTCGTATCTTTCAAGACGATAAAGAAAAGACCTCGCAGACACTGAAAATGGTGGCGGAAAATGGTCGTTGGGTCATTGACGATATTGTCAGCAATCATGGCAGCGTCTTACAAGCGGTTAATAGCGAGAATGAAAAAACGCTGGCCGCTATAGCTTCGTTGCAAAAAGAACAGCCGGAAGCCTTTGTTGCCGAACTCTTTGAACATATTGCTGATTATAGCTGGCCGTGGACGTGGGTGGTTTCCGACTCTTACCGCCAGGCGGTCAATGCCTTCTATAAAACCACCTTCAAGACGGCCAACAATCCCGATGAAGATATGCCAATAGAACGGCAATTTATTTACGACAATCCGATCTGTTTTGGCGAAGAGTCGTTATTTTCCCGCGTTGATGAAATTCGAGTCCTGGGGAAAACCACCGATTCCGCCCGCATTCATGTTCGCTTTACGCTGACCAATGGCAACAACGAAGAGCAAGAACTGATTTTACAGCGGCGCGAAGGTAAGTGGGAAATCGCTGATTTTATCCGCCCGAACAGCGGCAGCCTACTTAAGCAGATTGAGGCAAAAACCGCCGCCAGATTAAAACAATGAGCTGAATTAAATAACAATTAGCCGGAACAATAAATAAAAGGGAACACTATATGAAAACGATTTTCACCGTGGGAGCTGTTGTTCTGGCAACCTGCTTGCTCAGTGGCTGCGTCAATGAGCAAAAGGTCAATCAGCTGGCGAGCAATGTGCAAACATTAAATGCCAAAATCGCCCGGCTTGAGCAGGATATGAAAGCATTACGCCCACAAATCTATGCTGCCAAATCCGAAGCTAACAGAGCCAATACGCGTCTTGATGCACAGGACTATTTCGACTGCCTGCGCTGCTTGCGTATGTACGCAGAATGATAAAAAAATCCCCGGCAGCATTCTGTTACCGGGGATATTTTTTAACGTCCAACCGCCGCTTTAGGGCGTTTCTTCGCACCAGCATTCTGCAGGCGAGATTGCGTAGACGACGCTTTTTTTGCCGTAGCAGGCGTCTGACGCTGGGTCGCCATCGGCGTATGTTTAGTCAACGCCGGACGGGTATTGCGGTTCTGACGGCGAGCTTCACGCATCTCTTCAATGGTTGGCGCAGGCACTAAGCAATCGCGACGGCTGCCAATCAGATGCTTTTTGCCCATCGCTTCCAGCGCCTGGCGGATTAACGGCCAGTTTGCCGGATCGTGGTAACGCAACAACGCTTTATGCAGGCGACGCTGCTTGTCGCCCTTCGGTACGAAGACGTCTTCACTCTTATAACCAATCTTCGCCAGCGGGTTTTTGCCGGTGTAATACATGGTGGTCGAGTTAGCCAGCGGCGACGGATAGAAGTTCTGCACCTGGTCGAGGCGGAAGCGATGCTTTTTCAGCCATAGCGCCAGATTCACCATATCTTCATCACGCGTACCCGGGTGCGCGGAGATGAAATACGGGATCAGATACTGTTCTTTACCTGCCTGTTTCGAGTAAGTATCGAACAGCTCTTTAAAGCGGTCATAGCTGCCCATGCCCGGCTTCATCATCTTCGATAACGGCCCTTCTTCGGTATGTTCCGGGGCAATCTTCAGATAACCGCCAACGTGATGGGTCGCCAGCTCGTTGATATAGCGCGGATCTTCTACGGCGATGTCATAACGCACACCAGAGGCAATCAGGATCTTTTTAATGCCTTTCAGATCGCGCGCACGGCGATAGAGGTTGATCGTCGGTTCGTGGTTAGTGTCCATATGCGGACAAATATCCGGATAAACGCACGACAAACGACGGCAGGTTTGCTCAGCGCGTGGCGATTTGCAACGCAACATATACATGTTGGCAGTAGGCCCACCGAGATCGGAAATCACGCCCGTAAAACCTGGAACAGTGTCGCGGATCGCTTCGATCTCATTAATAATCGAATCTTCGGAACGGCTCTGAATAATGCGCCCTTCGTGCTCGGTAATAGAACAGAAAGAGCAGCCGCCAAAGCAGCCACGCATAATGTTGACCGAGAAACGAATCATTTCGTAAGCCGGAATTCGGGCATTACCGTAAGCCGGATGCGGCACGCGCTTGTACGGCAGCGCAAAGACGCTATCCATCTCTTCGGTAGAAAGCGGAATAGCAGGCGGGTTGATCCATACATAGCGGTCGCCATGTTTTTGCATCAATGCGCGGGCGCAGCCTGGGTTAGTTTCGTGGTGCAGAATGCGCGAAGCATGGGCGTACAGCACTTTATCGCCCTTCACTTTCTCGAAAGAAGGCAGCAACACGTAGGTTTTTTCCCACGGTTTCGGGCGTGGTGGCTGCACGGTTACAGCTTTGGCTTCCTGCTTTTTCGGAGCTACCGGTTTGTTATCCGCGCACGGCAAATCTTCGCCATACGGATGCGGGATTGGGTCGATTTTCCCTGGGGTATCAAGACGGGTGGAATCCACACCGCTCCAGCCTGGCAACGCCTCTTTTACGATAATCGCGGTATTACGCACATCGCGGATTTCACTAATCGGCTCGCCCATCGCCAGACGGTGCGCCACTTCCACCAGCGGACGCTCACCGTTACCAAACATCAGCATGTCGGCTTTCGAATCCACCAGCACGGAACGGCGCACGGTATCCGACCAGTAATCATAGTGCGCGGTACGGCGCAGGCTGGCCTCAATACCGCCGAGGATCACCGGCACATCTTTCCACGCCTCTTTACAACGTTGGGTATAAACCAGTGTGGCGCGATCCGGACGCTTACCCGCGACGTTATCCGGTGTGTAGGCATCGTCATGACGTAAACGGCGATCGGCGGTATAGCGGTTGATCATCGAGTCCATGTTGCCAGCAGTAACACCGAAAAACAGATTCGGTTTACCCAGACGCATAAAGTCGTCTTTACTGCTCCAGTCTGGCTGGGCGATGATCCCGACGCGAAAGCCCTGCGCTTCCAGCATACGACCGCAAATCGCCATCCCGAAGCTTGGGTGATCGACATACGCGTCGCCAGTAACCAAAATGATGTCGCAGCTATCCCAGCCAAGTTGATCCATCTCTTCACGTGACATCGGCAAAAACGGTGCCGGTCCAAAACAGGCGGCCCAGTACTGCGGCCAGGAGAACAGGTCGCGATCCGGTTGGATCAGGGAGATAGAGCTCATTTTGCTTCCAGAAATGGTAAAAAAATAATCAAAGGCCGGGGATTATACGCTGTATCACGCGCGGAAATGAAGTGATGTTGATGAACGGTGGCGAAATACCCTGGTGAGGTTTTTCACTGCCCGACTTGGGCAAGCACATTTAAGGCTGGCGGTATCGTGGCAACTGCCGCTACTATTTATGCCGATCAGCAACGTTCAAATCATATTGCACGACGATCGGCTATCCGAGGACACCCACAGTAAGGCAAGGTATGGAACAGGTTATTACAAAGCGCCGCTATTACGATATTGGTCTACAGATTGAAGAGCTGCTGTATTCAGGCGTATTTAAGGCCGGAGAACGCTTACCTTCAGAACGTGAACTGAGCGAGCGGTTTAATACCAGCCGAACTACCATTCGTGAAGCCATCATTATGCTGGAACTGAAAGGCGTATTGAATGTGAAGCAAGGGTCAGGGATTTTCTTTGTCGACTCCACCGATAAGCTCAACCAGAAATCATTAATGCCCTATTCAGAAATTGGCCCGTTTGAACTGTTACAGGCACGTCAGGTAATTGAGAGCAATATTACCGGTTTTGCTGCCAGCCAGATCAGCTTTAACGAGTTACAAGAGTTGAAGAAAATCATTGGATTACAGGAAAAAGCCATCGCTGCGGAAAGTGATAAATTTGAAGACCTGGATCACCGATTTCATAGCATTATTGCCGAAGCGACGCAAAATCGGGTACTCATCAAACAAGCTGCTGAATTATGGCGGGCAGTTCGTACAGAAAACCCCCGCTGGAAGAAACTTAACTACAAGTACCTGCATGAAAAGCATTTGCGTCTGCAATGGCTGGAAGATCACCGGGCTATTTTCCTGGCTCTGCAACAGAAAGATTCAGAGCTCGCCAGGGAAGCGTCCTGGAGACATCTGGAAAACAGCAAAAATGAACTGATCAAAATCTTCAAACAAGACGCTTCCATCAGCGATTTTGATGACTTTTTCTTCGCTCGTTAACCTTCATTAGTCCAGAGCTGGCGGAAAAAATAACGCCGGCTCTGCCTTCCGCCCTCCACTGGTACACGCTCTCTTTTTAATTGGTCTAATAAATCGACTATCATCAGATATCTTAGATTAGCGGCAATTATCCTAAAAACTGACCTCTAAAAAACTTTCCTTTCATTTTATTCATATAACTCATTGATACAGATATAAATAATGCCTTGTTGTTCTGTTTCGTACTTTTACCTTTCTCTGCAAGCGTGATGCATCCCTCTGTTTTTGGTCTAATGAATTATGTAAATTGGTATACACACAAGCCACCAGGAGTAAGAGCATAATGTCAGGGAACGAAAGTATCGATGCCGCCCACTATGATCAGGTAACCACCTGGCCTCGGGGCGGGTTACAGGCAGATATTGTCCATATTGGTTTTGGCGCTTTTCATCGCGGACACCAGGCTGTCTACACGGATCTCACTAATCAACTTTCGGACACCCGCTGGGGGATCTTTGAGATTAACCTGTTTGGTGATGCTCAACTGATCGAAAACTTAAATGCGCAAAATGGGCTGTTTTCGGTTGTGGAAACATCTGCATCGCAATCTACCTCACGCCTTGTGCGTTCGGTGGCTGGCGGTATTCATACCCCCAGAGATGGCATTGCCGCAGCAATCCATAAACTGGCTGAACCTCAGGTAAAAATCGTTTCATTAACCATCACCGAGAAAGGTTATTGCCTCGATCCGCAAACACGTTCACTTGATCTCACCAATGGATTAATCCAACACGATCTACAAAACCCGGATGCGCCTCTGTCAGCTATTGGCGTGATCGTCTGTGCTTTGCAACAACGTAAAGCGACAGGACTCGCCGCTTTTAGTGTGCTCTCCTGTGACAACTTGCCAGACAATGGGCATCTGACGCGCAATGCCGTTCTCGGTTTTGCCCGACAACTGGACCAGCCCCTGGCTCAGTGGATCGAAGAAAATGTCTCATTTCCAGGCACGATGGTCGATCGCATTGTTCCGGCAATGACTGAATCGCAATTCGCCTTACTGGAAACTAAAACCGGTTATGCCGATCCCTGCGGGATCGTCTGCGAATCATTTCGTCAGTGGGTGATCGAAGATAATTTTGTGCGCGGACGACCGGAATGGGATAAAGTCAGCGCGATGTTTGTCAGCAATGTTCAGCCTTATGAAGAGATGAAGTTACGCATGTTAAATGGTAGCCATTCATTTCTGGCTTATAACGGCTCACTGGCTGGCTATGAGTTTATCTGGCAATGCATGGAAGACGCTAATTTTCGTTCCATTACCCGCCAACTGATGATTAATGAACAAGCCCGAACACTTAATCCAGACTTAAATATCAACATCCAGGAATACGCCGACCTGTTAATTGAACGCTTTAGCAACCGTAATGTTGCACACCGTACCGGGCAAATCGCTATGGACGGTTCGCAAAAGCTTCCCCAGCGAGCGCTGACGCCCTGGCTGAAATTGCATCAGCAAAAACAAAACAATGCTGTTCTGTCACTGCTCGTTGCTGGTTGGTTGCATTATGTCATTGATGCTGTTGAGAAAAGCCAGTCTGTCGCTGATCCAATGAATGACCAACTTCAGGCGCTAATAAAGGAACAACAAGACGCATGGCAACAGGCGCTCGCATTACTGCACCTTAGCGCCATATTTGGTGATTTAAGCAACCATCAGCCATTTATAAATGAAATAAAAATCGCCTTTGCAAATATAAAAAACAAAGGCATCAAGGCCACCATCAGCCAATTATTATCGGATGAGCAGAAATGAAAACATTAATTTGTCAGCAGCCTGGCGTTATGGAATATGTGGAAAAGGATATTCCCACACCAGCAGATAATGAAGTGCTGTTAAAAATCAAAGCTGTGGGTATTTGTGGTACTGATATTCACGCTTTTGCCGGCAGACAGCCTTTTTTTAGCTACCCACGTGTATTAGGTCATGAAATATGCGCCGAAGCGGTTTCGCGAGGCAGCCAGTGCCAAACAGCACAATCAGGCCAGCGCTATTCCGTCATCCCATGCATTCCGTGTGGCGAGTGCGCAGCCTGTCGGGAAGAGAAAACGAACTGCTGCGAACGTGTTTCGCTGTATGGCGTGCATCAGGATGGGGGTTTTAGTGAGTACCTTGCGGTACGTGAAGACAACCTTGTGCCTCTCCCTGACGAGGTCAGCGACAGTGCCGGAGCATTGGTTGAATGTTTCGCCATTGGTGCACATGCCGTTCGTCGGGCAGAGATCAAGGCTGAACAAAACGTACTGGTGATTGGCGCTGGGCCAATCGGTCTGGCTACCGCAGCCATCGCCAGGGCTAAAGGGGCACATGTTGTTGTTGCTGATATTGACTGTCAACGTCGCCAGCACGTTGTGGATCATCTGGCAATTAATGTCTTCGACCCAACACAGGAAGGTTTTATTGCCGCGCTTAGTGAAGTGTTTGGCGGCGAACTGGCTTGCGTAGTCCTGGATGCGACGGGAAATAAAGCTTCAATGAGTCATGATGTCAATCTTATTCGTCATGGCGGCAAAATTGTTTTCATCGGTTTGTATATTGGTGAACTTGTTATTGACGATCCGACCTTCCATAAAAAAGAGACAACGTTACTCAGCAGCCGCAATGCCACACGGGAAGATTTTGCGTTGGTGATTGAACTGATGCGCAGCAATAAAATTCACGAAAATTTAATGAAAAACCAGGCGTTCAATTTCTTTAATGTTGGCGAAGATTACCAGCGTAACGTTGTAGAAAATAAAAATATGGTCAAGGGTGTGATCACTTTTTAAGGGAACAAATATGACAACTGTTTATGTCAGTGAAGAAAATTTAAAATCACTGGTGCACCACAAATTACATACCGCCGGGCTGGATACCGACACCACACAACAGGTGACAGATGTTTTAGTACATGCCGATATTACCGGTGTGCATTCACATGGTGTTATGCGTGTCGAACATTATTGCACCCGCCTTGCTGCCGGAGGGTTAAATAAAGCCCCGCAGTTTAGCATTGAGCAAATTTCACCGTCAGTGGCCATTCTCGACTCTGACGACGGAATGGGGCATTCCGCATTAATTAGCGCCACTGAGCACGCTATTAAACTGGCCCAGCAAGAGGGTCTCGGTTTTGTTAGCGTTAAAAACACGTCTCACTGTGGTGCGTTATCTTATTTTGCAGAGATGATCACCAACAAAGGGTTGATTGCTATCGTAATGACGCAAACCGATACCTGTGTGGCTCCCCATGGCGGCGCCGAGCGCTTTTTGGGAACTAACCCCATCGCCTTTGGTTTCCCGGTGGAAAACAGCCATCCGATGATTGTTGATATGGCGACCAGTGCCACGGCTTTCGGCAAAATACTTCATGCAAAGGAAACCGGAAAACATATTGGTGAAGGGCTGGCGATAGATAAAAACGGTTATGGCACCACTGATCCGTATAAGATTGAAAACCTGCTACCTTTCGGCCAACACAAAGGTTCAGGCATTGCACTGGCTATTGATGCACTGACTGGCGTGCTGATGAATGCGAATTTTGGCAACCATATTGTTCGCATGTATGGTGATTATGACAAGATGCGTAAGCTGGCAAGTTTGGTTATTGCCATCGATCCGAAAAAGCTCGGCAATCCTGTTTTTGCAAAAACTATGGCGAAAATGGTCACGGAGCTGCATGCCGTTAAACCGGCTCCTGGTGTCGAAAAAGTGTTAGCGCCGAACGATCCGCAAATGCACTACAAAGAAAAATGCCAGCAGGAAGGTATTCCGGTTCCGGCAGGAATATTCCATTATCTGGCAGAGAATTAATCACTATTTTTTATTATAACGATAGAAAAGCGCTGTATTTATCGTTTCTGTTATATTAACCAGGAGCAGGATATGAAAGCACTTCGTCCTCTGACGGCATCGCTTATGCTGTTAACCAGTTGTTTATTAATATCTAATACCACACTGGCAAAAACAACATTAAAACTGAGTCATAATCAGGATAAAAGCCATGCTGTCCATAAAGCATTAAGCTATTTAGCGGATAAAACCAAAGAGTATTCTAATGGTGAATTAGTTATTCGCATTTACCCAAATGCGACATTAGGTAATGAGCGTGAATCACTGGAATTAATGAACTCCGGTGCATTACAGATGGTTAAGGTTAATGCCGCATCACTAGAATCATTTGCTCCGGATTACAGCCTTTTCAGTCTGCCGTTCTTATTCCGCGACCGTGATCACTATTATCGTGTTCTGCAAAGTGATTTAGGTAAAAAAATACTTAATTCATCAGAAAGCAAAGGTTTTGTTGGTATTACGTACTATGACGGCGGTGCGAGAAGTTTTTATTCCAATAAACCGATTACAAAACCTGAAGATTTAGCGGGAATGAAAATCAGGGTTCAACAAAGCCCCAGCGCCATTGCAATGATGAAAGCACTCGGTGGTGTCGCTACCCCGATGGCGCAAGGCGAACTCTACACCGCACTTCAGCAAGGAGTGGTTGATGGCGGAGAGAACAATACCGTTGTCTATGCCGATATGCGTCACGCCGAAGTCGCAAAAGTCTATTCACGTGATGAACACACCATGGTACCTGATGTGTTAATTATCAG
This sequence comes from Escherichia sp. R1, assembly GCF_003000935.1. Classification (NCBI taxonomy): domain Bacteria; kingdom Pseudomonadati; phylum Pseudomonadota; class Gammaproteobacteria; order Enterobacterales; family Enterobacteriaceae; genus Escherichia; species Escherichia sp. R1. Next base: position 89,342 of record NZ_PSRU01000008.1, read on the forward strand.
CACCGACGTGTTGAATAAACTTGGTGATAAAGAGCGCACGGCATTATTAAAAGCAGCCGATGAGTCAATGATGCAGATGAAGGACGTCATTTGGCCTGCGGCTGAAAAAGAAGCCTACGACAAAATGAAAGGGATGAACGCAACAGTTGTTGATGTTGATAAATCCGCTTTCAAAGAACGCGTCAAACCGTTATACGATGAATTCAAGGCGAAAGATGCACAATCAGCCAAAAACCTTGAGCTAGTAGAAAGTATGTAACCCTAATGGGCAGGTAATTCCTGCCTTTTCATGGAAGACTTATGCGAACACTCACTCATATTCTTAATAAGATCCTTGCCGGATGTTGCTGCATTATTCTCGCCATTATGGTGTTCTGCGTAACCTGGCAAGTTATTGCACGTTTTATTTTTAACGCTCCCAGCACTGTGCTTGATGAGTTCACCCAAATTTTATTTATGTGGATGATTTTACTTGGCGGTGTATATACTGCGGGGTTAAAAAAACATCTGGCCATTGATTTGTTGGCTCAAAAACTTCCTGCTGCATCTGTTCTGACGCTTGACAGTTTTATCCAAATTATCATTACGGTCTTTGCGGTTATTTTCATGATCTATGGCGGGAATATTGTTGTTGAAAAAGCACAACATGTTGGACAAATCTCTCCAGTATTAAAATGGCCAATGGATAAAGTATATTGGGTTATGCCTGTCAGTGGGCTTATTCTGGTCTGGTATTCAGTAATGAATATTATTGACAACTATCGTAAACGGAATTCTCATTAACGAGGGAAATATGGAATTTGAATATATCTACCCCGTCTTAATTTTATTTGGCAGTTTTGCCGTCATGCTGGCAATAGGTGTGCCAATTACTTTTGCGATTGGTCTTTCTTCGCTGTTATCTATTATTACTGCCTTGCCACCCGACGCTGCCATTTCTGTTATTTCACAAAAAATGACTGTAGGGCTGGATGGCTTTACGCTATTAGCCATTCCCTTCTTCGTGTTAGCCGGAAACATTATGAATACCGGTGGTATAGCCAGACGACTGGTTAACCTGGCGCAAGCATTAGTTGGGCGTCTTCCTGGCTCACTGGCTCATTGTAATATCCTCGCGAATACACTGTTTGGTGCGATTTCAGGTTCAGCCGTTGCGTCAGCCGCAGCGGTAGGTGGGATTATGTCACCACTGCAAGAAAAAGAGGGATATGATCCGGCGTTTTCAGCAGCGGTTAATATTGCCTCTGCCCCCATTGGCCTGATGCTCCCACCGAGCAATGTGTTGATTGTTTATTCCCTCGCCAGTGGCGGGACTTCTGTCGCTGCGTTGTTCTTAGCTGGATATCTGCCGGGCATCCTCACCGCTGTTGCCTTAATGTTTGTAGCTGCACTTTATGCCCGACGTCACCATTATCCGGTGGCCGAGCGCATTAATTACCGTCAGTTTTTACAGGTATTCCGCGAATCAATTCCTAGCCTGATGCTTATTTTTATCATTATTGGCGGTATTATCGCCGGGGTATTTACGCCTACAGAAGCATCGGCAATTGCGGTAATTTATAGTTTAGCCCTGGCGATGATTTACCGGGAAATCACTCTTAAGAAGCTCAATGATATTCTGTTAGATTCGGTAGTAACCAGTTCAATTGTTCTGTTACTGGTAGGCTGCTCGATGGGGATGTCATGGGCCATGACGAATGCTGATGTTCCTGAGTTGATCAACGAACTGATTACCCGCGTTTCGGATAACAAATGGGTCATTCTGTTTATTATCAATATCATTCTGTTGATCGTCGGTACCTTTATGGATATCACGCCGGCGATCCTGATATTTACACCTATTTTCCTGCCGATCGCCCAGCATCTGGGGATTGATCCGATTCACTTCGGCATCATTATGGTTTTCAACTTAACCATTGGCCTTTGCACACCACCTGTCGGCACCATTCTGTTTGTGGGGTGCAGCATTGGTAAGGTCAGTATCGACAGGGCAATAAAACCATTACTGCCGATGTTTCTGGCATTGTTTGTAGTAATGGCAATTATTTGTTATTTCCCGCAGCTTAGTCTGATGTTGCCAGGATTATTTTCGACCTGATACACAATGAAGACTGCATACTGAGTAATTTTCAATGCCCCACCACTCTGTGGGGCATTGAATTGGTCCATTACGGTACCGGATTGACCAACAGTTGCCCAATCGAGCCACGGTCCGCCATTTCCAGCGTCTGACTGTTGAAGTAGAACGGGAAGTGCGCCCAGGAAGGCTGACCGAAATAAACAAGCAGCTCCACTTGTCCGTCAACCCAAACGGTATCTTTCCAGCCTCTGTCTTCCGGGAACGGCATCGCGCCATTCACGTTACGGATCTGGAACATCACGCCTTCAATATGGAACGCTTGCGGCTCGTCCGCGCGCACCGTCCAGCGTTCCCACGTTCCTTGCTGCGCAGTAACATCAATACGGTTGACGTCCCACAACTGCCCATTAATCCCCGGGTCATCACCCAGACTGATATCACGACTTCGAATCGGCGAACCGGCCATGATTTCAGTTGGCAGCAAGCGCATCGGAAGACTGTCAGTGACCAGCGGCAGAAGGCCGGTTGGGCGCAGCGTTAGCACCAGAGTAGAAACCAGAATGCTGGATGGCTCAAAGAAGCCACGAATACGATCAACAATGCTCGCCGCTTCGCCACAGGTAATCGACACTTCATCACCGTTGCTCATATCCACCAGAATCTCACGACGCTCGCCCGGTGCCAGCGAAAGTTGCTTCACCGATACAGGAGCGGGCAGGAATCCCTGATCGCCAGAAATCACATGTAACGGGCGACCATCGCTCATCTGTAGTTGATAGCGACGAGAGTTCGACGCGTTCAACAGACGCAAGCGCACCCAGCCACGCGAGACTTCAACGTACGGGCTTTGTACACCGTTAACCAGCAGCGTATCACCAACAAAGCCGCCGCTTCCCGGTTCGTTGTATTCTGGCGTACCAAAGTTATCCAGCCGTTTATCCTGAATAATGACCGGAAAATCATCCACACCATAATGGTTGGGGATAGGCAGCGATTTACTGACTTCATCTTCCACCAGCCACATTCCGGCAAGGCCGTTATAGACCTGCTGAGCCGTGCGGTTGGGAGTATTGGCGTGATACCACAGAGTAGCTGCGTTCTGGCGAATGGGCAGTACGGGTGCCCAGTCAGCGTTTGGCGACATCATCCGTGCCGGACCGCCCATCAGCGGGCCAGGTACCTGTAGCCCGGCCACCGTCATTGAGACATTTTCTGTCAGGCGGTTGCTGTAAATAAGCTTAACATCGTCGCCCTTCCAGACGCGGATAGTCGGCCCCAGGTAACGACCATTGATTCCCCAAACCGACGCGCGTGTCCCTGGCGTAAATGACCAGTGCGCACGTTGTACAGTCATAAACAGCGGTTGCCCACGGCGAGATTCAAGCAGCGGCGGAACGGGTAGCGGTTGCTGTTGCCCGGCTGCGCTGGCCTTCAGGGGAACAGCGCCTGCACAAAGTGCAATCCCCGATGCCTGAATGAACTGACGCCGACTGAGTGACATATTTGCTCCATGTAAAACTGGCTAAAGTAATACCGTGCAGGAAAGTGTTCCCCGCAAAAATACAGATTGCCGACTTAAACTTTTCCGGCTGCTTCGCGTTCTGCGACTTCTTTATCGAGCTCGGCGATTTTTTGTTCCATTATCGAACGACAATGGGCAGCCAACTCGCGAACCTGATCTTTGCCATACTGACTGACGTCAATTGGCGGCAGCATTTCGACAATCACCAGACCGTTGTGTAGCCGATTAAGATTAATCTTATTCGAAGTTGTAGAGACGCACACGGGTATAATCGGGACGCCCGCCGCAATTGCCGCGTGAAATGCCCCGGTCTTGAACGGCAGCAGGCCGCGACCACGGCTGCGGGTTCCTTCCGGGAACATCCAGATGGAAATACGGCGTTTTTTGAAGTGATTCACTACTTCCGCAATAGTGCCGTGAGCTTTAGTGCGATTGTTTCTGTCGATCAATAAGTTGCCGGTTAACCAGTACAACTGCCCGAAGAAGGGGATCCACAGCAAGCTCTTTTTACCTACCGTCACTGTCGGCGGCTGCACAATGTTCGATGCCGTCACCATGTCATAATTGTTCTGGTGGTTAGCGATATAGATAGCATTGCCGTAGCTTTCAGCGTCTGCAGGTTTGCGGCACTCCACTTTCAGGCCGAAAAGCGGCGCAAGACGACCAAACATATGCCCAAAGGTGGCCACATGTTTCGGGTTACGCGGGCTGAAAAGGCAGTAAATGGAGCCGAATACACAGACTAAGATGCTGTAAATCACGGTAATAATAAGACGAAAGATATATAGCATAACACCCTCTGAAGGTCTGAGAGACTGGCATTGTACGTCACCTGAAAATCAGGTTAGGGCATTGTTAAAAGCCGCTCTCTGGAAAAGCGTATTGTTAATCGCAACGCATGAATAAACAACGGTTTCAAGGGAATTTTTATCGTTTCCGGGGATTGAATACGCTGCCGGATGACGACTTAACGTTTCATCCGGCGTTCCTTGCAAGCGGGAGGAAACAGCGCCCTCCCCGGCATATTACTCTTCGCTATCACCGCTGCTGGCACGGCGAGGAGAGTCGATCTCAACACGATCGATACGCTGCAAACCGCGCATCAACGTACCGCGGCGTCCACGTTCGCCAGTGACTTTCTGTAGCTCTTCCGGACGCAGTTTAATTTTGCGTTTCCCAACATGAATGGTCAGCGTGCTTTGCGGCGGCAGAACGTACAGTTGCGCCAGGCCATCCTCGCCACGCGCGGCTTCTGCCGATGGAATGTTGATAATCTTGTTGCCTTTGCCCTTCGACAGCTGCGGCAGATCGCTTACCGGGAACATCAACATACGGCCTGCCTGAGTGATTGCCAGCAGCATATCGGAAGCATCTTCAATCACCACCGGCGGCATAACATGGGCATTTTCCGGTAAGGTGATCAAAGCCTTACCTGCACGGTTACGCGCCACCAGATCGTTAAAGGTGCAGACGAAACCGTAACCCGCATCGGAAGCCATCAGCAGTTTCTGATCGTCGCTTTCCATCAGCATATGGTCAACGGTCGCCCCAGGCGGCAACGTTAATTTGCCGGTGAGCGGCTCGCCCTGACCACGCGCCGACGGCAGCGTAATCGGGTCAATGGCATAGCTACGACCGGTGGAATCAACAAACACTACCGGTTGGTTGCTCTTACCTTTCACCGCCGCTTTGAAGCTATCACCCGCTTTATAATTCAGGCCCGGCGCGTCGATATCATGGCCTTTAGCGCTGCGTACCCAGCCCATCTGCGACAGCACAATGGTGACAGGTTCAGACGGCAGCATGTCGTGCTCGCTCATCGCTTTCGCTTCTTCGCGTTCCTGCAACGGCGAACGACGATCGTCACCGTAGGCTTGCGCGTCTGCCTGCAGTTCTTTCTTCAGCAGGTTATTCATTTTACGCTCGGAAGCCAAAATGCCCTGCAACTGGTCGCGCTCTTTTTCCAGTTCACTCTGCTCACCGCGAATCTTCATCTCTTCCAGTTTGGCAAGATGACGCAGTTTCAGTTCGAGGATCGCTTCCGCCTGGGTTTCCGTAAGGCCAAACCGCGACATCAGCGCCGGTTTCGGTTCATCTTCATTACGAATGATCTCAATCACTTCGTCGATATTGAGAAACGCCACCAGCAAACCTTCGAGGATATGCAGGCGCTTGAGGACTTTCTCCAGACGATAGTTCAGTCGGCGGCGCACGGTATCGCGGCGGAACACCAGCCATTCGGAGAGGATTTCCAGCAGGTTTTTCACCGCCGGACGACCATCCAGACCGATCATATTAAGGTTAATACGATAGCTCTTTTCCAGATCGGTGGTAGCGAAGAGGTGGTTCATCACCTGATCCATATCCACGCGGTTGGAACGCGGCACAATCACCAGGCGGGTCGGGTTCTCGTGGTCAGATTCATCGCGCAGATCGTCAACCATCGGCAGCTTTTTGTTGCGCATTTGCGCAGCAATTTGCTCCAGTACGCGCGCACCTGAAACCTGATGCGGCAATGCGCTGATAACCACCGCGCCATCTTCTTTCTTCCACACCGCGCGCATACGCACTGAACCACGTCCGTTCTCGTAGATTTTACGGATCTCGGCGCGCGAAGTGATAATTTCCGCTTCAGTCGGATAATCCGGCCCCTGCACGATATCCAGCAGCTGATCGAGCGTGGTTTTCGGCTGGTCGATTAATGCGATTGCCGCCTGAGCCACTTCACGCAGGTTATGCGGTGGAATATCGGTCGCCATGCCGACGGCAATACCGGTGGTGCCGTTAAGCAAAATGTTTGGCAGACGGGCAGGTAGCATTTTCGGCTCCTGCAAAGTGCCGTCGAAGTTTGGCACCCAGTCAGCCGTCCCCTGCCCCAGCTCGCTCAATAGCAGCTCGGAATATTTCGACAACCGGGATTCGGTGTAACGCATTGCCGCGAACGATTTCGGATCGTCCGGCGCGCCCCAGTTCCCCTGACCATCAACCAGCGGATAACGGTAAGAGAACGGTTGCGCCATCAGGACCATCGCTTCATAACAGGCGATATCGCCGTGCGGATGGTATTTACCCAGTACGTCACCGACGGTACGGGCCGATTTTTTAAATTTGGCGCTGGCATTCAGGCCCAGTTCAGACATCGCATACACAATGCGGCGCTGAACAGGTTTCAGACCATCACCAATAAACGGCAACGCACGGTCCATGATCACGTACATGGAGTAGTTTAAGTAGGCGTTTTCCGTAAATTCATGTAGCGCAAGGCGCTCTGCCATATCGCTCATTAATTCTGATTCCTCAACTTATTCGCCAGCCTTCAAAGGGGCAATATTGCCGGAGATACTACATTATCTGCCGCGTCGAGTCACAGGAGATCAGCGTGAATAGCGCCGCCGGACGTGCTCCGACGGCGATAAAGGCATCAATGTGCCTTGATATACAACTCTTTGCTGTAGACATAATCCTGGGGATTATGCAGCGGAAAACCGCCAACGTAGGGTTTAAGCAGTTTGATTAACGGCTGATAGTAGATAGGAATCAGCGGTGCCTGTTGGTTGATGATCACTTCTGCCTGCTGATACAACGCATTACGCTTTGTCGCATCAGTGATCTGCGTGGCCTGGTTTAGTAAGGCGTCATACTGCGCATTTTTCCAGTGACCGACGTTTTCTTCACTATCGCTTTTGAGCGTGTTCAGGAAGCTGGAAGCATCATTGTACGTCGCATCCCACGACTGCCGAGACAGCATGAAATCACCGGCTCGTCGGGCATCAAGATAGGTTTTCCACTCCATTGTGCGCAGCGTCACCTGTGCACCCAGCCATTTTTTCCATTCGGAAGACAACGCTATCGCGGTCTTTTCATGCAGATCGTACTTGTTGTAGAACAGCTCAAAGCGTAGCGGATGAGAGGCGTCGTATCCCGCCTGTTTCAGCAAGGCTTTTGCCATCGCGACGCGCTCACTCATTGGCTTTTGCAGTTCATCGAACGTCGTCGCGCTAAAGCCTTTTACCTCTGGCGGCGTCAGCGTGGTTGCGGGCGTTCTCAACCCCAGTACCTTTTGCGCAATAAGCTGTCGATCAACCGTAAGATATAGCGCCCGACGCACTCGCACATCGTTAAATGGCGGTTTCTCAAGGTTGAAGTTGTAATATTCGCTGTTCAGACGCGGAATAATTCGTAGCTCGCCAGGCAGTGATTTTTCAATGGCGGGAATTTGCTGCGCCGGAACCCAGGTGAGATCGACCTCTCCCGCGCGATAGCGGTTATAGCCGGTGACCGAATTATCTAGCGCCAGATACTCAACCTGTTGCAATACTGTATGTTGCGCATCGCGGTACTTTGGATTTTTGCGTGCAGTAATCTTTTCGTTAACTACCCACTGATCAAGCACAAAGGCACCGTTGTAAACCATGTTCTCTGGCTTACTCCAGCTATCGCCATGTTTAGCGATGACATGATGAGGAACCGGGAACAGCGTCGGCCAGGCGAGCATCGTCGTGAACCAAGGAACCGGCTGCTCAAGCGTAACTTCAAGAGTACGATCATCCGTCGCTTTGACACCCAGCGATGTAACATCTGCTTTACCCGCAACAATAGCTGCGGCATTGTTAATGTGCGCCTGTGCCAGATAGCCAGCAAAAGGGCTTGCCGTTTTCGGGTCAACCGCGCGCTGCCAGCCGAGGACAAAATCCTCTGCCGTCAGAGGCTGACCGTCGGACCACTGCAAACCGCTACGCAGATGGAAAATATAGCGCTTGCCGCCGTCCAGTATCTCCCAGCGTTCAGCCTGAGCGGGCTGCACCTGGCCTTCACCGTCCATCCATACCAGACCTTCAAACAGATCCAGCACAATCTGCGCGGCAGTATTCTCCTCCACCTTTTGCGGGTCGAGCGTACCTGGGTCGCTATGATTGTTGTAACGAAAGACTTGTTGCGGGGCGAGCGGTGTGTTGGCGGGAACGTCAGCAGCGTAGAGAGGAGCCGCACTTACCAGGCTGACCAGCCATAATAAATTTCGCGTATACATGGTATTCCTTACCGGAGAAATTATAAGCCCAACAACAATACGCCTGTGGCATTGTTCGCTCAAACTTATCGCGAGTGATTTGGCTCACACTCCGGTAAAGAAAAAAGCGAGTTGCCCCCGCTTTTCCATTAATTAACGGATTTCATTCAATAGTTCTGGATGCTTATCCAGAACACGTAAAAGTTTGATTGTGGAAGGATGAGGTTGGGCATTGCCTTTTTCGTAACGCGAAAACGCATTTACACCTCCCCCAAAAATTTCGCTTGCCTCTTTTTGGGTAAGAGAGAGCTTTTTTCGAACCTTCACTATAAATTCAGGTGCCACTGTTTCGGCATTCACCGAAGCCCGAAATGCCTTTACTTGCGCCATGAAAGCATCTGACTCTTCTTTATTCATGATGCTCTCTTCGCAATGGACACAATATAAACCGTGGATACCTTTCAATACTGTTTTTCGTCCACGGAAGGTGTATGGAATATCTTTAATGCCAGAAACCATTTCTCCCTGGTGGCAAACCGGACATTTCATATTACTTCTCCTTAAACGAGACGATCAGTACGTCATGAATTACCGTAATTTTAAGATAAACCTGGCCTGTAACAAGCCTGGGTCTGTAAACATCCTGCCAGATAGTATGATCAGAGTAGGTGGTCATGCTTTTATAAAAGTCGCTCTCTGATAATCCAATGATAACATTACACATACCATCAAAATCCAAACCTAACTCATCTGCATTTAACAGGGCACTACGTGTTGTACGAACTTGCCCGGCATTGACAAGTTTTTTAACCTGACTCAAACGTGTATGTGGTGTGCGTTTTTCCATAACCCCCGCCTCCCTGTTACTTTAGTTATAACCTAAAAGGTTAATTACAGCAATGAAAAAGCACCTAAAAGGTTAGTTAGATGTACGGAGATAGTGACCACACAAAACGTATTCTTTAAGGAAAGTGATTGACCATATAAGAAAGTGGCGCATTAGTAGCGCCAGTTTGAAGCAGGAATTTATAAGGGAAGCTGGAGTCAGGCATCACGCCAACGGCACATAAACATCCGTTTCCAGTCGCTGCTCTGTCACCCCTTCGGCAAGATTGGTGTAGTGAAACAGAATCGGTGCTTTACGCATTTTCTCGCCGCTTGCAGGCAGCCAGTGGCGAATGATGCCCCATACCGTGTGTGAAATATCGTCCAGCTCGCCAACGTGGCGGGCCACGGCATAACGTCCACCGGTAAGTTCACCATTGCTCACACCATAACGATTATCGGGAATCGGTTCGCTAACGCTGCCGCAGATATCAAAGCGAAACGCTTCCGGTGCGGTGGTGGCAGGGTCGTCCCAGGCGACGCCAAAAGTCTGGCTTTGGTTAACAGGAGAAAGCCCCGTCTCTTTACGCCACATGATAAATTTCGCCACGCTGTAGTTGAGCAATTCAGGGCTACAGCGGTGCGGCAACATCGCCACAGGTATTGATGGGAAATCGATAATGTTTACATCCAGTGTCAGGTTTGTCATTTTGCCTCCCTGCGAAATTATTCCCGGGAACGCGTCCCGGGAGCGGTAACAATTACGGATTTACTTTGCGGATCTGTTTGACGTCAATTTCAACAGAATTCCAGTCTTTATCGACTTCACCCTGAATCTCAACCGTATCTTTCGGCGTCACCGTCACGCCGTTCCAGCGTTTGTGGTCGATATCAACATTGATAGTACCGCTGGCATCTTTGAACACGTAGAGATCGTCAGAGATGCGTTCAACGATATTGCCGCGCAGGGTTACCCAGGTGTCGTCACGCAGGGATTTTGCGCTTTCTACAGTCGTTACGCTGCCGTTCGGCCCCTGGAATCCTCCGGCCTGACTTTGCGTTGCCGATGGGCCAGAAAAACCGCCCTGCTCTGCTGCCATCACCGGTGCGCTGCACAGGGCCATTACTGCGATTACTGCTGCGAATTTTTTCATGTTTATTACTCCCTTTAATGTCTGTTTCCGAGCATTTAACAAGATAGTCCTTAACAACTTCTTAAGGGAAAAAAATAAAATTTAGTGCTGTACAGAGCGCGTTACAACACGGTTTACTGGCAGCAAATACGGTTATCGCAGGGATGAAAAAATGCGAATTTTACTGATAGAAGATGACATGCTGATTGGCGACGGCATCAAAACGGGCCTTAGTAAAATGGGTTTTAGCGTCGACTGGTTTACACAAGGTCGTCAGGGAAAAGAGGCGCTTTATAGCGCACCTTATGATGCGGTGATCCTGGATTTAACCTTACCAGGCATGGATGGTCGCGATATTTTGCGCGAATGGCGAGAAAAAGGTCAGCGTGAGCCGGTACTGATCCTGACCGCGCGCGATGCGCTGGCGGAACGTGTAGAAGGGCTGCGTCTGGGAGCTGACGATTATCTGTGTAAACCTTTTGCGTTGATAGAAGTCGCCGCCAGGCTGGAAGCTCTGATGCGCCGAACCAACGGCCAGGCCAGCAACGAGCTGCGCCACGGTAACGTCATGCTCGACCCCGGCAAACGTATCGCCACGCTGGCTGGCGAACCCTTAACACTGAAACCAAAAGAATTTGCCCTGCTGGAATTACTGATGCGTAACGCTGGTCGGGTACTGCCGCGCAAACTGATTGAAGAGAAACTGTATACCTGGGACGAAGAGGTCACCAGTAATGCCGTTGAAGTGCATGTGCATCATCTGCGACGCAAACTCGGTAGTGATTTTATTCGTACCGTGCATGGTATTGGTTACACATTAGGTGAGAAATGAAATTTACCCAACGTCTTAGTCTGCGCGTCAGGCTGACGCTAATCTTTTTAATTCTGGCCTCGGTGACCTGGCTGCTTTCCAGCTTTGTCGCCTGGAAACAAACAACGGATAACGTCGATGAATTGTTCGACACCCAACTGATGCTGTTTGCCAAGCGGTTAAGTACGCTCGATCTCAACGAAATCAACGCGGCGGATCGCATGGCACAGACGCCAAATAGATTAAAACACGGTCATGTTGATGACGATGCGCTGACCTTTGCCATCTTTACCCACGACGGCAGAATGGTCCTTAATGATGGCGATAACGGAGAAGATATTCCCTATAGCTATCAACGGGAAGGTTTTGCTGACGGGCAACTGGTCGGTGAAGACGATCCTTGGCGTTTTGTCTGGATGACCTCACCTGATGGCAAATATCGCATCGTTGTTGGCCAGGAATGGGAATACCGTGAAGACATGGCGCTGGCGATTGTTGCCGGGCAATTGATCCCGTGGCTGGTCGCACTGCCGATTATGTTAATCATCATGATGGTACTACTGGGTCGTGAACTCGCGCCGCTGAACAAACTGGCGCTGGCACTACGTATGCGTGACCCTGACTCGGAAAAACCACTAAACGCGACTGGCGTACCCAGCGAAGTGCGGCCACTGGTTGAGTCGCTAAATCAACTGTTCGCCCGCACACATGCGATGATGGTTCGTGAACGACGCTTTACCTCCGACGCAGCTCACGAACTTCGTAGCCCGTTAACGGCGCTGAAAGTGCAAACCGAAGTTGCGCAGCTCTCTGACGATGATCCGCAGGCGCGGAAAAAAGCACTGCTCCAATTACATTCCGGGATCGATCGCGCTACTCGTCTGGTTGATCAACTGCTCACGCTATCGCGGCTGGACTCACTGGATAACCTTCAGGACGTCGCGGAGATCCCGCTTGAAGATCTCCTGCAATCGTCGGTGATGGATATTTACCACACGGCGCAGCAGGCGAAAATTGACGTGCGACTGACACTCAATGCCCACAGCATCAAACGCACCGGGCAACCGCTATTGCTAAGTTTGTTGGTGCGAAATTTGCTGGATAACGCCGTGCGCTACAGTCCACAGGGCAGCGTGGTAGACGTCACGCTGAATGCTGATAATTTCATCGTGAGGGATAACGGCCCCGGTGTGACACCAGAGGCACTGGCGCGAATTGGCGAACGCTTCTATCGCCCACCCGGACAAACCGCTACCGGCAGCGGGCTTGGGCTATCGATTGTCCAGCGAATCGCCAAATTGCATGGCATGAATGTTGAATTTGGGAATGCGGAACAAGGTGGATTTGAGGCGAAGGTAAGCTGGTAACTTCTCTGTCTATGAGAGCCGTTAAAACGACTCTCATAGATTTTACTAATAGCAAAATATAAACCGTCCCCAAAAAAGCCACCAACCACAAACCAGACAAATACCGAGCGAGAATACATATACCCAAAACTCGAACATTTCCCGCATAAAGAGTTTTCTTAAGATAAGAATAATAAGTGGCGTAAGAAGAAAAAATGCTGCAATCATTGCTTGCAATATACGATCTCCGCCTGAAACGGAAGGTATACTGCAAATATTTCCTCCCGACTCAAGCATCCAGTCATACTTATTGAAAGCAAAAAAAGAATCTATTAACCAATAAGTAAGCATTATATATAGCAATGCTTCAAATATTGTTTTAATTTTCTGCTTTAACATATATCAGTACGCTCATAAAAATCCATTTATAATTATCAACATGACACGTTGATACTTTCATCTTTTACTTATTCAAAGCCATATTTTCAATCCCCAAAAAAACCGAACCAAACGTGTAAATTATTCCGGTGCGAGTAAGAATTATGAGGAATGGCTATCAGTATTGTCATTTTCAGAAAATATTTATCCTGCATCGGTGAGTCAGAGTAAGATCAGACTTTTGCTAAATTCGCAAAAGACTTTGCACATTTTGCTAATTTCACCGTACCGCTCTGTGACGTACTATAGTCGGCAAACGTCTCACCTTGAGGTTAAAAAATGAGCAACATCCTGATTATCAACGGCGCGAAAAAATTCGCCCACTCCAATGGTCAACTGAACGACACCCTGACCGAAGTCGCGGATGGCACACTGCGCGACCTTGGGCATGATGTCCGCATCGTTCGCGCCGACAGCGACTACGATGTCAAAGCGGAAGTACAAAACTTTCTCTGGGCTGATGTGGTGATCTGGCAGATGCCAGGCTGGTGGATGGGCGCGCCGTGGACAGTGAAAAAATACATTGATGATGTATTCACCGAAGGTCACGGGACGCTGTATGCCAGCGATGGTCGTACCCGCAAAGATCCGTCGAAAAAATACGGTTCCGGCGGCCTGGTACAGGGCAAAAAATATATGCTTTCTCTGACCTGGAACGCACCAATGGAAGCCTTCACCGAAAAAGATCAGTTCTTCCACGGCGTTGGCGTTGACGGTGTGTATCTGCCGTTCCATAAAGCAAACCAATTCCTCGGTATGGAACCGCTGCCGACATTTATCGCTAATGACGTGATAAAAATGCCTGATGTTCCCCGCTATACTGAAGAATATCGCAAGCATCTTGTGGAAATTTTTGGTTAACTAGAGCTCAGGCTTTAGAAGGAGTTAACCATGCTTACCGTAATCGCAGAAATCCGTACTCGTCCTGGTCAACATCACCGTCAGGCGGTATTGGATCAGTTTGCTAAAATCGTTCCAACCGTACTGAAAGAAGAAGGTTGCCACGGCTATGCGCCAATGGTGGATTGCGCAGCTGGCGTGAGTTTCCAGTCTATGGCACCGGATTCTATCGTGATGATTGAGCAGTGGGAAAGCATCGCGCATCTTGAAGCGCATCTGCAAACCCCGCACATGAAGGCGTATAGCGAAGCCGTAAAAGGTGACGTGCTGGAGATGAATATCCGTATTCTGCAGCCAGGGATTTAATCCTGCCTTGTTTGCCCGGCCATCCTGACCGGGCAATGTTCTTTCCTTTAAACCTCAATCTCCGCCATGTCGCCTTTCTCTTGCAACCAGTTGCGGCGATCTTCCGAGCGTTTCTTCGCCAGCAGCATATCCATCATCGCGTCAGTACGCTGATCGTCTTCATCATCGATAGTCAACTGCACCAGACGGCGAGTGTTCGGATCAAGCGTGGTTTCGCGCAATTGCATCGGGTTCATTTCCCCCAGACCTTTAAAACGCTGGACGTTCGGCTTGCCTTTCTTGCGTTTTAATTGCTCAAGTACGCCCTCTTTCTCTTCTTCCGTCAGCGCGTAATAAACCTCTTTCCCGAGATCAATACGGTAGAGCGGTGGCAGTGCGACGTAAACGTGACCGTGTTTCACCAACGCGCGGAAATGTTTTACGAACAAAGCGCAGAGCAGCGTGGCAATGTGCAGACCATCAGAGTCCGCATCCGCGAGGATACAGATTTTGCCATAACGAAGCTGGCTCAGATCGTCGCTGTCAGGATCGATACCGATCGCTACCGAAATATCGTGCACTTCCTGCGAAGCCAGCACTTCGTCGGAAGAGACTTCCCAGGTGTTAAGGATCTTACCTTTCAGTGGCATGATCGCCTGATATTCGCGATCGCGCGCCTGCTTGGCAGATCCGCCTGCGGAGTCACCTTCCACAAAGAACAGCTCGGTACGGTTAAGGTCCTGCGCGGTACAATCAGCCAGTTTGCCAGGCAACGCCGGGCCGCTGGTCAGCTTTTTACGCACCACTTTTTTGGCCGCACGCATACGGCGCTGGGCGCTGGAAATCGCCATCTCCGCCAGCAGTTCAGCCGCCTGAACGTTCTGGTTCAGCCACAGGATAAAGGCATCTTTCACCACGCCAGAAACGAATGCCGCGCATTGACGCGAAGAGAGACGCTCTTTCGTCTGCCCGGCAAACTGCGGATCCTGCATTTTTACTGACAGCACATAGGCGCAGCGATCCCAGATATCTTCCGCCGACAGCTTTACACCGCGCGGCAGAATATTGCGGTATTCACAGAACTCACGCATCGCGTCCAACAGGCCCTGACGCAGACCATTAACATGGGTACCGCCCTGCATCGTTGGGATAAGGTTGACGTAGCTTTCGGTCAGCAGTTCACCGCCTTCCGGCAGCCACTGTAGCGCCCAGTCCACAGCTTCAGTATCACCAGCGAAATTACCGATAAACGGTTTTTCCGGCAGCGTCGGCAGACCATTTACCGCTTCCGCCAGGTAATCATTCAGACCGTCCTGATAGCACCAGCGTTGTTCGGTATTGTTGATCTCATCTTTAAAAGTGATCTCAACGCCAGGGCACAATACCGCTTTGGCTTTCAGCACATGCGTCAGGCGTGAAACAGAAAATCGCGGGCTGTCAAAGAAGGTTTCATCCGGCCAGAAGTGCACACTGGTACCAGTATTGCGTTTACCGCAAGTGCCGACAACCTGTAAATCCTGCACCTTTTCGCCATTTTCAAAGGCGATGTTATAAACCTGACCATCGCGGCGCACGTTAACTTCTACGCGCTTCGACAGGGCGTTAACCACCGAAATCCCCACGCCATGCAGGCCGCCAGAGAACTGGTAATTTTTGTTAGAGAATTTACCGCCTGCATGCAGACGGCAAAGAATCAGTTCAACCGCCGGTACACCCTCTTCCGGGTGAATATCCACCGGCATCCCGCGCCCATCGTCAATAACTTCTAACGACTGGTCAGCATGTAAAATAACGTCCACGCGTTTTGCGTGACCCGCCAGTGCTTCATCCACACTGTTATCAATGACTTCTTGCCCCAAATGGTTAGGGCGAGTGGTATCGGTATACATCCCCGGACGGCGGCGAACCGGCTCAAGCCCGGTGAGTACCTCAATGGCATCAGCGTTATAAGTTTGCGTCATGGTTTAAGTTAGTAATTCGAGTTGATCGTCAGAGATGGTGCAGACCAAGAAAATCGACGATCGGGTTGAAATAATCTTCGAAGCCCGTGAATGCGTGGTTGCCGCCTTCTATGACAGTCTGGCGGCAGGAAGCGTAGTACGCCACCGCCTGGCGGTAATCCAGCACTTCATCTCCCGTCTGTTGCAGCAGCCAGATCAAATCCGGCGCTTCCAGCGGGTCAATCTGCATGACTTTAAGATCGTAAATATGGCGTGACTCTAGCACATATTGCTGCCCGGTGTAGGGGTTCTCGTTCTGACCGAGATAGTCCGTCAGCAGTTCAAACGGGCGCACCGCCGGGTTTACCACCACTGCGGGCAGCATAAAACATTGTGACAACCAGGTGGCGTAATATCCCCCCAGTGACGAACCGACAATACCCAGCGAATCACCGCCATGTTCTAGGACAATGGATTCCAGCAGCTCTGCCGCGTCGGAAGGATACGGCGGCAACTGCGGAATGATCATCTCAACGTCAGGGTGATGTTCCGCCAGCCAGTTTTTTAACAAGCTCGCTTTTGCAGAGCGCGGCGAGCTGTTGAAACCGTGTAAATAAAGAAGCGTAGACATCAGTAGCCTTCTGAAGCGGTATCAGGTTGGAAACGTGTGTCCGCCAGGCGATGCACCTCGGTGGTCAGCGTGCCATCAGCATGTAACTCGAGAGTACGCCAGCCGGGCGCGATGGTATCCAGCGTAAAGTTGGAACAGTGCGGCTTAAACTGCACACAGGTCGACGGCGTTGCCAGCAGGCGGCGACCATTCCAGTCGAGATCCAGCTCCTGATGAATATGACCGCACAGCAAGTATTTGACGTGCGGAAACTTCGCCAGCACGGTATCCAGTTCGCCCGCGTTACGCAGACTGTGTTGATCGAGCCAACTACAACCCGCAGGTAGCGGATGATGATGCAGCAGCAGCAACGTATGGCGTTCTGGCGCATCGGCCAGTTTACGTTCCAGCCACTCAAGCTGAAACTCGCTCAGCTCACCGTGCGGCACGCCAAACACCTGGCTATCCAGCAACAGGATTTGCCATTGCTCACCAATAAACACGCGCTTCGCCGGGGAGATACCCGCATCCTGTAACGCGCTGTACATCGCGGGCTGGAAATCGTGGTTGCCCGGCAGCCAGACGCAGGGCGCACGAAAACTTGCGATGCCTTCAGCGAAATGCTGATAGGCCGCAGAGGATTGATCCTGCGCTAAATCACCTGTCGCGACAATCAGGTCGAATTCGTGCTGGTGTGGCCGAATCGCCTCCAGCACCGCCTGGTAACTCTCCCAGGTGTTTACCCCTAACAGGGCTTCGTGCTTTTGTGCAAACAGGTGAGTGTCGGTAATTTGTAAAATCCTGACTCTGGCCTCACCAGCCAGAGGAAGGGTTAACAGGCTTTCCAAATGGTGTCCTTAGGTTTCACGACGCTAATAAACCGGAATCGCCATCGCTCCATGTGCTAAACAGTATCGCAACCAGTCCGCTAAAAACTGATTAATTTGATGCTTTTCGTCGCGTTGATGCAACTTTTTATTAGGATAATCATACCGCGCTTTGAAGCGAAAAATCTGCTGGCTTGAACACACTTCAGCCACCATCGCGTCATGATACAGACGCACCGTCATTGACGGAAGGCTCCAGTAACTGATCGCGGGCGCAGTCTGTTCTATTGTCACCAGGGTAGTGTATCGGGTCGATTCCACAATCGTCAGCCGATATTGTGCGTTTGCCACCTGATAGCTTACAGTTTCGCCGGGTGCGTCATTGCGCGGTAACAAACGGCGCAATTGTGAAAAGTTCATCTCGCACAGGCGCATCATTTCAGGAAAGTCAGGTGTGTAACGCTTCATTTATGCCCACTCATTTTTTAACGCTTGATGATGCAGCTGCAGCCATTGCAAAGCGATGACCGACGCTGCGTTGTCGATTTTCCCCTCTTCTACCCACTGGTATGCCTGTTCCCGGCTTACCACATGAACGCGAATATCTTCGTTTTCATCAGCCAGACCGTGAATACCGCTTGCGGTCGTGGCGTCCACTTCGCCCACCATAATTGACGAACGCTCACTGGTGCCCCCCGGGCTTGCCAGGAAACTTAACACCGGTTTGGTCCGTTTGACTATCAGTCCCGCCTCTTCAATCGCTTCGCGACGGGCAACATCTTCCACACTTTCACCCTCTTCAATCATCCCGGCAACCATCTCCAGTAGCCAAGGGGTTTCGCTGGTGTCGTACGCGGCAATCCGAATCTGCTCAATCAGCACAACTTCATCACGCACTGGGTCAAAGGGTAGCAAGACTGCGGCGTGACCGCGCTCAAAAATTTCCCGCCGCACCTCATGACTCATTTGCCCGTTGAATAGACGATGACGAAATCTATAAAGATCTAATGAAAAAAAGCCGCGATAAAGTGTTTCTCGTGCAATAATTTCTACATCGTTTTTGCCAAATGTAACGGGCAGGTTGTCTGGCTTAAGCATTGTTAATGTCCTGGCACTAATAGTGAATTAAATGTGAATTTCAGCGACGTTTGACTGCCGTTTGAGCAGTCATATGTTAAATTGAGGCACATTAACGCCCTATGGCACGTAACGCCAACCTTTTGCGGTAGCGGCTTCTGCTAGAATCCGCAATAATTTTACAGTTTGATCGCGCTAAATACTGCTTCACCACAAGGAATGCAAATGAAGAAATTGCTCCCCATTCTTATCGGCCTGAGCCTTTCTGGGTTCAGTTCGTTGAGCCAGGCCGAGAACCTGATGCAAGTTTATCAGCAAGCACGCCTTAGTAACCCGGAATTGCGTAAGTCTGCCGCCGATCGTGATGCTGCCTTTGAAAAAATTAATGAAGCGCGCAGTCCATTACTGCCACAGCTAGGTTTAGGTGCAGATTACACCTATAGCAACGGCTACCGCGACGCGAACGGCATCAACTCTAACGCGACCAGTGCGTCCTTGCAGTTAACTCAATCCATTTTTGATATGTCGAAATGGCGTGCGTTAACGCTGCAGGAAAAAGCAGCAGGGATTCAGGACGTCACGTATCAGACCGATCAGCAAACCTTGATCCTCAACACCGCGACCGCTTATTTCAACGTGTTGAATGCTATTGACGTTCTTTCCTATACACAGGCACAAAAAGAAGCGATCTACCGTCAATTAGATCAAACCACCCAACGTTTTAACGTGGGCCTGGTAGCGATCACCGACGTGCAGAACGCCCGCGCACAGTACGATACCGTGCTGGCGAACGAAGTGACCGCACGTAATAACCTTGATAACGCGGTAGAGCAGCTGCGCCAGATCACCGGTAACTACTATCCGGAACTGGCTGCGCTGAATGTCGAAAACTTTAAAACCGACAAACCACAGCCGGTTAACGCGCTGCTGAAAGAAGCCGAAAAACGCAACCTGTCGCTGTTACAGGCACGCTTGAGCCAGGACCTGGCGCGCGAGCAAATTCGCCAGGCGCAGGATGGTCACTTACCGACTCTGGATTTAACGGCTTCTACCGGGATTTCTGACACCTCTTATAGCGGTTCGAAAACCCGTGGTGCCGCTGGTACCCAGTATGACGATAGCAATATGGGCCAGAACAAAGTTGGCCTGAGCTTCTCGCTGCCGATTTATCAGGGCGGAATGGTTAACTCGCAGGTGAAACAGGCACAGTACAACTTTGTCGGTGCCAGCGAGCAACTGGAAAGTGCCCATCGTAGCGTCGTGCAGACCGTGCGTTCCTCCTTCAACAACATTAATGCATCTATCAGTAGCATTAACGCCTACAAACAAGCCGTAGTTTCCGCTCAAAGCTCATTAGACGCGATGGAAGCGGGCTACTCGGTCGGTACGCGTACCATTGTTGATGTGTTGGATGCGACCACCACGTTGTACAACGCCAAGCAAGAGCTGGCGAATGCGCGTTATAACTACCTGATTAATCAGCTGAATATTAAGTCAGCTCTGGGTACGTTGAACGAGCAGGATCTGCTGGCACTGAACAATGCGCTGAGCAAACCGGTTTCCACTAATCCGGAAAACGTTGCACCGCAAACGCCGGAACAGAATGCTATTGCTGATGGTTATGCGCCTGATAGCCCGGCACCAGTCGTTCAGCAAACATCCGCACGCACTACCACCAGTAACGGTCATAACCCTTTCCGTAACTGATGACGACGACGGGGCTTCGGCCCCGTCTGAACGTAAGGCAACGTAAAGATACGGGTTATCTGCCGCATTCTTCCCCCTTCTCGCTTCAATTTCGACCAGCCATCCTCTATTCTGATGGGTATTTACCACTGGTCCCGGAAGACAAAAATGAAACGGACAAAATCCATACGCCACGCATCGTTCCGCAAAAACTGGAGCGCACGCCATCTGACACCAGTCGCTCTCGCGGTTGCCACTGTTTTTATGCTGGCTGGCTGTGAAAAGAGTGATGAAACAGTGTCTCTCTATCAAAATGCTGACGACTGTTCAGCTGCAAACCCAGGCAAAAGCGCCGAATGTACCACCGCGTACAACAATGCGCTGAAAGAAGCCGAACGTACTGCGCCGAAATACGCCACCCGTGAAGACTGTGTTGCTGAATTTGGTGAAGGTCAGTGCCAGCAGGCACCAGCCCAGGCTGGCATGGCACCAGAAAACCAGGCGCAGGCCCAGCAATCCAGCGGGAGTTTCTGGATGCCGCTGATGGCCGGTTACATGATGGGGCGTCTGATGGGCGGCGGCGCGGGATTTGCACAGCAGCCGCTGTTCTCCTCGAAAAACCCAGCCAGTCCGGCTTACGGTAAATATACCGACGCGACGGGTAAAAACTATGGCGCAGCCCAGCCAGGCCGCACCATGACCGTACCGAAGACGGCAATGGCACCAAAACCGGCGACCACCACTACCGTTACCCGTGGCGGTTTTGGTGAATCTGTTGCCAAACAAAGCACTATGCAGCGTAGTGCAACCGGTACCTCTTCTCGTTCAATGGGTGGCTGATACCGATGGAAAGAGTCAGTATTACCGAGCGCCCGGACTGGCGTGAGAAAGCCCACGAATACGGTTTCAATTTTCACACCATGTACGGCGAGCCGTACTGGTGTGAAGATGCTTACTACAAGTTGACCCTCGCCCAGGTTGAAAAGCTGGAAGAAGTCACCGCCGAACTGCACCAGATGTGCCTGAAAGTGGTGGAAAAAGTGATCGCCAGCGATGAGCTGATGACCAAATTCCGCATTCCAAAACACACCTGGAGTTTTGTGCGCCAGTCATGGCTGACGCACCAGCCATCGCTTTATTCGCGTCTTGATCTGGCGTGGGATGGCACTGGTGAACCTAAACTTCTGGAAAATAACGCCGATACGCCAACGTCACTATACGAGGCGGCGTTCTTTCAGTGGATCTGGCTGGAAGATCAGCTTAACGCCGGTAACTTGCCGGAGGGCAGCGACCAGTTTAACAGTCTGCAAGAAAAACTGATCGATCGCTTCGTTGAGCTGCGTGAACAGTATGGCTTCCAGTTGCTGCATCTCACCTGCTGTCGCGACACGGTGGAAGATCGCGGAACCATTCAGTATTTGCAGGACTGCGCAACGGAAGCTGAAATTGCTACTGAGTTCCTCTACATCGATGATATCGGGTTAGGTGAAAAAGGTCAGTTCACGGATTTACAGGATCAGGTAATTTCCAACCTGTTCAAACTGTATCCGTGGGAATTTATGTTGCGTGAGATGTTCTCAACCAAGCTGGAGGATGCAGGCGTACGCTGGCTGGAACCGGCGTGGAAGAGCATTATCTCCAACAAGGCACTTCTACCGCTACTGTGGGAGATGTTCCCGAATCACCCGAACCTGCTGCCCGCTTATTTTGCGGAAGATGATCATCCGCAAATGGAAAAATATGTGGTTAAACCGATCTTCTCCCGTGAAGGCGCAAACGTGTCGATCATTGAGAACGGCAAAACCATTGAAGCAGCGGAAGGTCCGTATGGCGAAGAAGGGATGATTGTTCAGCAATTCCACCCGTTACCGAAATTCGGCGACAGCTATATGCTGATTGGTAGCTGGCTGGTGAACGATCAACCCGCCGGAATTGGCATTCGTGAAGACCGTGCATTGATCACCCAGGATATGTCTCGGTTTTATCCACATATTTTTGTTGAATAAGCCACGATACCGGATGGCACTCGCCATCCGGTAATTGTTAGCCTATCTGCACCGACAGCATACTCAGGCTGCCCATTTCTATACCCTCAACCGGAATGGTAATTGGCTCCTGCCCATCCCACGCACCTAACACATACAACAACGGCAAATAATGCTCTGGCGTTGGGTTCGATAACGTGCCACCTTCATGGTCGAGGTAATTCACCAGAGGATGTTGTTCCACTGGCCCTTGCCACGTCAGATTCGCTTTCACATACTCATTAAACGACGTCGCCCACGGATACGGTGAACTATCACCGTGCCACTTCACTGTGCGCAGGTTATGCACCACGTTACCGCTGGCGACCAACATTATTCCTTCATCTCGCAGCGCTGCCAGTTTGCGCCCCATTTCGAAATGCCAGGCGGCAGGTTTGCTACTGTCGATACTCAACTGCACCATCGGGATATCAGCGTCAGGATACATCTTAATCAGCACGCCCCACGAGCCGTGGTCAAAGCCCCAGGCTTCTTTATCCAGCGTCACCGGGATCGGCGCTAACAGCTCAACCAGACGCTGTGCCAGCGCAGGCGAACCCGGAGCAGGATAATGCGTATCGTACAGCGCCTGCGGGAAGCCACCAAAGTCATGAATCGTGGGCGGCGTCTCCATCGCGGTCACTCCTGTTCCACGGGTAAACCAGTGAGCCGAAACCACCACAATCGCTTGCGGGCGTGGCAATGTCATCCCCAACTTCTGCCAGCTGCGGGTATACAAATTATCTTCCAGCACGTTCATCGGACTACCGTGACCTAAAAACAATGCTGGCATACGTGTTGAAGACATGATGATATCCTTAACTAAAGGTGTCATTTTGATATCCTCACAATACGCTTGTTCGGCGGAGTAAGAACCCGGATAACAATGATGATGATCATCAGTTATTTTGACGATCTGCCTGAAGGTGAAGATTTATAAGGAGTTGTCGATGTCAGTACCTCTCATTCTGACCATACTGGCGGGGGCAGCCACGTTTATTGGCGCGTTTCTCGGCGTTCTCGGGCAAAAACCCTCGAACCGCTTACTGGCGTTTTCGCTAGGTTTTGCGGCGGGGATCATGTTGCTCATCTCATTAATGGAAATGCTTCCTGCCGCACTAGCAGCTGAAGGAATGTCGCCTGTGTTGGGTTATGGAATGTTTATCTTCGGTCTGCTTGGCTATTTTGGCCTGGACCTCATGTTGCCACATGCTCATCCGCAGGATTTAATGCAAAAATCGGTGCAGCCGTTGCCAAAATCGATCAAGCGCACAGCCATTCTGCTCACTCTCGGCATCAGTCTGCATAACTTCCCGGAAGGGATTGCCACCTTTGTCACGGCGAGCAGCAACCTGGAGCTGGGATTTGGCATCGCACTGGCCGTCGCGTTGCACAATATCCCTGAAGGTCTGGCAGTGGCAGGCCCGGTTTATGCGGCAACGGGGTCTAAACGCACCGCGATTCTGTGGGCGGGGATTTCTGGACTAGCAGAAATTCTTGGTGGTGTGCTGGCGTGGTTAATCCTCGGTAGCATGATTTCCCCGGTGGTCATGGCGGCAATCATGGCGGCGGTTGCAGGAATTATGGTGGCGCTCTCGGTTGATGAATTAATGCCGCTCGCCAAAGAGATTGACCCTAATAATAACCCCAGCTATGGCGTACTATGTGGAATGTCAGTGATGGGATTCAGTTTAGTGCTGCTACAAACGGCGGGAATTGGTTAAAAACAACATCAGAAGTTGTCCAGCGCATGGACAACTTCTGCCAGCTTCACGAAAGCCTTATTCTACCTTTTCGGCTGTCTCTTCTCTCGTACTGTTTAAGTATTTGTTCCGCGCTTCAAGCAGTGCGTCTCTGTCCTGGCGAAACGCCCGACAATAACGTTTCAAATGCAGGAAATAACCCACCACAACCAGAGCAATCAATACAATCCAGTACCAGGCGATAAACATCCTTTTACCCTTAATATTTAACAATACTAAACATTTAGCGTATAAATTTCACATATCCTTTTTCGGATATATTCATATGGTCGCATAATAACGGAACAATTATATGATTTTGATCATAATGAAAAAGAATGCCTGATATTAATGAAATTTTCTCATAGAAAGAGAAGCGGAATTAACATCTTGCATAGCAGGGAAAAATAAAAACCGAAGCCTGCTACAACTTCGGTTTCTTGATTAAGGCAGTAAATTAAGCAGCGGTTTTCAGCTGGCTTTACGCTCATGTGCCTGACGGTATGCCACCAGGTCTTCAATAGTCACGAGCGCCATATTGTGTTTATTGGCAAACTCAATACACTCTGGTGCACGCGCCATCGTGCCATCGTCATTAGTCAGCTCACACAGTACACCAGCCGGTTTAAAGCCTGCCAGCGTCATCAGATCAATAGTTGCTTCAGTATGACCGCCACGCGTCAGTACACCACCTGCCTGAGCGCGAAGTGGGAAAACGTGGCCAGGACGATTCAGATCTGACGGTTTTGCGCCATCGGCAATCGCTGCGCGAACGGTCGTAATACGGTCAGCGGCAGAAACACCGGTAGTCACACCTTCAGCTGCTTCAATGGTCACGGTAAAACCGGTGCCATAGGCGCTGGTGTTATTTTCTACCATCATTGGCAGATCGAGTTGTTTACGGCGATCTTCAGTAATGCACAGGCAAACAATACCGCTACCGTGGCGAATGGTCAGCGCCATCTGCTCAACAGTCATGGTTTCTGCCGGGAAGATCATATCACCTTCGTTTTCACGGTCTTCATCATCAAGCACCATTACACCGCGTCCTTCACGCAGCGCAGCCAGTGCATTTTCAACACGTTCGAAAGGCGTACCAAAAGAGGAAAGTAGCGTCTGATTCATGGTAAAAAAACCTCACTAAAATTATGGTTACCAGAATCAGGGCAGTCTTAGGAGTGGCGGCATATAGCCAAAATAACGTGAGCGGGTCCATGCCCGACAGAATCGTTACTCTCTCCCATCCGGACTCTAACCGTCGGCCCCGGAATTACACCGGATCTGCTGTCCTTTGAGTTCGCACCCAAAGCGCTCGCGGGCTTTCAACTGAGTTGATTTACCGCCGGTGGGGAATTTCGCCCCGCCCTGAGAATAAGCGGATTCACTATAACGCTAATGATTAGCGGCAGCAACGCATAGCTTCACATAATTCTGGTTTATGACTTACCCTTATCGCACTACAATGGCACTCAACACCTATCAGTACAGGGAAACTACAATGATTGACCCGAAAAAAATTGAGCAAATCGCTCGCCAGGTTCACGAATCAATGCCTAAAGGAATCAGGGAGTTCGGGGAAGATGTGGAGAAAAAAATCCGCCAAACCCTACAAGCGCAGCTGACGCGCCTCGACCTTGTAAGCCGTGAAGAGTTCGACGTCCAAACGCAAGTCCTGTTACGGACTCGTGAAAAACTGGCGCTGCTTGAACAAAGAATCAGCGAACTGGAAAATCGCAGTACTGAGATCAAAAAGCAGCCAGATCCAGAGACTCTCCCCCCAACGCTGTAAACATTCGTCTTTAATGCACTGTAAATTATGAATTAATCCTCTAATTTATAGTGCTTTCTATTACCTTATCGCGTAATCCCATTCAGAAAACCATCACAAAAATGAATGAGTACAATTGAAAGTATAATTGCAATGTATTTTTTAAGTTTTACTTAATCGATATTTAGATAAACTAATTATATAAAAAACACAAAATAAAATATCATATTTCAATGATTAGTAGTCCTTAAATAACAGTTACTAATCATTCTCTTTTCTACTTATCTTTATATAAAGGAATATTATGTCCGCTTTTAAAAAGTCACTTCTTGTTGCTGGCGTAGCAATGATTCTTTCCAATAACGTGTTTGCTGATGAAGGTCACGGTATTGTTAAATTTAAAGGTGAAGTTATCTCTGCTCCATGTTCTATTAAACCAGGTGACGAAGATTTAACTGTAAATCTGGGTGAAGTAGCAGATACCGTACTGAAAAGCGATCAGAAATCTTTGGCTGAACCTTTCACTATTCACCTGCAGGACTGCATGCTGAGTCAGGGTGGAACTACTTATTCAAAAGCGAAGGTTACTTTCACTACAGCAAATACCATGACGGGTCAGTCTGATCTTCTGAAAAATACCAAAGAAACTGAAATCGGCGGCGCCACTGGCGTTGGCGTACGTATTCTGGACAGCCAGAGCGGCGAAGTAACTTTAGGTACTCCGGTAGTAATTACGTTCAACAATACCAACAGCTATCAGGAACTGAATTTCAAAGCTCGTATGGAATCCCCAAGCAAAGATGCCACCCCGGGCAACGTTTACGCTCAGGCTGACTACAAGATTGCTTACGAGTAATCGCATTTGGCCGGGTTCGCCCGGCCACATCATTAACGGATTAATGATAAGTGGATCAGATGTATAAAAAATTAAAATTAACCACAATAAGCGAATTGATTAAAAATATTTATTGTTCATTATCCGTTATCATCATTGGTTGTGCGTCAGCTTATGCCGTTGAATTCAACAAAGATTTAATCGAAGCCGAAGATCGTGAAAACGTTAACCTTTCCCAATTTGAAACTGATGGCCAATTACCCGTCGGCAAATATTCACTAAGCACTCTGATTAATAATAAGAGGACGCCAATCCACCTTGACCTCCAATGGGTATTAATTGATAACCAAACTGCAGTTTGCGTGACACCAGAGCAATTAACATTATTAGGATTTACTGATGAATTTATTGAAAAAACTCAGCAAAACCTGATCGATGGTTGTTACCCTATCGAAAAAGAAAAACAAATTACAACTTATCTCGATAAAGGGAAAATGCAATTATCCATATCTGCACCTCAGGCATGGTTAAAATACAAAGATGCAAACTGGACGCCTCCTGAACTTTGGAATCATGGTATTGCTGGGGCATTTCTTGACTACAATTTATATGCCTCTCATTATGCACCACATCAGGGCGATAATTCGCAAAATATAAGTTCCTATGGGCAGGCTGGGGTTAATCTTGGGGCCTGGCGCCTGCGTACTGATTACCAGTACGATCAGTCATTTAACAATGGCAAAAGCCAGGCGACCAACCTGGATTTTCCGCGTATTTATTTGTTTCGCCCAATCCCAGCAATGAATGCAAAACTAACTATAGGTCAATACGATACTGAATCCTCTATTTTCGACTCTTTCCATTTTTCTGGCATTTCGTTGAAAAGCGATGAGAATATGTTACCGCCAGACCTACGTGGTTACGCACCGCAAATCACGGGTGTCGCACAAACGAATGCAAAGGTCACTGTCTCACAGAACAACCGTATTATTTATCAAGAAAATGTTCCTCCAGGCCCATTTGCTATTACCAATTTATTCAATACATTACAGGGGCAACTTGACGTCAAGGTTGAAGAAGAGGACGGACGCGTTACGCAATGGCAAGTTGCATCTAATAGTATTCCTTATCTGACGCGTAAAGGGCAGATTCGCTACACCACTGCTATGGGTAAACCGACCAGCGTTGGTGGTGATTCCTTACAACAACCCTTCTTCTGGACTGGTGAATTCTCATGGGGTTGGCTGAACAATGTATCCCTGTATGGTGGTTCAGTTTTAACAAACCGTGATTATCAATCTCTGGCTGCCGGCGTTGGTTTTAACCTTAACTCATTAGGTTCATTATCTTTTGATGTCACACGATCTGATGCTCAGTTGCATAATCAGGATAAAGAAACGGGTTATAGCTACCGCGCTAACTATTCAAAACGTTTTGAATCTACCGGTAGCCAGCTCACTTTCGCTGGTTACCGTTTCTCTGATAAAAACTTTGTGACAATGAATGAATATATCAATGACACTAACCATTACACGAATTATCAGAATGAAAAAGAGAGTTATATTGTCACGTTTAACCAGTATCTTGAATCATTAAGGTTAAATACATACGTAAGTTTGGCTCGTAATACTTACTGGGACGCCAGCAGTAATGTGAATTATTCATTATCACTTAGCCGCGATTTTGATATCGGGCCATTAAAAAACGTCTCCACTTCTCTAACATTTAGCCGAATAAACTGGGAAGAAGACAACCAGGATCAACTGTACCTAAATATTTCGATTCCCTGGGGAACTAGTAGAACATTGAGCTATGGTATGCAACGAAATCAGGATAATGAGATTTCGCATACTGCTTCGTGGTATGACTCTTCCGATCGAAATAATTCCTGGAGCGTTTCTGCTTCAGGCGACAATGATGAATTCAAAGATATGAAAGCGTCACTACGCGCCAGTTATCAGCATAATACCGAGAACGGTCGACTCTACCTCTCCGGTACATCACAGCGAGACAGTTATTATTCTCTGAATGCCAGTTGGAATGGTTCATTCACTGCGACTCGCCACGGTGCCGCTTTCCACGACTATAGCGGTAGTGCTGACTCGCGTTTTATGATCGACGCAGACGGCACTGAAGATATTCCGTTGAACAATAAACGCGCGGTAACTAATCGGTATGGCATCGGAGTTATTCCATCAGTCAGCAGTTACATAACAACATCATTAAGTGTTGATACCCGAAATCTGCCAGAAAATGTGGATATCGAAAACTCGGTTATCACCACCACCTTAACCGAGGGTGCTATTGGCTACGCCAAACTTGATACCCGCAAGGGCTACCAAATCATAGGGGTTATTCGCCTGGCAGATGGTAGTCATCCACCACTGGGGATTAGCGTAAAAGATGAAACCAGCCACAAAGAATTAGGACTGGTTGCTGATGGCGGCTTTGTATACCTCAACGGCATTCAGGATGATAACAAACTTGCTTTACGCTGGGGTGACAAATCTTGTTTTATTCAACCACCCAATAGCAGCAACTTAACCACCGGAACGGCTATTTTACCGTGTATTAGCCAAAATTAATTCAGGATGAAACTAATGCGCTACTTAAATACAAAGAATATCATTGCAGCAGGAGTATTACTCTCCTGTATGAGCAGCATTGCCTGGGGTGCCATCATCCCGGATCGTACCCGTATCATAATGAATGAGTCAGATAAAGGCGAAGCATTAAAACTTACTAATCAAAGTAAAAACCTGCCCTATCTGGCCCAAACATGGATAGAAGATACGAAAGGCAATAAATCGCGTGACTTTATTGTCACTGTTCCTCCAATGGTGCGTTTAAATCCCAGTGAGCAAATTCAAATAAGAATGATAACTCAGGAAAAAATTGCTCAACTTCCTAAAGACAGAGAAACGCTCTTCTATTTTAACGTGCGAGAAATACCGCCCAAAACAGATAAAAAAAATGTGATGCAAGTCACTATGCAGCACGCATTGAAACTATTCTGGCGGCCAAAAGCCATTGAATTAGAAGACGATGGGGTAATGACTTACGAAAAAGTTGAAATCATTCGTAGAAATGACGGTTCGATCCGCTTTAACAATAAGATGCCTTATCACGTTACGCTGGGTTATATCGGAACAAATGGGGTAACGATGTTACCACAAACGCAAAGCTTAATGGTAACCCCTTTTAGCTATGCAAATACGCAGTTTAAAAATGTTCCGTCAACTTTTCAGGTGGGTTATATCAATGACTTTGGTGGATTAAGTTTTTATGAAATAAACTGCCCTGTAGTAAATAACATTTGTAATATTTCTGTAGCCAACCGAGATCAATAATATGCGCTACTTGTTAATTGTTATTACTTTTTTTATGGGTTTTAGTTCATTACCTGCATGGGCAATGGACTGCTATGCTGAACATGAAGGTGGAAATACCGTTGTCATTGGTTACGTACCAAGAATCTCTATCCCCAGCGATGGTAAAAAAGGTGATAAAATCTGGCAAAGCAGTGAATATTTTATGAATGTTTTCTGTAATAATGCACTACCAGGCCCATCTCCAGGAGAAGAATACCCATCTGCATGGGCAAATATAATGATGTTGTTAGCATCAGGTCAAGACTTTTATAATCAAAACTCTTATACTTTCGGTGTAACTTATAATGGGGTTGATTATGATTCTACATCTCCACTACCTATTGCAGCACCTGTATGTATTGATATAAAAGGAGCCGGAACCTTCGGGAATGGCTACAAAAAGCCCGCAGTCTGTAGTGGCGGTCCTGAACCGCAATTATCAGTAACTTTTCCAGTACGAGTGCAGCTATATATTAAGCTAGCTAAAAATGCCAATAAAGTAAATAAAAAACTTGTATTACCTGACGAATATATAGCACTTGAATTTAAAGGTATGAGCGGAGCAGGTGCTATAGAAGTAGATAAAAATCTGACCTTCAGGATTCGCGGATTAAATAACATTCATGTCCTTGACTGCTTTGTTAATGTTGATCTGGAACCAGCTGATGGCGTTGTCGACTTTGGTAAAATAAATTCCCGAACAATTAAAAATACCAGCGTGAGTGAGACGTTTAGCGTAGTCATGACCAAAGATCCGGGTGCGGCCTGTACTGAGCAGTTTAATATTTTAGGGAGTTTTTTCACTACGGATATTTTGAGTGATTATAGCCATCTGGATATAGGTAATGGTCTGCTATTGAAGATATTTCATAACGATGGAACAGCAACGGAATTTAACCGCTTCTCACAATTTGCTTCTTTTTCATCGTCTAGTGCGCCTTCGGTCACCGCACCATTCAGGGCAGAACTGAGTGCGAACCCGGCAGAAACGGTTGTTGAGGGACCGTTTAGTAAAGACGTAATCCTGAAAATCACCTATAACTAGTATCTAATACAAACACTAAAACGGGCCATCAGGCCCGTTATATCAGTGCTCTAACTCCAGCTCTCTTGCCTGCATCATCTGTTGACAATACCAGGCATAACGTGCGCAAAACCAGGTTCTATGTTCTTCATCCATGTTACCAGTAACGGCCAGAATATCGACCGGGCGACCTTCTGCGTGCATTCTGGCAAAACTACGCGCCAGGAAATCGAAATTATTTAAAGAATTAAGACTATGATCCATAAGCACATCC
This sequence comes from Escherichia sp. R1, assembly GCF_003000935.1. Taxonomy (NCBI): domain Bacteria; kingdom Pseudomonadati; phylum Pseudomonadota; class Gammaproteobacteria; order Enterobacterales; family Enterobacteriaceae; genus Escherichia; species Escherichia sp. R1. The sequence goes on from NZ_PSRU01000008.1 coordinate 120,868, forward strand.
TCCGGTTATCGCATACCTTTTAAGGCCATATGCTTTTTCTGATTTCAGTATTCCCCAATCAGTGTAGTGCCTTTAAACATAACGTGCGTAAATATATTGTCCCCGATCACACTTTTTAGTGAAAAATAAAAAACCATATTAAAAGACTTTCTCTTCCAGAACTTCTCTAACCTGTGTTATTATTAACACAGATAAATGTAAGCAAGGAAACTATTACAAAGTAAATATTGCGTCACTAAATGGACATTGGAGTGATATATGATTTTATTCGCCGACTATAACACCCCTTATCTTTTCGCTATTTCCTTTGTACTGTTGATCGGCCTGTTAGAAATTTTTGCGCTTATCTGCGGTCACATGCTCTCCGGTGCTCTTGATGCACATCTTGACCATTATGATTCTATAACCACAGGTCATATTAGCCAGGCACTTCATTATCTCAATATTGGAAGATTGCCAGCTCTCGTCGTTCTCTGCTTACTGGCTGGTTTTTTTGGTCTTATTGGCATCCTGTTGCAGCATGCCTGCATCATGGTCTGGCAATCACCACTGTCGAACCTGTTCGTGGTTCCTGTCAGTTTACTGTTTACGATTATTGCGGTGCATTATACCGGTAAAATAGTTGCGCCCTGGATTCCACGCGACCATAGTTCAGCTATTACAGAAGAAGAATATATTGGTAGCATGGCGTTAATTACCGGTCATCAAGCCACTTCAGGTAATCCCTGCGAAGGAAAACTCACCGATCAATTTGGCCAAATACATTATTTACTACTGGAGCCTGAAGAAGGAAAAATTTTCACTAAAGGAGACAAAGTGTTAATTATTTGCCGACTTTCTGCAACGCGATATTTGGCGGAAAATAATCCCTGGCCCCAAATATTGTAATTTATTAATCAAAAGGAAATTTAATAATGGATGATATTGTTAATTCTGTGCCCTCCTGGATGTTTACCGCAATTATTGCCGTATGCATTCTGTTTATTATTGGAATTATTTTCGCCAGGCTCTATCGTCGCGCTTCGGCAGAGCAAGCTTTTGTTCGTACTGGTTTAGGTGGGCAAAAAGTGGTAATGAGCGGTGGCGCAATCGTGATGCCGATCTTTCATGAAATAATCCCCATCAATATGAATACTCTGAAGCTGGAAGTCAGCCGCTCAACCATTGATAGCCTGATTACGAAAGATCGTATGCGCGTCGATGTAGTAGTCGCTTTCTTTGTGCGGGTAAAACCTTCAGTAGAAGGGATTGCCACCGCTGCCCAGACGCTGGGGCAACGCACCCTGTCGCCTGAAGACTTACGTATGTTGGTTGAAGATAAATTTGTCGATGCCCTCCGTGCAACAGCTGCGCAAATGACCATGCATGAGTTACAGGATACCCGCGAGAACTTTGTGCAGGGGGTGCAAAATACAGTGGCAGAAGACCTGTCGAAAAACGGTCTGGAACTGGAGAGCGTTTCACTTACCAACTTTAACCAGACCTCGAAAGAACATTTCAATCCGAACAATGCCTTTGACGCCGAAGGTTTAACCAAACTGACTCAGGAAACAGAGCGCCGTCGCCGCGAACGTAACGAAGTTGAACAGGATGTAGAAGTTGCGGTGCGTGAAAAAAATCGCGATGCGCTATCGCGCAAGCTGGAGATTGAACAGCAAGAAGCGTTTATGACGCTTGAGCAGGAGCAGCAGGTTAAAACCCGTACTGCCGAACAGAATGCACGTATTGCGGCTTTTGAAGCTGAACGTCGTCGTGAAGCAGAGCAGACACGAATTCTGGCTGAACGACAGATTCAGGAAACAGAAATCGACCGCGAACAGGCCGTCCGCTCAAGAAAGGTTGAAGCTGAACGTGAAGTTCGCATTAAAGAGATCGAACAGCAGCAGGTCACCGAAATCGCTAACCAGACGAAATCGATCGCTATTGCCGCCAAATCGGAACAACAGTCCCAGGCAGAAGCGCGTGCTAATCTCGCACTTGCAGAAGCGGTAAGCGCCCAACAAAACGTAGAAACCACTCGCCAGACTGCCGAAGCCGATCGTGCTAAACAAGTTGCCCTAATCGCTGCCGCGCAGGATGCAGAAACCAAAGCGGTTGAACTGACCGTGCGGGCGAAAGCAGAAAAAGAAGCCGCAGAGATGCAGGCGGCGGCTATCGTTGAGTTAGCCGAAGCTACACGTAAAAAGGGTCTGGCGGAAGCAGAAGCACAACGTGCGCTGAACGATGCTATCAACGTACTTTCTGATGAACAAACCAGCCTTAAATTCAAACTGGCCTTGTTGCAGGCGCTGCCTGCGGTAATAGAGAAATCCGTTGAGCCGATGAAGTCAATCGACGGTATCAAGATTATTCAGGTCGATGGTCTGAATCGTGGCGGCGCTGCGGGTGATGCAAACACGGGTAATGTGGGGGGCGGAAACCTGGCGGAACAAGCATTATCAGCCGCTCTCTCTTACCGCACACAGGCACCGCTGATTGACTCCTTGCTCAATGAAATTGGCGTTTCAGGCGGCTCACTGGCGGCATTGACTTCACCCTTAACCTCAACAACTCCCGTCGAAGAAAAAGCAGAGTAAACCCTCTTCCAGGAATAATCCCTGGCCCAAAAAGCCGGGGATTTTTTATATCTGCGTTCCGCTAAAAAGTGCAAATGATCAGGTTGTTGCAGCATTTTGCGTGACGGCTCGGGGAAGGAAAAACTGCATCAGAGAAAGCATTGCGTGGGGTCTGGCGCTCATCAACAATCGGGGAGTCAGCAGGGGGCTGAAACGGGAAAGCCCCTCCCGAAGAAGGGGGCCTTACAGAAGGAAAGGGTTATGATGAAGCTCGTCATCATACTGATTGTGTTGTTACTCGTAAGTTTCGCAGCTTATTAACAGCCAATCAGAGGGGGGAGAAATCCTCCCTCACCCTTGTTCCTTTACTTTAGGTTGAAAAAAAATCAGCGTCAAGAAGGTTTCATTAACACATATCCCTGGCCCAAAAAGCCGGGGATTTTTTATATCTGCGTTCCGCTAAAAGGTGCAAATGCTCAGGACGTTGCAGCGTTTTGCGTGACCGCTCGGGGAAGGCAAAATTGCCTCTGGGAAAGCATTGCGCGGGGTCCGGCGCTCATCAACAATCGGGGGGCAGCAAGGGGCTGAAACGGGAAAGCCCCTCCCGAAGAAGGGGCCTTGTATAAGGAAAGGGTTATGATGAAGCTCGTCATCATACTGGTTGTGTTGTTACTGTTAAGTTTCCCGACTTACTAACAACTCATCAGAGGGGGGAGAAATCCTCCCTTACCCTTGTTCCTTTACTCTAGGTTGAAAAAACAACAGCGTCAATAGGCCTGCCATGTACGAAGCGAGATCTGTGAACCGCTTTCCGGTTAGCCTTTTTTATCCTGTTGGATCTTCTTGATGATGTTGGTCGTCGAGCAACCGTCTTCAAAGTTGAGCACCAACACTTCGCCACCGTTGGCCCAGACTTCTTTACTCCCGGCAATCTCTTCTGGTTTATAGTCGCCGCCTTTCACCAGCAGATCTGGCAAGATCCCGGCGATCAAGCGCTGCGGCGTGTCCTCTTCAAACGACACTACCCAGTCGACCGCTTCCAGTGCGCCCAGCACAATCATACGCTGTTCGAGTGGGTTTACCGGGCGGGAATCCCCTTTCAGCCGTTTGGTGGAGGCATCGCTGTTGACGGCAACAATCAAGCGGTCACCCAGCTTGCGGGCATTTGCCAGATAAGAGACGTGCCCGGCGTGCAGGATGTCAAAGACACCGTTGGTCATCACCACTTTTTCACCACGTTTACGCGCTGCCGCTACGGCCAGCTTCAGTTCCTCTTCGGTCATCACGCCAAAGCCTGTATCTGCACGTCCACGTACAGCATTTTCCAGCTCGATCGGCGAAACCGTGGAGGTTCCCAGTTTGCCGACCACCACGCCAGCCGCCGCATTGGCAAAGAAGCAGGCTTCTTCCAGCGAATTACCCGCTGCCAGCGTTGCCGCCAGGACGCCAATCACCGTGTCGCCCGCACCGGTAACGTCATACACTTCCTGCGCTTGGGTTGGCATATGCAGCGGCGCTTTACCCGGTTGCAGCAGCGACATACCCTGTTCGGAACGGGTCACTAACAGAGCCGAGAGTTCGTAATCGGCAATCAGTTTCATGCCGCGCTCAACAATCTCTTCTTCGGTCTTACATTTACCGACAACAGCTTCAAATTCCGAGAGATTCGGCGTTAACAGCGTAGCGCCGCGGTAGCGCTCAAAATCGGTACCTTTTGGATCAATCAGCACCGGAACACCCGCTTTACGCGCCAGTTGGATCATCTGCTGTACGCTTGCCAGCGCACCTTTGGCGTAGTCAGAAAGCACCAGCGCGCCAATCGAACTCAGCGCCTGATTAATCCGCTCGTGCAGCGGCTGCGGATCAACACCTTCGAAACCTTCTTCAAAATCCAGACGGATCAGCTGTTGGTTGCGGGAAAGTACCCGTAATTTGGTAATGGTCGGATGCGTCGGTACAGAAACGAAGTCGCATTTGACGTTGACGTCGGCCAGAGATTTACTCAGCGCGCGCGCTGCATCGTCAATGCCCGTCAACCCGACCAGGCGTGCATTAGCACCGAGAGAAGCGATATTCATCGCCACGTTAGCCGCGCCGCCCGGACGTTCTTCGATGGTATTCACTTTAACCACGGGCACCGGCGCTTCCGGCGAGATACGACTGGTGGGGCCGTACCAGTAACGATCCAGCATCACATCACCAACCACCATCACTCCTGCACGTTCAAACTCTGGCAGCGTTACTTTCATTCCTGTCTCCTGAGAGATTCAAAATTTGCGCGCGATAATACCATACTTCATTCTTCCACCAGCCACTTCTGCCAGCTTGCCCGCACCAGTTCACGCTCTGCGGTGAAGCAATCCTCCGACACATGGCCCGGCAATTCCTGTAATGCCAGATGATGAAGTTCATCGCGAAGCGTAGTGTAAGCACGGGTCAGCGCCATCGCTTCCTGCTCTTCCATAATGTCGTTTTGCGCCAGTAGTTCCAGAATACGCACGTTGTCTGACCAGCGCGTTAACTTCGGTTTTTCATGAGCGTAGCGCAACACCAGATATTGGGTAATAAATTCGATATCGGTAATTCCCCCTTCATCAGCTTTGATATCAAAGCGATCGCGATGTTTATTGCCGAGATGAGCGCGCATTTTCTCGCGCATTTCCCGCACTTCCGTTTGCAGAGTTTTACCTTCACGCGGCAGCGTCATAATCTCGCGACGCACTGCGTCAAAGTGCGCGGTGAGCTGCGGATCGCCGTACACTACACGCGCACGCACCAGCGCCTGATGTTCCCACGTCCAGGCCTCGTTTTTCTGATAATCGGCAAATGCTTCTGCGGATGTCACCAGCATTCCCGCCGCCCCGGACGGACGCAGTCGAGCATCCACTTCATACAAAATGCCGGAAGAGGTACGCGTACTGAACAGATGCATAATGCGTTGCGCCAGACGCAGATAAAACTGCCGCCCGTCGATTTCCCGCTCACCGTCAGTCATCGCATCCATTGGGCAATCATGGAGGAAGATAAGGTCAAGATCGGAACTGTAGCCTAACTCCCAGCCGCCCAGCTTGCCGTAGCCGACCACCGCAAAACCACGCCCTTCGCGTTCGTTCAGGTGATTCGGCTTACCGTAGCGGGCAACCATTTGAACCCACGCCTGCTGAACGACGGCATCTATCATGGCTTCCGCCAGCCAGGTTAAGTGATCGCTCACTTTCATCACCGGTAGCGTACCGGCGATATCCGCTGCGGCGATGCGTAACAGCTGCGCCTGTTTGAACTGACGCAGCGCCTCAAGCTGTTGCTCTTCGTCATCTTCCGGCACGCGCAGCAAATACTGGCGCAACTCATCGCGGTAGGCATCGGTCGCCGTCGGCTGGTAAAGGGTGTTTGGATCGAGCAATTCATCCAGCAATAATGGATAACGCGCCAGCTGGCTGGCAATCATCGGCGACGCGGCACACAGAGAAATCAAATGTTTAAGCGCCGCGGGGAATTCACTGAGCAATTCTAAATAGGTGGTGCGGGTAACAATCCCCACCAGCAAGGCGGTAATGCGCGACAGCGTAACGGCAGCGTCTTCACGCGCACAGACATCACTTAGCAGATGCGGCATCAGATGGTCGAGCACCTGACGTCCTCGCGGCCCGATGGTGCGCTTATCCAGCTCTTTGCGGAAATCGGCAATCAGCGTTAGCACCTGTTTGCGATCATCCTCGCTAAGATGCGCCAGCACTGGCGTAGTGTCATCTTCCTGCAACGCATCCTGCCACAGCTCACGCCACTGTTCCGACAGCGACTCTTCCTGAGTTTCACTTTCATCGTCGCCAATCAATTCATTAAACACCCGGCGCACATTGGTCATATGTGCGGTCAGCGCCCCGGTCAGTTGCGGCCAGTCAGCAAAGTCCATCGCCCACGCCAGCCGCGCACGATTAAGCTCATCAGAAGGAAGCGTCTGGGTTTGTTCGTCGTTAATGCTTTGCAGCAGGTTTTCCAGACGCCGCAGGAACAGATACGCCACTCGCAATTGTTCAGCATCGTTTTCAGAAAGCAGATGCAGCTCGGCAATGGCGCTGAGCGTTGGCAGTAAAGAGCGCGATTGCAGCGACGGTTCGCGTCCGCCGCGAATGAGCTGGAACACCTGAACGATAAATTCAATTTCGCGAATGCCGCCTGCGCCGAGTTTGATATTGTCGGTCAAACCACGTCGACGCACTTCACGGGCAATCATCCCTTTCATGTTGCGCAGCGACTGAATCACGCTGAAATCGATGTAACGACGGAAAACAAACGGGCGCAGCATCGCACGCAACTCGTTAGCATAGACGCCTTCGCTATCGCCCATAATCCGCGCCTTGACCATCGCGTAACGCTCCCAGTCGCGCCCCTGCTCCTGGTAATAATCTTCCAACGCGGCAAAGCTCAGCACCAGCGGGCCACTTTCGCCAAACGGACGCAGCCGCATATCCACGCGATAGACGAAGCCATCCTGCGTTGGTTGATCCAGCACTTTAATCAGCCGCTGCCCCATGCGGGTAAAAAACTGCGCGTTATCCAGTTCCCGGCGTCCACCCTGCGTACAACCATGTTCCGGCCAGGCAAAAATCAGATCGATATCAGAGGAGAAATTCAGCTCCCCACCGCCCAGCTTACCCATGCCTAAAATCAGCAGCGGTTGCGCTTCGCCCTGCGCATTGCACGGCGTTCCCCACTCGCGGCAGCAGGCGTCATACAGCCAGTCACGCGCCGCAACAATCAGCGTCTCCGCCAGATAGCTGAGCTGCTGCAATATGCTCTCTTCAGTAACCAGTGCCAGCGTTTGCGCCCAGGCGATGCGCACCATAATGCGCCGCCGGAATAGCCGCAGCTCGCGCATTAACCCGGCTTCGTCACTCACATTACAGAGCGCCTCCTGCAACCATGCCGCGTAATGCTGCCATTCGTCGGCCTGCGGCGGTTGGCTTTCCAGTTCCGTCAGCCACTCTGGATGCGCAATCACGCTGTCCTGCACAAAATCACTAAAAGTAAGTACTGACTTCGCCTGTGCGCTAAGTGATTCCTCGGCTAAAGGCTCTGGCAGCCGCTCAACAACGGTCTGCCAGTACTGCTGTAACGGTGAAGAGAGCGGCTTCATAAGCGATTTTATCCTTGCCTGATTAACGTTTTCCGCTGTGCAACCAGAACGGTTCCTGATTGTTTGCCTCATTACGGAAATGTTCAATTTCGATGCGTTGCCCGGTCGCAATAGCGTGATGCAGCCCCTGCCAGTTCTCCAGCCAGGCTTGCGCGACGACAGGATCATAGTAACCCGCCAGCAACAGTATTGAGTCAATATCACGCGTCAGGCGTGGCAACTGGTCACGGTAGCGATCGCCTAACGGCTGGCAGAAAACGCTTTTCAGTTCAGCGGCATGGCGGGAAAGATGGATATCGGCAAAGCGTTTGAAGGAGTCGCTGATTTTGCCCTGCGCTTTGGCATCTAAAAATGGCTGCCATGCTTTGCTTACCAACCATTCGGTCAACGCCAGCTTCGCCATTGCCGTTTCGGTAGAGTAGACCGCCGTCACGGCAGACACCGCAGAAGCAATGGTCGCCTCGCATTGAGTCAGCAGATCACGTAAGTGAGTGCTCGCTTTACGCGGCACAATACCACCGAACAGCATCAGCGTATGACGGACCAGGCTAATGGCTGCCAGCACCTGTTCTTTCGCCGCATCGTTGCCGCGTACCCACAGTTCTTCATGATACTGCCATTGCGCTAACGCCAGCTCGAGCGCCGCTTCCAGCCCCTGTTCCACATCGGCTTTTGCCGCAACATGCAAAATGGTGGTCGGTTTGATTTCACGCGCCGGATTGCCCTGCGCCAGATGATAGCCACGCGCCGCTTTGCTCAGGCTGCCCTGGCGTAATCCGGTTTGCGATACCAGTTGGTTCGCCAGTTTCAGCACCGCGCGCGTGTCGCCGCTAAGCAGTTCCAGTTCCAGCTCACAGATAGGTTCAGCAAATTCACCCGCTTTCACTTCCCCCTGGTCGAGGGCGATTTCAATTTGGCTACCATCGACCGCCACCAGCCATTTTTCGCGATAAAAATCGGTGCTGAACAGCGGCTGCACGCGGGAGGCGAGATCGGCGGGCAATTCGCCGTTCGGCCAGACTTCCGTCGGTAACTGCGCCAGGTCGAGCGTCGGTTCGCTCAACGCCACGTTATATTCCGGGCGCTGATGTAAGCCGCCTGTCACTCTTCCTGCAACTTTCATGGTCATCTCATAGCGACCGTTTTCGCCACGAATACGTAAGCCCATATCGTGCCCACGCAGCCAGTTATCCGGCGTTTCGTAGTAAATATTCAGCAACTGCACGGGGTCATGGTGCTCGCCGCCCAGCGTATTGAGATGGTCACGCAACGCCTCAACGGCACTGTGATTAACAATAAACTTTAATTCGATTTCCTGAGCCATGGCCTTTACTTATCGGTTATGTCACATAAGTGACGATGAACGGCGAACTTAATGCGATCTTTTTTGTCAGTAGATAGTATTTTGCGCCAAATTGCCATGCAACGGGCAATTTGACGGGCGTAAAAGTTTGAAGCAGTGGCAAGACCTGACACAGAGGATTCCGATTGATGTCGAATGCTTTGCGTAGCGACACTGATGCCACTACTATCGTTCCACTTTCCATGACAATAACGACAGCCTGATGCCAAAATTACGCCTGATCGGATTAACTTTACTCGCACTTAGCGCGACTGCCGTCTCACACGCTGAAGAAACGCGCTATGTTTCCGACGAACTGAATACCTGGGTCCGCAGCGGTCCGGGAGATCATTATCGCCTCGTGGGCACGGTTAACGCCGGCGAGGAAGTGACCTTATTACAAACTGACGCCAACACCAATTATGCCCAGGTGAAAGACAGCTCTGGCCGTACCGCCTGGATCCCGTTGAAACAACTTAGCACTGAGCCAAGCCTGCGCTCCCGTGTGCCAGATCTGGAAAATCAGGTCAAAACCCTGACCGATAAACTCACCAATATCGATAACACCTGGAATCAGCGCACCGCAGAAATGCAGCAAAAAGTGGCGCAGAGCGACAGCGTGATCAACGGGTTAAAAGAAGAAAATCAGAAACTGAAAAACGAGCTGATTGTCGCGCAGAAAAAGGTCGATGCCGCCAGCGTACAGCTGGATGACAAACAGCGCACCATCATCATGCAATGGTTTATGTATGGCGGTGGCGTGCTGGGGCTTGGCTTGCTGCTCGGTCTGGTACTGCCGCACCTGATCCCAAGCCGCAAACGCAAAGATCGCTGGATGAACTAAATCGCCTTCTTCGTTGCACTGTCTTATTATTAGGAATTGTGTATTTGACGAAGGGATGATGGCGTGAAGATTTATCTGGTCGGTGGTGCTGTTCGGGATGCATTGTTAGGGCTACCGGTCAAAGACAGAGATTGGGTGGTGGTCGGCAGTACGCCACAGGAGATGCTCGACGCGGGCTACCAGCAGGTAGGCCGCGATTTTCCTGTGTTTCTGCATCCGCAAACGCATGAAGAGTATGCGCTGGCACGTACCGAACGGAAATCCGGTTCCGGTTACACCGGTTTTACTTGCTATGCCGCACCGGATGTCACGCTGGAAGATGATCTTAAGCGTCGCGATCTGACCATTAATGCGCTGGCCCAGGACGATAACGGCGAGATTATCGACCCGTACAACGGTCTGGGCGATCTGCAAAATCGTCTGTTGCGCCATGTTTCCCCCGCTTTTGGCGAAGATCCGTTACGCGTATTGCGCGTGGCGCGTTTTGCTGCGCGTTATGCCCACCTCGGTTTTCGTATTGCCGATGAAACTCTGGCGTTGATGCGCGAGATGACCCATGCGGGTGAACTGGAACACCTGACGCCTGAACGGGTATGGAAAGAGACGGAAAGCGCCCTCACCACCCGCAATCCACAGGTGTTCTTCCAGGTACTGCGCGATTGCGGCGCACTGCGCGTTTTATTCCCGGAAATTGACGCACTGTTTGGCGTTCCGGCCCCTGCCAAGTGGCATCCGGAAATCGATACGGGTATTCATACCTTAATGACGCTCTCAATGGCGGCGATGCTGAGTCCGCAGGTCGATGTCCGTTTCGCAACTTTATGCCACGATCTCGGTAAAGGGCTGACGCCGCCAGAACTCTGGCCGCGTCATCATGGTCATGGCCCGGCGGGTGTTAAGTTAGTGGAACAACTATGCCAGCGTCTGCGCGTGCCAAATGAAATTCGCGATTTAGCCAGACTGGTGGCTGAGTTTCACGATCTCATCCACACCTTCCCAATGCTGAACCCAAAAACCATCGTCAAATTATTTGATTCCATCGATGCCTGGCGTAAACCGCAGCGTGTCGAGCAACTGGCGCTGACCAGCGAGGCTGACGTGCGCGGCAGAACCGGTTTTGAATCAGCGGACTACCCGCAAGGCCGCTGGTTGCGCGAAGCCTGGGAAGTGGCGCAGTCAGTGCCGACAAAAGCCGTCGTTGAAGCGGGATTTAAAGGTGTGGAGATTCGCGAGGAGCTGACCCGACGGCGGATTGCGGCGGTAGCCAGCTGGAAGGAACAACGTTGCCCAAAGCCTGAATGAGTATTGGGCATTTTGCCGGATGCGGCGTAAACGCCTTATCCGGCTACATGTCAACGACAGTTGTAGGCCTGATAAGACGCGCAAGCGTCGCATCATGCGTTGATTGCCGGATGCGGCGTGAACGCCTTATTCGGCCTACGCAATCGTTGACAACGCCAAGCATCCGACACTATTCCTCAATTAAAAGAACACGACATACACCGCAGCCGCCACAATAAAGCGATAAATGGCGAACGGGATAAACGAAATGCGCTTAATCAATTGCAGGAAGGTTTTAATCGCTATCAGCGCCACCACAAAAGCGGTGATAAACCCAACGGCAAACATCGGGATATCGCCGCTTGTCAGGAAGCCCCAGCTTTTGTAGAGATCGAGCGCCGTTGCGCCCATCATCATCGGCACCGCCAGCAGGAACGAAAACTCGGAAGCAGCGTAACGGCTCACCCCCATCAGCATCCCACCTGAAATGGTCGCCCCGGAACGGGAGAAACCCGGCCACAGCGCCAGACACTGGAAACAGCCAATCATAAATGCCTGACGATAGGTCATATCATCAAGACCCGGCGCACGCGGCTCTTTCGGCTTCAGGCATTCGGCGGCAATCAGCAACAAACCGCCAACGACCAGCGCATACATCACATTTATCGGGTTAAACAATGACTTAATCGTGTCGTGGAACAACAGCCCCAATACCACCGCCGGAATCATCCCCAGCAAAATGTGGATCAGCGTTAAACGACCTTTGCTTTCACCTTCGTGCTGCAACGGGCGGCCAAAGTGGATGCCAATCAGGCCAAACAGACGCCGCCAGAACATCACTACTACCGCCAGAATTGATCCTAACTGGATCACAACTTCAAAGGTTTTCGCCGTGTCGCCCTCAAACCCCAACAAGTGACCGACAATAATCATATGGCCCGTGCTGGATACCGGCAGAAATTCTGTCAATCCTTCGACCACACCCAATATTGCCGCTATCAGCAGCGAGTGCATATCGCTCATCAATAAACCCCTAAATTATTAAAATGTACCGCTTGTCCGAACTACTGCGTATGACCAGGTTATAACCGTTTGGTTTAACAGCTGTAAAATTAATTATTTTCTTTCAGATTATTGCCACGCTCAATGATTACGCCAACATTCGCCGCCCGCGCCACTGCGCCTGGCTTGCTGAGTTTGATACGCACCCACGGCGAGTTGAAGCGTGCTAACAGCAGCTCCGCCACCTCTTCAGCCACGCGTTCCACCAGCGCAAAACGCGCCCCCTCGACGTGGCTGACCACCGTTTCTGCAATGTCAGCGTAACTGAGGCAATCCGCCACATCATCACTTTTCGCCGCTTTACGGTTATCCCACGCCATTTCGATATCGAACACTAACTTCTGTTCGATGGTCTGTTCCCAGTCGTAAACACCAATAGTGGTGATTACCGAAAGTTGCTCTATAAATACAATATCCATCACGTCCTGCCTGCTTTTTGGCTAACCGGATACCACTTCCGGCGAAATGTGCGTATTATCCACAGATTCATCGTTGAACACGAATTTTCAAAACGGAACAGCTTATGAGTGCAATCGCGCCTGGAATGATCCTCATCGCGTACCTCTGCGGCTCCATTTCCAGTGCCATTCTGGTTTGCCGCTTGTGTGGGCTGCCCGATCCGCGAACCAGCGGCTCCGGCAATCCAGGCGCAACCAATGTGTTACGTATCGGTGGCAAGGGAGCAGCCGTAGCAGTACTGATTTTCGACGTTCTGAAAGGAATGTTGCCCGTCTGGGGCGCGTATGAATTAGGTGTCAGCCCCTTCTGGCTAGGCTTAATTGCCATCGCCGCCTGTCTTGGACACATCTGGCCCGTTTTCTTCGGATTTAAAGGAGGAAAAGGCGTTGCTACCGCTTTTGGTGCCATCGCACCCATTGGCTGGGATCTCACCGGAGTAATGGCGGGAACCTGGTTACTGACCGTGCTATTGAGCGGATACTCGTCGCTGGGAGCGATTGTCAGTGCACTGATTGCTCCGTTTTATGTCTGGTGGTTTAAGCCACAATTCACCTTCCCGGTTTCGATGCTCTCTTGCCTGATCCTGCTGCGTCATCATGACAACATCCAACGTCTGTGGCGTCGTCAGGAGACAAAAATCTGGACGAAATTCAAAAGAAAGCGCGAAAAGGATCCCGAGTGATTTCTGGTGGATCTACATGACCTGATAGCCTTCATCGGGCTTGCCCAGCCGTTGCTGGCACCATGCCGCCAGAAATTCCACGCAGACACGTAATTTCATGCTGCGATAGAGCGGCTCCCGGTAAACAGCCCAGATATTGGCGCTTTGTGCATACTCTGGCAATACTTGCACCAGTTTGCCACTCTCCAGAAACGGCAACACATCCCACTCGGAACGCAGCATAATCCCTTTGCCCTCCAGCGCCCATTGCAGCACAATCTCGCCGCTATTGGAGGAAAGATGCCCGCTTACCTTCACCGATTTTTTCTCCTGACCGTTCCCCAACTCCCATATTCCATGGGTCATATCGCGCTCTTTGGTCACCAGACAGTCATGACGACTTAATTCCTGTAGGGATTGTGGCTGCGGATATTTTTGCAGATACTCAGGTGCTACGCATAATATTCTTTTATTTTTTGTCAAAAGATGCGCAATATAATAATCAGGAATTTCGTCATTAATACGAATATCCAGATCAATATTATCCTGCACTAAATCAATTTGCCGATCGAACAATTCAAAATGCACCTGTAACTCAGGATAATTGCGCATCAGTTCGGTAATAGCTGGCGCAATATGGCTGCGCCCAAAACCAAAACTGCAACCAATACGAATCATCCCCTCCGGGCGCGTTTTGATTTGCGTGACGTCATCGACCAGTCGCTGATATTGGGTGAGGATTTCCAACGCATGTTCGTAACAACGTTGGCCACTTTCAGTCAGCGCCACGCCGCGAGCGGAGCGGTTCAGCAGCGTTGTTGCCAGCGTATTTTCAAGGATTTGGATCCGCTTGGTGACAAATGCAGGCGTCTGCCCAAGCGTCGCCGCTGCGGCGCTAAAACTCCCGCTGTGAACGATTTCTACCAGTACCTGCAAGTCTTTGGCTAAAGGCCAGCTATTCAGCATCGTTAATTATCCGCAGTTGTGATAAGCGCAGTGTATTTCGCAAAACATTGCCATTCCCTGCTCTGGCGCAATATTCATTCTTATTTTCGCGTTGATTCACGAACTGTTAATTACATATTCACGGTGGCAAAAAATATAAAACCACATTTTTAGTGGTAGTTTGTGGCGGTGAATTTTTCCAGACAAATACAAAAACTGGAGTTGCCATGATGAGCGAAAGTAATAAGCAACAGGCAGTGAATAAGTTGACAGAGATTGTCGCTAACTTTACCGCCATGATTTCTACCCGAATGCCTGATGACGTGGTGGATAAACTAAAACAGCTAAAGGATGCCGAAACGTCGTCGATGGGGAAAATTATCTACCATACGATGTTCGACAACATGCAAAAAGCGATTGACCTGAATCGTCCTGCCTGTCAGGACACCGGGGAGATTATGTTCTTCGTTAAAGTCGGTTCCCGCTTCCCACTGCTTGGCGAGCTGCAAAGCATACTCAAACAAGCCGTGGAAGAGGCAACCGTCAAAGCGCCACTACGTCACAATGCGGTAGAAATTTTTGACGAAGTAAACACCGGCAAAAATACCGGTAGCGGCGTACCGTGGGTCACCTGGGACATCATCCCCGACAATGACGATGCGGAAATCGAAGTTTACATGGCAGGCGGCGGCTGCACGCTACCTGGCCGCTCGAAAGTGTTAATGCCGTCAGAAGGCTACGAAGGCGTGGTGAAATTCGTCTTCGAAAATATCTCCACCCTCGCCGTAAACGCCTGTCCACCGGTACTGGTGGGCGTGGGCATCGCCACCTCGGTGGAAACCGCCGCCGTACTCTCGCGTAAAGCCATTTTGCGCCCGATTGGCAGCCGCCATCCCAATCCAAAAGCGGCAGAACTGGAGCTACGCCTGGAAGAAGGACTCAACCGTCTGGGGATTGGTCCACAAGGGCTGACCGGCAACAGTTCAGTGATGGGCGTACATATCGAATCTGCCGCCCGCCATCCGTCAACCATCGGCGTTGCTGTCTCTACCGGCTGCTGGGCGCATCGTCGCGGCACGCTGCTGGTTCATGCCGATCTCACCTTTGAAAATCTGTCTCACACCCGGAGCGCGTTATGAAAAAGATCCTGACAACCCCGATCAAAGCTGAAGATCTGCAAGATATTCGCGTCGGCGATGTGATCTACCTGACCGGTACGCTGGTGACCTGCCGCGACGTTTGTCACCGCCGTTTGATCGAACTGAAACGTCCGATCCCTTACGATCTCAACGGCAAAGCGATTTTCCACGCTGGCCCCATCGTGCGCAAAAACGGCGACAAATGGGAGATGGTCTCCGTCGGCCCGACAACCAGTATGCGTATGGAAAGTTTTGAACGTGAATTTATTGAGCAGACCGGCGTGAAACTGGTGGTTGGCAAAGGTGGTATGGGGCCGCTGACCGAAGAAGGCTGCCAGAAATTCAAGGCGCTACATGTGATTTTCCCGGCAGGCTGCGCGGTGCTGGCGGCAACCCAGGTGGAAGAGATTGAAGAAGTGCACTGGACAGAGCTCGGAATGCCGGAGTCACTGTGGGTCTGCCGGGTCAAAGAGTTCGGCCCGCTGATTGTCTCTATTGATACCCACGGCAACAACCTGATAGCCGAAAACAAAAAGCTGTTCGCCGAACGCCGCGATCCCATCGTGGAAGAGATCTGCGAGCACGTCCATTACATCAAATAACCCTCCCGGAGAGGCTCACCCCTCTCCTTTTTCGCAGGCATAACACGATGAAACCTTCCACTGAATGGTGGCGATATCTTGCGCCGCTGGCGGTCATCGCCATTATTGCTCTACTTCCGGTTCCCGCAGGGCTGGAGAACCATACCTGGCTCTACTTTGCCGTTTTTACTGGCGTGATCGTTGGACTGATCCTCGAACCCGTGCCGGGTGCCGTGGTGGCGATGGTGGGTATATCCATCATCGCCATACTCTCTCCCTGGCTGCTGTTCAGCCCGGAGCAGCTCGCTCAGCCAGGCTTTAAATTCACTGCAAAATCCCTCTCGTGGGCCGTTTCCGGTTTTTCTAATTCGGTTATCTGGCTGATTTTCGCCGCCTTTATGTTTGGCACAGGCTATGAAAAAACCGGGCTTGGACGCCGCATTGCGCTGATTCTGGTGAAAAAGATGGGACATCGCACGCTGTTTCTCGGCTATGCGGTGATGTTCTCCGAGCTGATCCTCGCACCTGTAACACCGTCCAACTCGGCGCGTGGTGCGGGGATTATCTATCCCATCATCCGTAACCTGCCACCGCTCTATCAATCACAACCAAACGACAGCAGTTCGCGCAGCATTGGCTCGTACATCATGTGGATGGGGATTGTTGCCGACTGCGTGACCAGCGCCATTTTCTTGACGGCGATGGCACCAAACTTGCTGTTAATTGGACTGATGAAAAGCGCATCTCACGCCACGCTGAGTTGGGGCGACTGGTTCCTCGGGATGTTGCCGCTCAGCATTTTACTGGTTCTGCTGGTTCCCTGGCTGGCTTACGTGCTGTACCCGCCGGTACTGAAGTCTGGCGATCAGGTGCCGCGCTGGGCAGAGACGGAACTGCAGGCAATGGGCCCGCTCTGTTCGCGTGAAAAACGGATGCTGGGGCTGATGGTAGGCGCGCTGGTGCTGTGGATTTTCGGCGGTGATTATATCGATGCCGCGATGGTCGGTTACAGCGTGGTGGCACTGATGCTGCTTCTGCGCATTATCAGTTGGGACGACATTGTCAGTAATAAAGCGGCGTGGAACGTTTTCTTCTGGCTGGCCTCGCTTATCACCCTCGCCACCGGACTCAACAACACCGGTTTTATTAGCTGGTTTGGCAAACTGTTAGCAGGCAGCTTAAGCGGTTATTCGCCAACGATGGTGATGGTGGCGTTGATTGTGGTGTTTTATCTACTGCGCTACTTTTTCGCCAGCGCCACGGCGTATACCTCCGCTCTCGCACCGATGATGATTGCCGCTGCGCTGGCGATGCCGGAAATCCCGCTGCCGGTGTTCTGCCTGATGGTTGGTGCGGCAATTGGTCTGGGGAGCATTCTTACACCATACGCCACCGGCCCCAGTCCGATTTACTACGGCAGTGGTTATCTGCCAACGGCGGATTACTGGCGACTGGGGGCGATTTTTGGGCTGATATTCCTCGTATTGCTGGTGATTACCGGCTTACTGTGGATGCCCGTGGTGTTGCTTTAAGTGAGGACGGTGCCGGAAATTGCTCTCCGGCACCCAATAGTTTTACGCAGCCGGTAACTCCGCCAGCGGCCAGCGCGGACGCACGCTAACGCCGAGATCCGCCGTCGCGCCTGCTTTAAACCGCACCATTCCGGCATAGGCGATCATCGCGCCGTTATCAGTACAAAATTCCGGACGCGCGTAGAACACTTCGCCGCGGCGTTTTTTCATCATTTCAGCCAGCTTCGCCCGTAACGTACGGTTAGCACTCACGCCGCCCGCCATGACCAGTCGCTTAAAGCCCGTCTGATCCAGCGCCCGCTTGCACTTAATCATCAGCGTATCGACCACCGCATCTTCAAAGGCGCGGGCGATATCAGCACGCGTCTGGTCGTCGGTGCCGTTGTCACGAATGGTATTTGCCGCGAAGGTTTTCAGGCCGGAGAAGCTGAAATCCAGCCCCGGACGGTCGGTCATCGGACGCGGGAAGACAAAGCGCCCGGCAGTACCCTGAGCCGCCATTTTCGACAGTAACGGCCCGCCAGGATAATCCAGCCCCAGCAGCTTCGCGGTTTTATCAAACGCTTCCCCGGCGGCATCATCGATAGACTCGCCGAGCAGCTCGTACTGACCAATGCCAGTCACGCTGATTAACTGCGTATGACCGCCGGAAACAAGCAGCGCAACAAACGGAAATTCCGGCGGGTTATCTTCCAGCATCGGCGCTAACAGATGCCCTTCCATATGGTGTACAGGGATCGCCGGAACGTCCCAGGCAAACGCCAGAGAACGCCCCACGGTCGCGCCAACCAGTAGCGCGCCGACTAATCCAGGGCCTGCGGTATAGGCCACAGCATCAATGTCTTTTGCCGTTAAACCAGACTCCTTTAGCGCCGCCTGGATCAACGGTACGGTTTTACGCACATGATCGCGGGAGGCCAGTTCAGGCACGACGCCGCCGTAGTCAGCGTGCAATTTCACCTGACTATACAATTGGTTGGCTAACAAACCTTTTTCATCGTCGTAAATGGCGATGCCGGTTTCATCGCAGGAAGTTTCAATACCCAGTACACGCATGACTTGTTTTACCTCGCTTTATTACCGCGCAGTGTAGGACCAATGCGGGTTGATGTAAAACTTTGTTCGCCCCTGGAGAAAGCCTCGTGTATACTCCTCACCCTTATAAAAGTCCCTTTCAAAAAAGGCCGCGGTGCTTTACAAAGCAGCAGCAATTGCAGTAAAATTCCGCACCATTTTGAAATAAGCTGGCGTTGATGCCAGCGGCAAACCGAATTAATCAAAGGTGAGAGGCACATGCCGGTAATTAAAGTACGTGAAAACGAGCCGTTCGACGTAGCTCTGCGTCGCTTCAAGCGTTCCTGCGAAAAAGCAGGTGTTCTGGCGGAAGTTCGTCGTCGTGAGTTCTATGAAAAACCGACTACCGAACGTAAGCGCGCTAAAGCTTCTGCAGTGAAACGTCACGCGAAGAAACTGGCTCGCGAAAACGCACGCCGCACTCGTCTGTACTAATTCCCCGAGAGCGTTGCTCTCCGATCAGACCGAGTTGTAGTTGTAAGGCCGTGCTTCCGAAAGGAATGCGCGGCTTATTTTCGTTTATGAATTGCTAAAAATCGGGGCCTATGGCTGGACGAATCCCACGCGTATTCATTAATGATCTGCTGGCACGCACTGACATCGTCGATCTGATCGATGCCCGTGTGAAGCTGAAAAAGCAGGGCAAGAATTTCCACGCGTGTTGTCCATTCCACAACGAGAAAACCCCGTCCTTCACCGTTAACGGTGAGAAACAGTTTTACCACTGCTTTGGATGTGGCGCGCACGGCAACGCGATCGACTTCCTGATGAACTACGACAAGCTCGAGTTCGTCGAAACGGTCGAAGAGCTGGCAGCAATGCACAATCTTGAAGTGCCATTTGAAGCAGGCAGCGGCCCCAGCCAGATCGAGCGCCATCAGAGGCAAACGCTTTATCAGTTGATGGACGGTCTGAATACGTTTTACCAACAATCTTTACAACAACCTGTTGCCACGTCTGCGCGCCAGTATCTGGAAAAACGCGGATTAAGCCACGAGGTTATCGCTCGCTTTGCGATTGGTTTTGCGCCCCCCGGCTGGGACAACGTCCTGAAGCGGTTTGGCGGCAATCCAGAAAATCGCCAGTCATTGATTGATGCGGGGATGTTGGTCACTAACGATCAGGGACGCAGTTACGATCGTTTCCGCGAGCGGGTGATGTTCCCCATTCGCGATAAACGCGGTCGGGTGATTGGTTTTGGCGGGCGCGTGCTGGGCAACGATACCCCCAAATACCTGAACTCGCCGGAAACAGACATTTTCCATAAAGGCCGCCAGCTTTACGGTCTTTATGAAGCGCAGCAGGATAACGCTGAACCCAATCGTCTGCTTGTGGTCGAAGGCTATATGGACGTGGTGGCGCTGGCGCAATACGGCATTAATTACGCCGTTGCGTCGTTAGGTACGTCAACCACCGCCGATCACATACAACTGTTGTTCCGCGCGACCAACAATGTCATTTGCTGTTATGACGGCGACCGTGCAGGCCGCGATGCCGCCTGGCGAGCGCTGGAAACGGCGCTGCCTTACATGACAGACGGCCGTCAGCTACGCTTTATGTTTTTGCCTGATGGCGAAGACCCTGACACGCTAGTACGAAAAGAAGGTAAAGAAGCGTTTGAAGCGCGGATGGAGCAGGCGATGCCACTCTCCGCATTTCTGTTTAACAGTCTGATGCCGCAAGTTGATCTGAGTACCCCTGACGGGCGCGCACGTTTGAGTACGCTGGCACTACCATTGATATCGCAAGTGCCGGGCGAAACGCTGCGAATATATCTTCGTCAGGAATTAGGCAACAAATTAGGCATACTTGATGACAGCCAGCTTGAACGATTAATGCCAAAAGCGGCAGAGAGCGGCGTTTCTCGCCCTGTTCCGCAGCTAAAACGCACGACCATGCGTATACTTATAGGGTTGCTGGTGCAAAATCCAGAATTAGCGACGTTGGTCCCGCCGCTTGAGAATCTGGATGAAAATAAGCTCCCTGGACTTGGCTTATTCAGAGAACTGGTCAACACTTGTCTCTCCCAGCCAGGTCTGACCACCGGGCAACTTTTAGAGCACTATCGTGGTACAAATAATGCTGCCACCCTTGAAAAACTGTCGATGTGGGACGATATAGCAGATAAGAATATTGCTGAGCAAACCTTCACCGACTCACTCAACCATATGTTTGATTCGCTGCTTGAACTGCGCCAGGAAGAGTTAATCGCTCGTGAGCGCACGCATGGTTTAAGCAACGAAGAACGCCTGGAGCTCTGGACATTAAACCAGGAGCTGGCGAAAAAGTGATTTAACGGCTTAAGTGCCGAAGAGCGATCGGGAAGCCCCCGACAGCCGCACTGAGAGGCAGCGGCAAATATATAAGTACGCCCTCGTAATTATCGTTGGCGGTAAACAACCGTTGGATTTCAGCGTTAACGGCTGAAGGACATCGGGTCAATCGCCCAACACCAACCTCATGAAATAAGTGTGGATACCGTCTTATGGAGCAAAACCCGCAGTCACAGCTGAAACTTCTTGTCACCCGTGGTAAGGAGCAAGGCTATCTGACCTATGCCGAGGTCAATGACCATCTGCCGGAAGATATCGTCGATTCAGATCAGATCGAAGACATCATCCAAATGATCAACGACATGGGCATTCAGGTGATGGAAGAAGCACCGGATGCCGATGATCTGATGCTGGCTGAAAACACCGCGGACGAAGATGCTGCCGAAGCCGCCGCGCAGGTGCTTTCCAGCGTGGAATCTGAAATCGGGCGCACGACTGACCCGGTACGCATGTACATGCGTGAAATGGGCACCGTTGAACTGTTGACCCGCGAAGGCGAAATTGACATCGCTAAGCGTATTGAAGACGGGATCAACCAGGTTCAATGCTCCGTTGCTGAATATCCGGAAGCGATCACCTATCTGCTGGAACAGTACGATCGTGTTGAAGCAGAAGAAGCGCGTCTGTCCGATCTGATCACCGGCTTTGTTGACCCGAACGCAGAAGAAGATCTGGCACCTACCGCCACTCACGTCGGTTCTGAGCTTTCCCAGGAAGATCTGGACGATGACGAAGATGAAGACGAAGAAGATGGCGATGACGACAGCGCCGATGATGACAACAGCATCGACCCGGAACTGGCTCGCGAAAAATTTGCGGAACTACGCGCTCAGTACGTTGTAACGCGTGACACCATCAAAGCGAAAGGTCGCAGTCACGCTACCGCTCAGGAAGAGATCCTGAAACTGTCTGAAGTATTCAAACAGTTCCGCCTGGTGCCGAAGCAGTTTGACTACCTGGTCAACAGCATGCGCGTCATGATGGACCGCGTTCGTACGCAAGAACGTCTGATCATGAAGCTCTGCGTTGAGCAGTGCAAAATGCCGAAGAAAAACTTCATTACCCTGTTTACCGGCAACGAAACCAGCGATACCTGGTTCAACGCGGCAATTGCGATGAACAAGCCGTGGTCGGAAAAACTGCACGATGTCTCTGAAGAAGTGCATCGCGCCCTGCAAAAACTGCAGCAGATTGAAGAAGAAACCGGCCTGACCATCGAGCAGGTTAAAGATATCAACCGTCGTATGTCCATCGGTGAAGCGAAAGCCCGCCGTGCGAAGAAAGAGATGGTTGAAGCGAACTTACGTCTGGTTATTTCTATCGCTAAGAAATACACCAACCGTGGCTTGCAGTTCCTTGACCTGATTCAGGAAGGCAACATCGGTCTGATGAAAGCGGTTGATAAATTCGAATACCGCCGTGGTTACAAGTTCTCCACCTACGCAACCTGGTGGATCCGTCAGGCGATCACCCGCTCTATCGCGGATCAGGCGCGCACCATCCGTATTCCGGTGCATATGATTGAGACCATCAACAAGCTCAACCGTATTTCTCGCCAGATGCTGCAAGAGATGGGCCGTGAACCGACGCCGGAAGAACTGGCTGAACGTATGCTGATGCCGGAAGACAAGATCCGCAAAGTGCTGAAGATCGCCAAAGAGCCAATCTCCATGGAAACGCCGATCGGTGATGATGAAGATTCGCATCTGGGGGATTTCATCGAGGATACCACCCTCGAGCTGCCGCTGGATTCTGCGACCACCGAAAGCCTGCGTGCGGCAACGCACGACGTGCTGGCTGGCCTGACCGCGCGTGAAGCAAAAGTTCTGCGTATGCGTTTCGGTATCGATATGAACACCGACCACACGCTGGAAGAAGTGGGTAAACAGTTCGACGTTACCCGCGAACGTATCCGTCAGATCGAAGCGAAGGCGCTGCGCAAACTGCGTCACCCGAGCCGTTCTGAAGTGCTGCGTAGCTTCCTGGACGATTAATCGGTAGGCCGGATCAGGCGTTACGCCGCACCCGGCACTAGGCCCTCTGCACAAACGCCACCTTTTCGGTGGCGTTTTTTATCGCCCACGCACTACCAGCGCCTGGTCCAGCTCGCGATACGCTTCAACCAGTTTCTCC
This sequence comes from Escherichia sp. R1, assembly GCF_003000935.1. Lineage (NCBI taxonomy): Bacteria > Pseudomonadati > Pseudomonadota > Gammaproteobacteria > Enterobacterales > Enterobacteriaceae > Escherichia > Escherichia sp. R1. The sequence continues at coordinate 143,946 of NZ_PSRU01000008.1, forward strand.
AGTGAAACGCGACTTAAACCGCTGGGATTTGGCAGCACCCAAATCTGCGTCGAACCAATGGTGAGCGTTTGTTTCCCCCACTGTGCACCGCGCTGGCTGAATCCCTGTTCATATGCTTGTTTGCCCAGAATCGCCAACGCCTGCGGCTGATAATCTTCAATTTTTTCAATCAGCTTACGCCCGCCTGCGTGTAGCTCCTGCTTTGAAACTTCATTGGCTTGCACCGTTGGACGGTCTACCAGTTTGGTGACGCCACAACGATAATCCAGCAGATGCTGTGCCTCCTGCGGCTTCAACTGACGGTCGGTAAACCCGGCCTGATATATCACCTTCCAGAAGCGATTTGCCGGATGAGCAAAGGGAAAACCAGTCCCGGCGGATGAAAGCCCAGGGTTGATACCGCAAAACACGACCCGTAACCCTGGAGCCAAAATATCCTCAACCATATTTACTCCTTTCTAACATCACCAGGAAAAGTATAACGGATTGAAAATACATTGTTTATAAAAACAGCAGGCGCGCGGTAATGGCTGGATTGCGACACGGAGTTACTTTATAATCCGCTACCATGGCCCCTTAGCTCAGTGGTTAGAGCAGGCGACTCATAATCGCTTGGTCGCTGGTTCAAGTCCAGCAGGGGCCACCAGATATAGCAAAGGCTGACGAGAAATCGTCAGCCTTTTTCTTTTTATATATCAGTTACTTTGCGTGCCAGTAAGCCGCTGCACGTACCCGCTGTGGGTCATACTGTTCCGCTTCAAAGCGGCGGCTTAAATTCTTAACGACTTTACCTTCGCCGGTTATCCAGATGAAGTAATCATCGGCAGGGATTTGCATCTGCGCCAGACGCGCATCTACCGCCTGCTCATCATGTGCCAGCCATTCGATATTAAAACCATCAAGGTGCGCGAGATAATCCTGACAGGCGTTATCCCGCACGCTAACCAGCGCACTAACTTGCGGTTTAACGGCAAGTTTGCTCAACGTTTCCAGGCGGCGGCGCAATGCGGGCATTCCGGATTCATCGCAGACATACAGCTGATACGCGTAATCTTCCGGCACCACCAGCGAACCGCGCGGACCTGCCACCGTAAGTTTATCGCCCGGTTGCGCCTGCATCGCCCAGCCGCTGGCGACCCCACCGTCGTGAATAAAGAAATCAATCGCCAGTTCATGGCGTAGTTCGTCATACAGCGGCGTATAGTCACGCGACGGTGGGCGTGGTCCTTCCGGCCAGACGATGCCCTCTTCCGTTACCGTTGGCGGCACAAAGTGAGCGTCAGGTTGAGGAAAGAAGAGTTTGCTGTGATCGTCAAAGCCACGCGATGTAAAACCGTCCAGCGCCTCGCCGCCGAGGACAATGCGCTGAAAACCGGCGCTGATGCGCTCAACGCGTAACACAGTCAGTTCACGGAAGCGCAGATCATTGCGAACGCGCTGCGGGTAGCGGGGGGTGTTATTCATTGTTATCGCCTTCGTGATGGTAATCAGATATATCTAAATAAAACTCGCAAATGATAATGATTGTTAATCATGATAAATGCAAGCGATTTGTAGAACTGATATGTCTATAGTCTGATAAGACGAACCGCCTCTTCTCAGGCATCATTACTCAACGCCGGATGCGGCGTGAACGCCTTATCCGGCCTACGTGTGAGATGAGTCCACGTTTAAAAATCATTTTTACACTTGCAAGAACGCTCATATCAGATATAAATTAGATATATCTAATTAAGCAAAAGGAGGCTGATATGAGCCATCATCACGAAGGGTGTTGTAAACATGAAGGCCAGCCACGCCATGAGGGCTGCTGCAAAGGTGAGAAGTCAGAACACGAGCACTGCGGACACGGTCACCAGCATGAACACGGTCAATGCTGCGGTGGTCGCCACGGTCGCGGCGGCGGTCGTCGGCAACGTTTCTTTGGTCACGGTGAATTACGTCTGGTGATTCTGGATATTCTCTCGCGCGATGACAGCCACGGTTACGAATTGATTAAAGCGATTGAGAATCTAACCCAGGGGAATTACACCCCAAGCCCGGGCGTCATCTACCCAACGCTGGATTTTCTGCAGGAGCAGTCGCTGATTACCATCCGCGAAGAGGAAGGAGGTAAGAAGCAGATTGCGCTGACCGAACAAGGCGCGCAGTGGCTGGAAGAAAACCGCGAACAGGTGGAGATGATTGAAGAACGCATCAAAGCGCGTTGCGTTGGCGCGGCGCTGCGCCAGAACCCGCAAATGAAGCGGGCGCTGGATAATTTTAAAGCGGTGCTGGATTTACGCGTCAACCAGAGCGATATCAGTGATGCACAAATAAAAAAGATCATTGCGGTGATCGACCGCGCCGCTTTTGATATTACGCAACTGGATTAATCGCCGCATCCGCCAGTGGCGCGGTGCAATTGCCGGATGCGACGCTTGACGCGCCTTATCCGGCCTACACCCGCTACACACCCCGCAGGCCTGATAAGATGCGCCAGCATCGCATCAGGCATTGTGCTCCAACCGCCGGATCCGGCATACCGATTAATGCAGTACCGTCACCGCGTCTTCCAGTCGGCTGGCGCGGTGTTTCACCATCGCCGACACCTGCGCACTCTCTTCCACCAGCTCGGCATTTTTCTGGGTGATCAGGTTAAGCTCATCCACTGCACGGGTCAGGCTGGAAAGCCCATCGGCCTGTTCCAGCGTTGAATGGCTAATCTGGGCGATCAACTGGGTGACGTTTTTCACCTGTGCCACAATATCTTCCATCGTCCGTCCGGCGGCGTGTACCTGCTGCGAACCGGATTGCACCTTATCAGCACTGGCATCAATCAGCTTGCGAATATCGTTGGCAGCATTAGCGCTGCGGCTGGCTAAATGACGCACTTCCCCTGCCACCACTGCAAAACCTTTGCCCTGTTCGCCGGCACGCGCCGCTTCCACCGCCGCATTCAGGGCCAGAATATTGGTCTGAAACGCAATATCGTTAATCAGCGAAGTAATGGTGCCAATGCGCTGGGTACTGTCGGCGATATCGTCCATTGTCTTGATCACCGTGGTCATCGCCTCCCCACCCTGCACTGCCGCATTACTGGCAGTGATTGACAGTTTATCGGCAGCCGACGCCGTGGCAGAGTTCTGTTTCACCGACGCCGCCATTTGGTTCATGGTCGCCACCGTTTGCTGAACGTTATCAACTGTCTGCTGGGTATGTTCGTTCAGTTCATCGGTGCCTTTCGCCAGCGTCTCACTGCCATTTCTGACACTGGACACCTGGCTTGAGACATCGTTAATTAGCCAACGGCACATCAGGCCAAGTTGCCCTACCGCACGTAATGTCAGCCCCAGCTCATCGCTGCGATTCAGATGCTCAACACTATTACGTTCTCCGGTCGCCACCTTCAGTGCCTGATGGGCAACATTTTCTATCGGGCGCACAATCTGCCATTCAAAACAGGCGCTTGCCAACAATACCACTAACGCACAGAGGATATACGTCACCACCGGGGCAGCAACAAACCAAAGCATGGCCGCCAGCAAGATAAACATCAGGGTCATCACTCCACGCGCCCGCCAGCGAAGCGGTAATGAAGGCAGTTTACCCAGCCAGCCTTTACGCACCACCAGGCCTTTATGAATACGCTTACTGGTACGTCCGGCGTTCAACGCTTTGTACAGCGGCTCCACCGCCGCGATCTCTTCATCCGTCGCCCGGGTACGAATCGACATATAGCCACTGATTTTTCCCTCGCGCACCATCGGTACCGCATTGGCCCGCACCCAATAATGGTCACCATTTTTGCGGCGATTTTTCACGATGCCGCTCCAGGGCTCCCCTTTTTTCAGGGTGAACCACATATCCGCAAACGCCGCTTTTGGCATATCCGGGTGACGCACCATGTTGTGCGGCTGCCCTTGTAACTCTTGCAAGGTATAGCCGCTCACCTGCACAAAAGTGTCATTAGCATGAGTGATATAGCTTTGCAGATCGGTAGTGGACATCAGAGTGGTATCGTCCGCCAGCGGGGTATTTTGCTGGGTGACATACGGATGAGAAGACATGTTCGCGTCCTGTGCAGGTTATATGGTTGTTAACTTCTTGTCAGAGTTTATGTCGGCCCCGCTGCGGTTATCTTTAACCGATTAATTTGATTTAGATCGCAATTTGCGATTTAAACACAAATCTAATTCCTTGATTTAAAATACTTTCACTCTGTTACTATACGAAAACGTTAATTATCTTGCCCAAAAATCAGGCAATTATTGCCCTGAAAACGTGCATTTGCGCAGCAATCATCAAATCCATACCCGACAAAAACCGTGCAAAATAACAACAAATGTTAACAGATAGCATTAAATATTGCACAAATGATAACCGAATTTGTGTTTATCCCGATTTTCGCGATCGCAGCCGGAGTGGCGCAATCCCTGCAATACTTAAATCGGTATCATGTGATACGCGAGCCTCCGGAGCATATTTTGAACAGGTTACCTTCGAGCGCATCGGCTTTAGCGTGCAGCGCCCACGCCCTGAATCTCATTGAGAAGCGAACGCTGGATCATGAGGAGATGAAAGCACTTAACCGAGAGGTGATTGAATACTTCAAAGAGCATGTCAATCCGGGGTTTTTAGAGTATCGCAAATCTGTTACCGCCGGCGGGGATTACGGAGCCGTAGAGTGGCAAGCGGGAAGTTTAAATACGCTTGTCGACACCCAGGGCCAGGAGTTTATCGACTGCCTGGGAGGTTTTGGAATTTTCAACGTGGGGCACCGTAATCCAGTTGTGGTTTCCGCCGTACAGAATCAACTTGCGAAACAACCGCTGCACAGCCAGGAGCTGCTCGATCCGTTACGGGCGATGTTGGCGAAAACCCTTGCTGCGCTAACGCCCGGTAAACTGAAATACAGCTTCTTCTGTAATAGCGGCACCGAGTCCGTTGAAGCAGCGCTGAAGCTGGCGAAAGCTTACCAGTCACCGCGCGGCAAGTTTACTTTTATTGCCACCAGCGGCGCGTTCCACGGTAAATCACTTGGCGCGCTGTCGGCCACGGCGAAATCGACCTTCCGCAAACCGTTTATGCCGTTACTGCCGGGCTTCCGTCATGTGCCGTTTGGCAATATCGAAGCCATGCGCACGGCTCTTAACGAGTGCAAAAAAACCGGTGATGATGTGGCTGCGGTGATCCTCGAACCGATTCAGGGTGAAGGTGGCGTAATTCTGCCGCCGCCGGGCTATCTCACCGCCGTACGTAAGCTATGCGATGAGTTCGGCGCACTGATGATCCTCGATGAAGTACAAACGGGCATGGGGCGCACGGGCAAGATGTTCGCCTGCGAGCATGAGAACGTACAGCCGGATATCCTCTGCCTTGCCAAAGCGCTCGGCGGCGGCGTGATGCCGATTGGCGCGACCATCGCCACTGAAGAGGTGTTTTCAGTTCTGTTCGACAACCCATTCCTGCATACCACCACCTTTGGCGGCAACCCGCTGGCCTGTGCGGCGGCGCTGGCGACCATCAATGTGTTGCTGGAGCAGAACTTACCGGCTCAGACTGAGCAAAAAGGCGATATGTTGCTGGACGGTTTCCGTCAACTGGCGCGGGAATATCCCGATCTGGTACAGGAAGCGCGTGGTAAAGGGATGTTGATGGCGATTGAGTTTGTTGATAACGAAATCGGCTATAACTTTGCCAGCGAGATGTTCCGCCAGCGCGTACTGGTGGCCGGAACGCTCAATAACGCCAAAACGATCCGCATTGAACCGCCACTGACACTGACCATTGAACAGTGTGAACTGGTGATCAAAGCGGCGCGTAAGGCGCTGGCGGCCATGCGAGTAAGTGTCGAAGAAGCGTAATATCAAATCGGATGGCGATACGACGTCGCCATCCGATCTTTTTATACGACGCGTACGCCCGCAGGCATCATCCGCTCCGGCGTTAACAGCACGCTTTCACTGCCGTCATCGGTTTCCGCACACAACAGCATGCATTCCGACGTTTCACCACGCATTTTCGCTTTTTGCAGATTGCATAAGACCACCACCGTTTTCCCCATCAGCTCTTCTTCGCTGTAGTACGGCACCAGGCTGGTCACGGTTTGCAGCGTTTTTTGCCCCACATCAACCTGTACGATGTACAGCTTGTCGGCGTTTTCATGGCGTTTCACTTCCACAATCTTTCCGACGCGCATTTCCAGACGTGCAAAATCAGCGTAAGCCACGGTTTCCATTGCTTCCTCCCTTAGGGTAAAATTTTACTAAACTATAGCAAAAGTTTTTCTCAATCCTGTAGGCTAAAAATGGAGAATGCAGGCGTGATCACATTCGTGAGCCGCTGTGTTACCGTTACAGCGTCAAAGAAACGCGCTTTATTTACTGAAAACAGGTGACCCGATAAGCACTTCCTCTACAATGGGGGCGCACATCAGGGAAAGTAAAAAAGGTAAACATGGCAACACTAAAAGACATCGCAATCGAAGCTGGCGTATCCCTGGCGACAGTATCCAGGGTCTTAAATGACGATCCGACATTGAATGTGAAAGAAGAGACGAAACATCGCATTCTCGAGATCGCCGAAAAGCTGGAGTACAAGACCAGTAGTGCCCGTAAACTCCAGACAGGTGCAGTCAACCAACACCATATTCTGGCTATCTACAGCTACCAGCAGGAGCTGGAGATCAACGATCCTTACTATCTGGCGATCCGCCACGGCATTGAAACCCAGTGCGAAAAGCTGGGCATCGAGCTCACCAACTGTTATGAACACAGCGGCTTACCAGACATTAAAAACGTCACCGGTATTTTAATTGTCGGCAAACCCACGCCCGCCCTGCGCGCCGCTGCCAGCGCGTTGACCGACAATATCTGTTTTATCGACTTTCACGAACCCGGCAGCGGTTACGATGCGGTGGATATCGATCTGGCACGCATCAGTAAAGAAATCATCGACTTCTATATCAACCAGGGCGTTAATCGTATTGGTTTTATTGGCGGTGAAGATGAGCCTGGCAAGGCGGATATTCGTGAGGTCGCCTTTGCGGAATATGGCCGACTGAAACAAGTGGTACGCGAAGAGGATATCTGGCGCGGCGGTTTTTCCAGTTCGTCGGGTTATGAACTGGCAAAACAAATGCTGGCGCGGGAAGACTATCCGAAGGCACTGTTTGTTGCTTCCGATTCCATTGCTATCGGCGTACTGCGGGCAATTCATGAACGAGGCCTGAACATCCCACAGGATATTTCGCTTATCAGCGTTAACGATATCCCCACCGCGCGATTTACCTTTCCGCCGCTCTCCACCGTGCGCATCCATTCCGAGATGATGGGAAGTCAGGGCGTTAACCTGGTGTATGAAAAAGCCCGCGATGGTCGCGCGCTGCCGCTGTTAGTCTTCGTTCCCAGCAAATTAAAACTGCGCGGCACGACCCGTTAAATCCCCTTACACACTGTCCGGCAATCGTTTTTGCCGGACAGTGCTGCCGTTTATTTTCGTGATCCAGTTAAAGTAAATGCATTTACCTGCTACTTTTTAGTAAAAATTTTACTAAACTCCCCAGCAATTACACAAACTACCATCACCATGAATGGTTCCGATTTCTCTCTACCGGGAGGCCCTATGAATCGCTGGGAAAACATTCAGCTCACCCACGAAAACCGACTTGCGCCGCGTGCGTACTTTTTTTCATATGATTCTGTTGCGCAAGCGCGTACCTTTGCCCGCGAAACCAGCAGCCTGTTTCTGCCCTTAAGCGGTCAGTGGAATTTCCACTTTTTTGACCATCCGCTGCAAGTACCAGAAGCCTTCACCTCTGAGTTAATGGCTGACTGGGGGCATATTACCGTCCCCGCCATGTGGCAAATGGAAGGTCACGGCAAACTGCAATATACCGACGAAGGTTTTCCGTTCCCCATCGATGTGCCGTTTGTCCCCAGCGATAACCCAACCGGTGCCTATCAACGTATTTTCACCCTCAGCGACGGCTGGCAGGGTAAACAGACGCTGATTAAATTTGACGGCGTCGAAACCTATTTTGAAGTCTATGTTAACGGTCAGTATGTGGGTTTCAGCAAGGGCAGTCGCCTGACCGCAGAGTTTGACATCAGCGCGATGGTTAAAACCGGCGACAACCTGTTGTGTGTGCGCGTGATGCAGTGGGCGGACTCTACCTACGTGGAAGACCAGGATATGTGGTGGTCAGCGGGGATCTTCCGCGATGTTTATCTGGTCGGAAAACACCTAACGCATATTAACGATTTCACTGTGCGTACCGACTTTGACGAAGCCTATTGCGATGCCACGCTTTCCTGCGAAGTGGTGCTGGAAAATCTCGCCGCCTCCCCTGTCGTCACGACGCTGGAATATACCCTGTTTGATGGCGAACGCGTGGTGCACAGCAGCGCCATTGATCATTTGGCAATTGAAAAACTGACCAGCGCCAGCTTTGCTTTTACTGTCGAACAGCCGCAGCAATGGTCAGCAGAATCCCCTTATCTTTACCATCTGGTCATGACGCTGAAAGACGCCAACGGCAACGTTCTGGAAGTGGTGCCACAACGCGTTGGCTTCCGTGATATCAAAGTGCGCGACGGTCTGTTCTGGATCAATAACCGTTATGTGATGCTGCACGGCGTCAACCGTCACGACAACGATCATCGCAAAGGCCGCGCCGTTGGAATGGATCGCGTCGAGAAAGATCTCCAGTTGATGAAGCAGCACAATATCAACTCCGTGCGTACCGCTCACTACCCGAACGATCCGCGTTTTTACGAACTGTGTGATATCTACGGCCTGTTTGTGATGGCGGAAACCGACGTCGAATCGCACGGCTTTGCTAATGTCGGCGATATTAGCCGTATTACCGACGATCCGCAGTGGGAAAAAGTCTACGTCGAGCGCATTGTTCGCCATATCCACGCGCAGAAAAACCATCCGTCGATCATCATCTGGTCGCTGGGCAATGAATCCGGCTATGGCTGTAACATCCGCGCGATGTACCATGCGGCGAAAGCGCTGGATGACACGCGACTGGTGCATTACGAAGAAGATCGCGATGCTGAAGTGGTCGATATTATTTCCACCATGTACACCCGCGTGCCGCTGATGAATGAGTTTGGTGAATACCCGCATCCGAAGCCGCGCATCATCTGTGAATATGCTCATGCGATGGGGAACGGACCGGGCGGGCTGACGGAGTACCAGAACGTCTTCTATAAGCACGATTGCATTCAGGGTCATTATGTCTGGGAGTGGTGCGACCACGGGATCCAGGCACAGGACGACCACGGCAATGTCTGGTATAAATTCGGCGGCGACTACGGCGACTATCCCAACAACTATAACTTCTGTCTTGATGGTTTGATCTATTCCGATCAGACGCCGGGACCGGGCCTGAAAGAGTACAAACAGGTTATCGCGCCGGTAAAAATCCACGCGCGGGATCTGACTCGCGGCGAGTTGAAAGTCGAAAATAAACTGTGGTTTACCACGCTTGATGACTACACCCTGCACGCAGAGGTGCGCGCCGAAGGTGAAACGCTCGCGACGCAGCAGATTAAACTGCGCGACGTTGCGCCGAACAGCGAAGCCCCCTTGCAGATCACGCTGCCGCAGCTGGACGCCCGCGAAGCGTTCCTCAACATTACGGTGACCAAAGATTCCCGCACCCGCTACAGCGAAGCCGGACACCCTATCGCCACTTATCAGTTCCCGCTGAAGGAAAACACCGCGCAGCCAGTGCCTTTCGCACCAAATAATGCGCGTCCGCTGACGCTGGAAGACGATCGTTTGAGCTGCACCGTTCGCGGCTACAACTTCGCGATCACCTTCTCAAAAATGAGTGGCAAACCGACATCCTGGCAGGTGAATGGCGAATCGCTGCTGACTCGCGAGCCAAAGATCAACTTCTTCAAGCCGATGATCGACAACCACAAGCAGGAGTACGAAGGGCTGTGGCAACCGAATCATTTGCAGATCATGCAGGAACATCTGCGCGACTTTGCCGTAGAACAGAGCGATGGTGAAGTGCTGATCATCAGCCGCACAGTTATTGCCCCGCCGGTGTTTGACTTCGGGATGCGCTGCACCTACATCTGGCGCATCGCTGCCGATGGCCAGGTTAACGTGGCGCTTTCCGGCGAGCGTTACGGCGACTATCCGCACATCATTCCGTGCATCGGTTTCACCATGGGAATTAACGGCGAATACGATCAGGTGGCGTATTACGGTCGTGGACCGGGCGAAAACTACGCCGACAGCCAGCAGGCTAACATCATCGATATCTGGCGCAGCACCGTCGATGCCATGTTCGAGAACTATCCCTTCCCGCAGAACAACGGTAACCGTCAGCATGTCCGCTGGACGGCACTGACTAACCGCCACGGTAACGGTCTGCTGGTGGTTCCGCAGCGCCCAATTAACTTCAGCGCCTGGCACTATACCCAGGAAAACATCCACGCTGCCCAGCACTGTAACGAGCTGCAGCGCAGTGATGACATCACCCTGAACCTCGATCACCAGCTGCTTGGCCTCGGCTCCAACTCCTGGGGCAGCGAGGTGCTGGACTCCTGGCGCGTCTGGTTCCGTGACTTCAGCTACGGCTTTACGTTGCTGCCGGTTTCTGGCGGAGAAGCTACCGCGCAAAGCCTGGCGTCGTATGAGTTCGGCGCAGGGTTCTTTTCCACGAATTTGCACAGCGAGAATAAGCAATGAGGATCATCGATAACTTAGAACAGTTCCGCCAGATTTACGCCTCTGGCAAGAAGTGGCAACGCTGCGTTGAAGCGATTGAAAATATCGACAACATTCAGCCTGGCGTCGCCCACTCCATCGGTGACTCATTGACTTACCGCGTGGAGACAGACTCCGCGACCGATGCGCTATTTACCGGGCATCGACGCTATTTTGAAGTGCATTACTACCTGCAAGGGCAGCAAAAAATTGAATATGCGCCGAAAGAGACATTACAGGTAGTGGAATATTATCGTGATGAAACTGACCGTGAATATTTAAAAGGCTGCGGAGAAACCGTTGAGGTCCACGAAGGGCAAATCGTTATTTGCGATATCCATGAAGCGTATCGGTTTATCTGCAATAACGCGGTCAAAAAAGTGGTTCTCAAAGTCACCATCGAAGATGGTTATTTCCATAACAAATAACAACTACGGCGGCAAAAGGAGTTTGCCGCCACCGCTACCCTACTCATTTTCGGAGATGTGTTATGTCTGATACCAAACGTAATACAATCGGCAAATTCGGCTTGCTCTCGCTGACTTTTGCCGCCGTTTACAGCTTTAACAACGTTATCAATAATAATATTGAGCTTGGACTGGCCTCGGCACCGATGTTTTTCCTCGCGACGATTTTTTATTTTATTCCCTTCTGTCTGATCATCGCAGAATTTGTTTCGTTAAATAAAAACTCAGAAGCCGGTGTCTACGCGTGGGTAAAAAGTTCGCTGGGCGGACGTTGGGCATTTATTACTGCCTATACCTACTGGTTCGTAAACCTGTTCTTTTTCACCTCACTGTTGCCGCGCGTTATTGCTTATGCTTCGTATGCCTTCCTCGGATACGAATATATTATGACGCCGGTTGCCACCACCATTATCAGTATGGTGCTGTTCGCCTTCTCCACCTGGGTTTCCACCAACGGGGCGAAAATGTTGGGGCCAATTACCTCCGTCACTTCAACGCTGATGCTGCTGTTAACGCTCTCCTACATTTTACTGGCAGGTACGGCGCTGGTTGGCGGCGTACAGCCTGCTGACGCCATCACCGTTGACGCGATGATCCCGAACTTCAACTGGGCGTTCCTCGGCGTTACCACCTGGATCTTTATGGCCGCAGGTGGCGCGGAGTCCGTCGCTGTGTACGTTAACGACGTCAAAGGCGGTTCGAAATCGTTCGTTAAAGTGATCATCCTCGCCGGGATTTTTATCGGCGTACTGTATTCCGTCTCCTCGGTGCTGATTAACGTCTTCGTCAGCAGCAAAGAGTTGAAATTTACCGGCGGATCGGTGCAGGTATTCCACGGCATGGCGGCGTATTTTGGTCTACCGGAAGCGTTGATGAATCGCTTTGTCGGTCTGGTGTCCTTTACCGCGATGTTCGGTTCCCTGCTGATGTGGACCGCAACGCCGGTGAAAATTTTCTTCTCCGAAATCCCGGAAGGCATCTTTGGTAAGAAAACCGTCGAACTGAACGAAAACGGCGTTCCGGCGCGCGCAGCGTGGATCCAGTTCCTGATCGTCATCCCGCTGATGATTATCCCGATGCTCGGTTCCAATACCGTGCAGGATCTGATGAATACTATTATTAATATGACCGCCGCAGCGTCCATGCTTCCGCCGTTATTCATCATGCTGGCTTACCTGAATTTACGCGCCAAATTAGATCACCTGCCACGCGATTTCCGTATGGGCTCCCGCCGCACCGGTATTATCGTTGTTTCAATGCTGATTGCGATATTTGCCGTAGGGTTTGTCGCTTCGACATTCCCGACTGGCGCGAATATTCTGACCATCATTTTTTATAACGTCGGCGGTATTGTTATCTTCCTTGGCTTTGCGTGGTGGAAATACAGTAAATATATAAAGGGATTAACGGCTGAAGAGCGCCATATTGAAGCGACGCCAGCCAGCAATGTTGATTAAGCAGAATAATAAAAAATGAGCAGGCATTTTCCCTCTTCCTGGATGAGGAGAGGGAAAATAGTTTCTGCCTTTATATTTTTATAATTACAACGATAAAAGGCTGTACTTTTTCTTTAGCTCATGGATTAACACAATGAAATTAATCACTGCACCATGCAGAGCATTACTTGCTCTGCCGTTTTGCTACGCCTTTTCTGCGGCAGGAGAAGAAGCACGTCCGGCAGAACATGACGACACAAAAACACCCGCAATTACCTCGACATCTTCTCCTTCATTTCGTTTTTACGGCGAATTAGGGGTTGGTGGATATATGGATTTAGAGGGTGAGAATAAACATAAATACAGCGACGGTACCTATATTGAAGGTGGCCTGGAGATGAAGTACGGCTCCTGGTTCGGCCTGATTTACGGCGAAGGCTGGACCGTGCAGGCCGACCACGACGGCAATGCCTGGGTGCCAGACCATAGCTGGGGTGGTTTCGAGGGCGGAATTAACCGTTTCTATGGCGGTTATCGTACCAATGATGGCACCGAAATCATGCTCAGTCTGCGTCAGGATTCCTCGCTGGATGACCTGCAATGGTGGGGCGATTTCACCCCCGATCTGGGCTACGTCATTCCCAATACCCGCGACATTATGACTGCGCTGAAGGTACAGAACTTAAGCGGCAACTTTCGTTATAGCGTCACCGCGACTCCTGCCGGACATCATGATGAAAGCAAAGCCTGGCTACATTTTGGCAAATACGATCGCTATGACGACAAATACACCTATCCGGCAATGATGAACGGTTACATCCAGTATGACCTTGCCGAAGGCATCACCTGGATGAACGGTCTGGAAATCACCGACGGCACAGGACAGCTCTATCTCACGGGCCTGCTAACTCCTAACTTTGCCGCTCGCGCCTGGCACCATACCGGACGCGCCGACGGGCTGGACGTACCGGGAAGTGAAAGTGGGATGATGGTGAGCGCCATGTATGAAGCGTTAAAGGGCGTTTATCTCTCCACCGCTTACACCTACGCCAAACATCGCCCTGACCACGCTGACGATGAAACCACCTCTTTCATGCAGTTTGGTATCTGGTACGAATACGGCGGCGGACGTTTCGTCACGGCTTTTGATAGCCGCTTCTACATGAAAAATGCCTCTCACGATCCCAGCGACCAAATCTTCCTGATGCAATATTTCTACTGGTAATAAGGACTGTAATTTCATGAAAATAAAAACTATTTTAACGCCAGTAACCTGCGCTCTGCTGATAAGTTTTTCCGCCCATGCCGCTAACGCCGACAATTATAAAAACGTGATTAACCGTACTGGCGCGCCGCAGTACATGAAGGATTACGATTACGACGATCACCAGCGTTTTAATCCGTTTTTCGATCTCGGAGCCTGGCATGGTCATCTGTTGCCAGACGGCCCTAACACCATGGGCGGCTTTCCGGGCGTTGCGCTGCTGACGGAAGAGTACATCAACTTTATGGCCAGCAATTTCGACCGCCTGACCGTCTGGCAGGACGGCAAGAAAGTCGACTTTACGCTGGAGGCATACAGTATTCCCGGTGCGCTGGTGCAAAAACTGACAGCAAAAGATGTGCAAGTCGAAATGACTCTGCGCTTCGCCACGCCGCGCACGTCACTACTGGAAACCAAAATCACCAGCAATAAACCGCTGGATCTGGTGTGGGACGGCGAACTGCTGGAAAAACTGGAAGCGAAAGAAGGGAAACCGCTTTCCGATAAAACCATTGCTGGCGAATACCCTGACTATCAGCGCAAAATCAGCGCCACCCGTGATGGCCTGAAAGTCACCTTTGGCAAAGTGCGCGCCACCTGGGATCTGCTGACCTCCGGCGAATCGGAATATCAGGTGCATAAATCCCTGCCGGTGCAGACTGAAATCAACGGTAATCGCTTTACCAGTAAGGCGCATATCAACGGTTCGACCACGCTCTACACCACCTATTCCCATCTGCTGACCGCTCAGGAAGTTAGCAAAGAGCAAATGCAGATCCGCGATATTCTGGCGCGTCCGGCGTTTTATCTCACCGCCTCGCAGCAACGCTGGGAAGAATACCTGAAGAAAGGGTTAACCAATCCGGATGCGACGCCGGAACAGACGCGCGTCGCGGTGAAAGCGATCGAAACGCTCAACGGTAACTGGCGCTCACCGGGCGGTGCGGTGAAATTTAACACCGTTACACCGTCGGTGACCGGGCGCTGGTTCTCCGGCAATCAGACCTGGCCGTGGGATACCTGGAAGCAGGCGTTTGCGATGGCGCATTTCAATCCGGACATCGCCAAAGAGAATATCCGCGCGGTCTTCTCCTGGCAGATCCAGCCTGGCGATAGCGTGCGTCCGCAGGATGTGGGCTTTGTCCCCGACCTGATAGCGTGGAACCTTAGCCCCGAGCGTGGTGGCGATGGCGGCAACTGGAACGAACGTAATACCAAACCCAGCCTTGCCGCCTGGTCGGTGATGGAAGTGTATAACGTCACCCAAGATAAAACCTGGGTGGCAGAGATGTACCCGAAACTGGTGGCCTATCACGACTGGTGGTTACGTAACCGCGATCACAACGGCAACGGCGTGCCGGAATATGGCGCGACCCGCGACAAAGCCCACAACACTGAGAGCGGCGAGATGCTGTTTACGGTGAAAAAAGGCGATAAAGAAGAGACGCAGTCTGGGCTGAACAACTACGCCCGCGTGGTGGAGAAAGGCCAGTACGACAGTCTGGAAATTCCGGCACAGGTTGCTGCATCGTGGGAATCGGGGCGTGATGATGCCGCCGTCTTTGGGTTTATCGACAAAGAACAGTTGGATAAATATGTCGCTAATGGCGGCAAACGTAGCGACTGGACGGTGAAATTCGCCGAAAACCGCAGTCAGGACGGAACGTTGCTGGGCTACTCGCTATTGCAGGAGTCGGTGGATCAGGCCAGCTATATGTACAGCGATAACCATTATCTGGCGGAGATGGCAACCATCCTCGGTAAGCCAGAAGAGGCCAAACGCTATCGCCAGTTGGCACAGCAGCTCGCGGACTACATCAACACCTGTATGTTCGACCCGACTACCCAGTTCTACTATGACGTACGTATTGAAGATAAACCACTGGCGAACGGCTGCGCGGGCAAACCGATTGTTGAGCGCGGTAAAGGGCCGGAAGGCTGGTCGCCGCTGTTTAACGGTGCGGCAACGCAGGCCAATGCCGACGCGGTGGTGAAGGTGATGCTCGATCCTAAAGAGTTCAACACCTTTGTCCCGCTGGGAACGGCGGCGTTAACCAATCCGGCTTTTGGCGCTGATATCTACTGGCGTGGGCGCGTATGGGTGGATCAGTTCTGGTTTGGTCTGAAAGGGATGGAGCGTTACGGTTATCGTGATGATGCCCTGAAGCTGGCGGATACGTTCTTCCGGCACGCCAAAGGGTTAACCGCCGATGGACCAATTCAGGAAAATTACAACCCGCTGACAGGCGCACAGCAAGGCGCACCAAATTTCTCCTGGAGTGCCGCGCATTTGTATATGTTGTATAACGATTTTTTCCGTAAGCAATAATTTGCAACTGCTGGCGGATGCGGCGTAAACGCCTTATCCGCCCTACATGTGCAATCCTCCTGGCCGGATAAAACGCGGCAAGCGTTGCATCCGGCAACTGCACCGCGCCACTGGCGGATGCGGCGTGAACGCCTTATCCGCCCTACATGTGCGTTCCCGTAGGTCGGATAAGACGCGACAAGCGTCGCATCCGGCATCTGCACCGCGCCACTGGCGGATGCGGCGTGGACGCCTTATCCGCCCTACATGTGCAATTCCGTAACCTGGATAAAACGCGACAAGCGTCGCATCCGGCGTTATCACCGGGCGTATTCTTTTTGAATCCCATCACAAACCCCGCACTCCCCTTTTCCCTTTTCTCCGGCGACGGCTAAATTAGAACTCATCCGACCACATAACAATTATTTTACATACTGGACAATTTTATGAGCTACCCGTCGCTGTTCGCCCCGCTGGATTTAGGTTTTACCACGTTAAAAAACCGCGTGTTGATGGGCTCAATGCACACCGGGCTGGAGGAATACCCGGACGGTGCCGAGCGGCTGGCAGCGTTTTATGCCGAACGCGCCCGTCACGGCGTGGCGCTGATTGTCAGCGGCGGCATTGCACCAGATTTAACAGGCGTTGGCATGGAAGGTGGCGCAATGCTCAACGACGCCAGCCAGATCCCACACCATCGCACCATTACCGAAGCGGTACATCAGGAAGGCGGCAAAATAGCCCTGCAAATTTTGCATACCGGGCGCTACAGCTACCAACCGCATCTGGTCGCCCCGTCCGCATTGCAGGCCCCCATCAACCGTTTCGTGCCCCATGAGTTAAGCCATGAAGAGATCCTGCAACTGATCGACAATTTCGCCCGCTGCGCGCAACTGGCGCGGGAGGCAGGATACGACGGTGTAGAGGTGATGGGTTCCGAAGGGTATTTGATCAACGAATTTCTGACGCTGCGCACCAATCAGCGTAGTGACCAGTGGGGCGGCGATTACCGCAACCGGATGCGATTTGCCGTAGAAGTAGTGCGTGCGGTGCGCGAACGCGTCGGCAACGACTTCATTATTATCTACCGACTGTCGATGCTCGACCTGGTCGAAGACGGCGGGACTTTTGCCGAAACGGTAGAGCTGGCGCAGGCCATTGAAGCGGCGGGCGCGACCATTATCAACACCGGCATTGGCTGGCATGAAGCACGTATTCCGACCATTGCCACGCCCGTGCCGCGCGGCGCATTTAGCTGGGTCACGCGCAAACTGAAAGGCCACGTCTCGCTGCCGCTGGTAACCACCAACCGGATTAACGATCCGCAGGTTGCCGACGATATTCTCTCGCGCGGCGATGCCGATATGGTATCGATGGCGCGACCGTTTCTTGCTGATGCGGAGCTGCTGTCAAAAGCGCAATCGGGACGAGCCGATGAGATCAACACTTGTATTGGCTGCAATCAGGCCTGTCTCGATCAAATCTTCGTTGGCAAAGTCACCTCGTGCCTGGTGAATCCTCGCGCCTGCCACGAAACCAAAATGCCAATCCTTCCCGCCGTGCAGAAAAAAAATCTGGCGGTGGTCGGTGCGGGACCTGCTGGGCTGGCGTTTGCCATTAACGCGGCGGCGCGTGGGCATCAGGTAACATTGTTTGACGCTCATAGCGAGATTGGCGGGCAGTTTAATATCGCCAAACAGATCCCCGGCAAAGAGGAGTTTTACGAAACGCTGCGCTATTACCGCCGGATGATCGAAGTGACGGGCGTGACGCTAAAACTCAATCACACCGTGACGGCGGATCAGTTACAGGCTTTCGATGAAACGATCCTCGCCAGTGGGATCGTGCCGCGCACTCCGCCCATCGACGGGATCGATCATCCGAAGGTATTGAGTTATCTCGATGTACTGCGCGACAAAGCGCCGGTTGGCAACAAAGTTGCCATCATCGGTTGTGGCGGGATTGGTTTTGATACGGCGATGTATTTAAGTCAGCCGGGCGAATCCACCAGCCAGAATATCGCCGGGTTCTGTAATGAATGGGGGATCGACAGTAGCCTACAACAGGCTGGTGGCTTAAGCCCGCAGGGAATGCAGATCCCCCGTAGCCCACGGCAGATTGTGATGCTCCAGCGCAAAGCCAGCAAACCAGGACAGGGGTTAGGCAAAACCACCGGCTGGATCCATCGCACCACCCTGCTCTCGCGGGGTGTGAAAATGATCCCAGGCGTAAGTTATCAGAAGATTGACGATGACGGGCTGCATGTGGTGATCAACGGCGAAACGCAGGTATTAGCAGTGGACAATGTGGTGATCTGCGCAGGGCAAGAGCCAAACCGCGCGCTGGCGCAACCGCTGATTGATAGCGGGAAAACGGTGCATTTAATTGGCGGCTGCGATGTGGCTATGGAGCTGGACGCACGACGGGCAATTGCCCAGGGAACACGGCTGGCGCTGGAGATTTAAATCGTTATTTGAAGCGCCGGATGCAACGCATCCGGCACGTCGCGTTAATCAATAAACAAGGCGGGAGAAATGCCGAATCGCGTTGCCAATTTTTTAGCGTGTTCCAGCGTTAATTTCCTCTTCCCGCTCAAAACGCGTGACACCATAGATTTACTGCCAATTTCCGGCAGATCGGAAAGGGTTAAACCATATTGATCCATAAGGGTACGAATCACGGCTATACCGCCAGGCATGGCTTGAGCCATGGCATTAAATTCCGCAAATTCGGGCGCTGATTCTTCCCACGCGGTTATTTTGGCACACACCAGATCCAGCAAGGGGTTTTCAGGATCGTTGAGCAGCAGATGATCTACCAGTTCCAGCGCCTGGGTGTATTGTTCCTCGTTCTGAATACCCGCCAGAAAAGGTGCCACAGCAGTTAGCTTTTCTCCTGCTTGCAAGATGTCGGCAATCGCAATCATTTTTTCCCCTTAGTACGATGAACAGCGGTAAAGAAATCGTATTCTTTATGCGTCATAACTTCACGTATGTAGCACTTTTGCGATTCAAAAAAGACCATTGCTACAACACGTAATTCATTGCCCCCAACATTGAAAACATAATGCTTATCCAGATATTTGAAGTTATCCAGAGATGGGAATACTGCTTTTAATGACTCAGGTTTTTTGAAATATCCCTTAGCAATCGTGTTCCCCAGAGCCACCAACTCCGTTTTATGTTGCGGGTATTTTTCCGCAGCATCTTTCAATGCTTTTTGAGTTATCAGGTGCATTCTTCATCACGTCCGTTGACAAATTGGCAATATGATAACATCCGTTGCCAGATTGGCAACGGATGAATTTATCTGTGTGACGGAAGAATAAACGTAGAAAAACGCTAAACAAGAGAATGTAGACGATGGTGACAGGGATTTTTTGTTTTATGGAAGCGCGATTCCAGAACTGGGCAGACATTGCCGGATGCGACGCTTGCCGCGTCTTATCCGGCCTGGAGTAACGTGCTGAACGTAGGCCGGATAAGGCGTTTACGCCGCATCCGGCAGGTAACTCCCAATCTTACCGACGACGTCCCAGCTTCACCGCTTTCAGTACCACAAATTTATTATTCGTCGCAATAGTGGTGCAGTTGCCGAAAATCTTCTTCAGTTTATGGAAGTAATCCAGGTGACGGTTGGCAACGATATACAGCTCGCCGTTGATTTTCAGGCAGCGGCGGGCGTGGTGGAACATCTCCCAGGCGACGTTATCGGTCAGCGCATGTTGTTGGTGAAACGGCGGGTTGCAGAGCACAGCATTAAAGCGGAAAGGCTCCACGCCGGAGAGCGCGTTGTTGATCATAAACTCGCAGCGATCCAACGCCTCTGGCATGTTGGTTTCAACGTTCAAACGGCTGGAAGCAACCGCCATCGGCGATTCATCGACAAACACCACTTTCGCCTGCGGGTTTTTATCAAGCAGCGTCAGACCAATAACGCCATTACCGCAACCGAGATCGACAATCTCCCCTTCGAGATTCTCTGGCAGATGTTGCATAAAGAAGCGCGCGCCGATATCAAGCCCGGTGCGGGAGAAGACATTCGCATGGTTGTGGATAGTCCAGTCAGTACCTTCCAGCTTCCAGCTAACGGTCTGCGGCGCATCGGCCAGCTGCGGTTCATTGAAAGTGCAATTAATCAGGCGCGCTTTTTTCCATGCCAGCGTGGTGGTGGTTGGGCCGAGCACTTTTTCGAACAGTTCCAGCGTGGAAGTGTGAATGTCACGGGCCTTGGCACCGGCAATAATACGTGTATCCGACGTGACCACTTTGCGCAGCGCACGCAGTTGCTGTTCCAGCAATGCCAGTGTTTTCGGCACTTTGATCAGCACCACACCCGGCTGTTGCGGGTAGTCGGCGGTGCTGTCGAGAAACTTCACGCTCGACTCATCAATCCCGTTGAGGCGTAAATTCTCGCGCGTCGCCAGTTCACTGATGTATGAGTCGCCAATGCTGTACGGCTTATGTTCCGCCAGTGCGCAGCTTAACGCACCAAAGGCATCATTCAGGATCAACACCGGGCCGCGGATTTCTGTGTCGTCCAACTGTTGCAGCAAATATTCATCCGCCGCTTCCCACGCCTGTAGCGGGTTAACGTCATCCGTCGCCGGAAAACGTTGTAGTGTCAGTGAACGGAAACCGTTGTCTAAGTGGCTCATCGGCCCTCCTGAATGATAAAATTTCGACATTGCCCCTGAAAAGGGTGCGTGAGTATACCCTTTTTCTCTTTTTCGTGGGCGGTTATGAGCAATCTTACTTATCTTCAGGGTTATCCCGAGCAGCTACTTTCCCAGGTGCGAACACTGATTAACGAACAGCGTCTGGGCGATGTGCTGGCAAAACGCTATCCGGGAACACACGACTACGCCACCGATAAAGCCCTCTGGCAATATACTCAGGATCTGAAAAATCAGTTTCTGCGTAATGCCCCGCCGATCAATAAAGTGATGTATGACAATAAGATCCATGTGCTAAAAAACGCGCTCGGGTTACATACCGCTGTTTCTCGTGTGCAGGGCGGCAAGCTGAAAGCAAAGGTGGAGATCCGCGTCGCTACCGTGTTTCGCAACGCGCCGGAACCGTTTTTGCGCATGATCGTGGTGCACGAGCTGGCGCACCTGAAGGAGAAAGAGCATAACAAAGCGTTTTACCAGTTGTGTTGTCATATGGAACCCCAGTACCACCAGCTTGAGTTCGACACCCGACTGTGGCTAACGCAGTTGTCGCTTGGGCAGAACAAAATCTGAAAATGATGTCAGGCGTTATCTTTTCTTTCTTTAGCGCCTAAAATCGACCTCCCCCCTTTCGTTAAGGATAACGACCATGCTGCGCGCATTTGCCCGCCTTCTTCTCCGTATTTGTTTTTCTCGCCGGACTCTAAAGATTGCCTGCTTACTGTTACTTGTGGCAGGAGCGACCATCCTTATCGCCGATCGCGTAATGGTCAACGCCAGCAAACAGCTGACCTGGAGCGATGTCAACGCCGTTCCGGCGCGTAACGTGGGTTTATTGCTGGGGGCGAGGCCGGGTAATCGCTACTTTACCCGACGTATTGATACCGCAGCAGCGTTGTACCACGCCGGAAAAGTGAAATGGCTGCTGGTAAGTGGCGATAACGGACGTAAAAATTACGATGAAGCATCAGGTATGCAGCAGGCTTTGATCGCTAAAGGCGTACCAGCAAAAGTGATCTTCTGCGACTATGCCGGATTCTCAACGCTGGATTCGGTAGTGCGTGCCAAAAAGGTTTTTGGTGAA
The DNA here is from genome assembly GCF_003000935.1 of Escherichia sp. R1. NCBI lineage: Bacteria > Pseudomonadati > Pseudomonadota > Gammaproteobacteria > Enterobacterales > Enterobacteriaceae > Escherichia > Escherichia sp. R1. The sequence goes on from NZ_PSRU01000008.1 coordinate 165,893, forward strand.
AACCATATCACCATTATCTCGCAAGAATTTCATAATCAACGCGCCATCTGGCTGGCAAAACAGTACGGCATCGACGCTATCGGTTTTAACGCGCCAGACCTCAATATGAAGCACGGTTTTTATACTCAACTGCGGGAGAAACTCGCTCGTGTCAGCGCCGTGATTGACGCCAAAATCCTCCATCGCCAGCCGAAATATCTCGGGCCTTCGGTCATGATTGGGCCGTTTAGTGAGCATGGCTGTCCGGCGCAGAAATAATGCGTATCTGCGCACGTCGAAGATGAAAAAGGCGTGCTACATTGACGACAGAATCCCTTTATGGAGTATCCACGCGTTATGATACGTTTCGCTGTGATTGGTACGAACTGGATCACTCGCCAGTTCGTCGAGGCCGCCCATGAGAGCGGTAAATACAAGTTAACCGCCGTATATTCCCGCAGCCTTGAACAGGCCCAGCACTTCGCCAATGATTTTTCTGTCGAGCATCTGTTTACCTCGCTGGAAGCGATGGCGGAAAGCGATGCCATTGACGCGGTGTATATTGCCAGCCCGAATTCCCTGCATTTTTCCCAGACACAACTTTTCCTTAGCCATAAAATTAATGTGATTTGCGAGAAACCGCTGGCGTCGAATCTGGCGGAAGTGGATGCCGCCATTGCCTGTGCGCGGGAAAATCAGGTGGTGCTGTTTGAGGCATTTAAAACCGCCTGCCTGCCGAACTTTCATTTGTTGCGCCAGGCGCTGCCGAAAGTCGGCAAACTGCGGAAAGTCTTTTTCAACTATTGCCAGTATTCCTCGCGGTATCAACGTTACCTGGATGGTGAGAATCCCAACACCTTTAATCCGGCATTCTCTAACGGTTCAATTATGGATATCGGTTTTTACTGTCTGGCGTCGGCGGTGGCGTTATTTGGTGAGCCGAAAAGCGTGCAGGCAACCGCCAGTTTGCTGGCAAGCGGCGTTGACGCCCAGGGCGTGGTGGTGATGGATTACGGTGATTTCAGCGTCACCTTGCAGCACTCAAAAGTCAGTGATTCTGTCCTGGCGAGCGAGATTCAGGGCGAAGCAGGATCGCTGGTGATTGAAAAACTGTCTGAATGCCAGAAAGTGTGCTTCGTGCCGCGTGGCAGCCAAATGCAGGATCTCACCCAGCCGCAGCATATTAATACCATGCTCTACGAAGCAGAGCTGTTCGCTACCCTGGTGGATGAGCATCTGGTGGATCATCCAGGGCTGGCGGTCAGTCGCATCACCGCCAAACTGCTGACCGAGATCCGCCGCCAGACTGGGGTGATTTTTCCGGCAGATAGCGTAAAACTATAATTGCCAAAGTAAAACAGTGTAAAAGGTATGTAACAGACCATTGACTGGCTGAATGGTCTGTCATACTTTGTTACCTGCAAAGGGGAGTAACTTCATTGCCGGTCGATCGTCATTACGATGTGTGAAAAAACACATCCGGTCACCGGGCAACCCGAAAGGAATACGCAGACGTATTCCTTTTTTGTTGTAAGTGAGACCTTGCCGGAAGGCGAGGTCTATGCATAAAAAGCAGCGGCTGACGTCTTCCGACGTTGGCCGTTTTTTTATGTGTAAGGAACTTCTATGAATACTGTCGGCACGCCGTTGCTATGGGGCGGATTCGCTGTTGTTGTCGCCATTATGCTGGCTATCGACCTGTTGTTGCAGGGGCGTCGTGGGGCACATGCCATGACCATGAAACAGGCTGCGGCCTGGTCGCTGGTCTGGGTGACGCTGTCGTTACTGTTTAACGCCGCTTTCTGGTGGTATCTGGTGCAAACCGAAGGTCGCGCCGTTGCCGATCCACAGGCACTGGCCTTTCTCACAGGTTATCTGATTGAGAAATCGCTGGCGGTCGATAACGTCTTTGTCTGGCTGATGTTGTTCAGCTATTTCTCTGTTCCGGCGGCATTACAACGCCGCGTGCTGGTGTATGGCGTGCTCGGGGCGATTGTTCTGCGTACCATCATGATCTTCACTGGCAGCTGGCTAATTTCGCAGTTCGACTGGATCCTGTATATCTTCGGTGCCTTCCTGCTGTTTACCGGCGTGAAGATGGCGCTCGCCCATGAAGATGAATCAGGCATTGGCGACAAGCCGCTGGTGCGCTGGCTACGCGGTCATTTGCGCATGACCGACACCATCGACAACGAGCATTTCTTTGTGCGTAAGAATGGATTGCTGTACGCCACACCGCTGATGCTGGTACTGATTCTGGTGGAATTGAGCGACGTGATTTTCGCCGTGGATAGCATTCCGGCTATCTTCGCCGTGACCACTGACCCGTTCATTGTGCTGACCTCAAACCTGTTTGCGATCCTCGGCCTGCGTGCGATGTATTTCCTGCTGGCGGGCGTAGCAGAGCGTTTCTCGATGCTCAAATATGGCCTGGCGGTGATTCTGGTGTTTATCGGTATCAAGATGCTGATTGTCGACTTCTACCATATTCCAATCGCCGTCTCGCTGGGCGTGGTGTTTGGCATTCTGGTGATGACGTTTATTATCAACGCCTGGGTGAATTATCGGCATGATAAGCAGCGGGGTGGATAATTTTTAATCTGCCTAAGCCGTGTACCCTGTCATTAACATGAGCACCGTTTTCTCCCTCTCCCTTCCAGGGAGAGGGTCGGGGTGAGGGTAATTTTTCGCACCGATGCTGGCCTGTTCCCCTCACCCTAACCCTCTCCCCAAACGGGGCGAGGGGACTGACCGAGTCCTTTTTTGATGTTGTCATCAGTCTGGAAGCCGCACGTTGGCTTTATTTTTATGTAAAAGAAATGTAACCATTAAGTTTCAAAATATGACCTCTCTTTAAAATCCAGCATTTTTCGCTTCCCGAAGCTGTAACTTTCCTTATACTCGACCTTGCAAACACTTTGTTACATCCTGAAAGATGCGTCGACAGAACGCACCAGGGATGTGCGACAACACAATGAAAGGATCGAAAAATGACTACGCAACGTTCACCGGGGCTATTCCGGCGTCTGGCTCATGGCAGCCTGGTAAAACAAATCCTGGTCGGCCTTGTTCTGGGGATTCTTCTGGCATGGATCTCAAAACCCGCGGCGGAAGCTGTTGGTCTGTTAGGTACTTTGTTCGTCGGCGCACTGAAAGCCGTTGCCCCCATCCTGGTGTTGATGCTGGTGATGGCATCTATTGCTAACCACCAGCACGGGCAGAAAACCAATATCCGCCCTATTTTGTTCCTCTATCTACTGGGCACCTTCTCTGCTGCTCTGGCCGCAGTAGTCTTCAGCTTTGCCTTCCCTTCTACCCTGCATTTATCCAGTAGCGCGGGTGATATTTCGCCGCCGTCAGGCATTGTCGAAGTGATGCGCGGGCTGGTAATGAGCATGGTTTCCAACCCCATCGACGCGCTGCTGAAAGGTAACTACATCGGGATTCTGGTGTGGGCGATCGGCCTCGGCTTCGCACTGCGTCACGGTAACGAGACCACCAAAAACCTGGTTAACGATATGTCGAATGCCGTTACCTTTATGGTGAAACTGGTCATTCGCTTCGCACCGATTGGTATTTTTGGGCTGGTTTCTTCTACCCTGGCAACCACCGGTTTCTCCACACTGTGGGGCTACGCGCAACTGCTGGTCGTGCTGGTTGGCTGTATGTTACTGGTGGCGCTGGTGGTTAACCCATTGCTGGTGTGGTGGAAAATTCGTCGTAACCCGTTCCCGCTGGTGCTGCTGTGCCTGCGCGAAAGCGGTGTGTATGCCTTCTTCACCCGCAGCTCTGCAGCGAACATTCCGGTGAATATGGCGCTGTGTGAAAAGCTGAATCTGGATCGCGATACCTATTCCGTTTCTATTCCGCTGGGAGCCACCATCAATATGGCGGGCGCAGCAATCACTATTACCGTGTTGACGCTGGCTGCGGTTAATACGCTGGGTATTCCGGTCGATCTGCCCACGGCGCTGCTGTTGAGCGTGGTGGCTTCTCTGTGTGCCTGTGGCGCATCCGGCGTGGCGGGGGGGTCTCTGCTGCTGATCCCACTGGCCTGTAATATGTTCGGTATTTCGAACGATATCGCCATGCAGGTGGTTGCCGTCGGCTTTATCATCGGCGTATTGCAGGACTCTTGCGAAACCGCGCTGAACTCTTCAACTGACGTGCTGTTCACTGCGGCAGCTTGCCAGGCAGAAGACGATCGTCTGGCAAATAGCGCCCTGCGTAATTAATTGTTTAACCCCTTTCGTCTACGGCGGAAGGGGTTTTCTCAACTTTAAACGGATCAATTCCCCTTTTCTGCATCCGCCAGAAACGAATGATATTCAGGCCATTCATAAGCAGAAAACTACCCTCAATCATCGTGCCGCCTATCGACCCCGCCCAGAAGTTGTGAATCACCCAGCAACACGTTGAAAACCACATTACGCAGCGCATGGTCAGCCCTTTACAGCGGAATAGCGCCCAGGTACTGACAATCGTGCCGATAACCGGCAATAGTTCGACAGGATGATGGAACTTCGCGAGGCCAATTCCGCCAGTCAGCACAATAAAAATCGCCATTACCCATAAGCTGCGCGTGCGTAAGGTAATCAATGTACGAATGGCATTAAGGATGGCACTGGCACCAGCGGGATAGGTGCCCAGAAGAAAAAAATGTACGCCAATAACGGCGCTATAGACCGAAAGCTGCTTTTTGAAGCGACGTTCGTCACGATTGAAAAATGTTGTGATACCAATCAGAAAGGCGATGACACCCACGCCCTGGGCCAGCCAATACGCGGTCATGATAAATCCTTAGCAGGTATGGAAAAGCAAACGGCGCTTCACATTATGAAACGCCGTTTTTTATTAACAACTCATTTCGACTTTATAGCGTTACGCCGCTTTTGAAGATCGCCAGTTCGCGGAAGTCGTTACGCTCGTTACAGGTTTGCTTACCGTTGGCAAACTCAACGATGGTGTCGATAAATTCTTCCAGCAACTGCGGCATCGCTTTACCGTGGATCAACTGACCCGCGTCAAAGTCGATCCAGTGTTTTTTCTTCGCCGCCAGTTCACTGTTGGTGGCGATTTTCACCGTCGGCACAAATCCACCATACGGCGTGCCACGACCAGTACTGAACAGCACCATATGGCAGCCCGCACCCGCCAGGGCGCTGGTCGCTACGGCATCGTTACCCGGCGCACTTAACAAGTTCAGCCCTGGCGTTTTCAGACGCTCGCCGTAACGCAGCACGTCAACCACGACGCTGGAACCCGCTTTCTGGGTACAGCCAAGTGATTTGTCTTCCAGCGTGGTGATACCGCCCGCTTTGTTCCCCGGCGATGGGTTTTCATAGATCGGCTGATCATGGGCAATAAAGTACTGTTTGAAGTCGTTGACCATGGTGACCAGTTTTTCAAACGTTGCTTCGTCGCGGCAATGGTCCATCAGCAACTGCTCTGCGCCAAACATCTCCGGCACTTCGGTCAGTACGGTAGTACCGCCGTTAGCAATCACGTAGTCAGAGAAACGCCCCAGCATCGGGTTAGCAGTAATACCAGAAAGACCGTCAGAACCACCGCACTCCAGACCAAACTTCAGTTCGCTGAGTTTGCCTGGCTCGCGTTTATCGTTGCGCATCACGTTATACAGCTGATGCAAATGCTCGATTCCGGCTTCGATCTCATCATCCTGCTGTTGGCAGATCATGAAATGAACGCGTTCAGGATCGATATCGCCCAGCGTTTCACGGAATGCGGCAACCTGGTTGTTTTCACAGCCCAGACCAATCACCAGCACTGCGCCTGCGTTCGGGTGGCGCACCATGTTTTGCAGCATGGTGCGGGTATTAATGTGATCGTCGCCCAGCTGTGAGCAGCCGTAGGTGTGGCTGAAGAGGAACACGCCGTCAGTACCTTCGGCGTTGTTGGTCTCTTTCAGAAAACGGTTCTGGATCTGCCGCGCGATGCCGTTGACACAGCCCACGGTTGGCAGGATCCACAGCTCATTACGCACCCCGACATCGCCGTTAGCGCGACGATAGATCTGCACTTCACGATCTGCCGCTTGCGCAGGCAGATCCTGAAAATCAGGTTGATAGCGATACTGATCCAGATCGCTCAGATTCGTGCGCGTATTGTGGGCGTGAACGTGAACACCTGCCGCAATATCCGCCAATGCATAACCAATCGGCAGGCCATATTTGATGACATTGGCCCCTTTTGCGATATCCGTTAACGCAAATTTATGTCCACGAGCAACATCCTGGCGCAGCGTAACAGTCTGGTTATCGACACTGACTTCTGTGCCTTCAGCCAAATCTGCTAAAGCGACCGCGACGTTATCCAGCGCATGGATCTTGATGTATTGCATATCAACCCCAGACCTTAGTTCAGTTCAATGGCGAAGTAGTCACGCGCATTGTTAAAGCAAATATTTTTCACCATCTCGCCCAGCAGGTTGATGTCCGCCGGTGCTTCGCCCGCTTCCACCCAGCGACCGATCATCTGGCACAGAATGCGGCGGAAGTATTCGTGACGGGTGTATGACAGGAAGCTACGGCTGTCAGTCAGCATACCGACAAAGCGGCTCAGCAGACCGAGCTGCGCCAGTTGGGTCATCTGACGTTCCATACCGTCTTTCTGATCGTTAAACCACCAGCCGGAACCGAACTGCATTTTGCCCGGCATACCTTCGCCCTGGAAGTTACCGATCATGGTGCCCAGCACTTCGTTATCGCGCGGGTTCAGGCAGTACAGAATGGTTTTCGGCAGCAGGTTTTCTTCATTCTGCTTGCTCAGCAACTTAGACAGCTCTTCCGCCATCGGACGGTCGTTGATGGAGTCAAAGCCTACATCCGGCCCCAGCAGTTTGAACTGACGCAGGTTGTTATTACGCAGCGCGCCAATGTGGTACTGCTGTACCCAGCCGCGACGTGCATATTCGGCACCAAGGAACACCAATACCGCAGTTTTGAACTGCGCCACTTCGTGCTCGCTCAGGGTTTCGCCAGCCAGACGGCGCGCCAGAATGCTGTCCAGTTCCGCTTCGTTCGCTTCAGCAAACATCACCACATCCAGCGCGTGGTCAGACACTTTACAGCCGTGAGCGGCGAAGTGATCCAGACGTTTGGTCAGGGCAGTTTGCAGGTCAGCAAAGCGGCGAATGTCGGTATCGGAAACTTCGCCCAGCTTCGCCATGTAGTCGTTAAAGGTCGCCTGTTCGATGTTGAAGGCTTTGTCCGGACGCCAGCTCGGCAGCACTTTGATGGTGAAAGAGCCGTCTTTGGCGATCTCTGCGTGATGCTCCAGAGAATCGATCGGGTCATCGGTGGTGCCGACCATTTTCACGTTCATCTGCTGCATGATGCCGCGCGCGGAGAAGTTATCCTGCGCCAGCAGTTCGTTACATTCGTTCCAGATTTCATCGGCAGTTGACGGAGAAAGCAATTTGCCAGTGATACCAAACGGACGGCGCAGTTCGAGGTGCGTCCAGTGGTATAACGGGTTGCCGATAGTGTGCGGAACAGTCGCCGCCCAGGCGTCAAATTTTTCACGGTCAGACGCATCACCGGTACACAGACGCTCGGCCACACCGTTGGTACGCATAGCGCGCCATTTGTAGTGATCGCCTTTCAGCCAGATGTCATACAGGTTTTTAAAACGATAGTCTTCCGCAATCTGCTGCGGCGGCAAATGGCAATGGTAATCGAAAATCGGCTGGTCTTTTGCGTAGTCGTGATACAGACGGCGGGCAAATTCGGTATCTAACAGGAAATCTTCAGTCATAAACGGAGTCATTTTCGTCTTCCTCTCAACGAGTGAGCTAGCTTGCTTATGGTGCGATGCTGACAAAGTTATCACACCAATTTCCAGAGTCCGAAGATATTTTCGTGAGTTAGATCAATAAACGTAGTTAAAAAAATTACTCTCAAAGTGGTAAATCTCGCTGCAGGCCGCGCCAGTACTGGCCTTGCTGTCGTCAGGTAATGTCCCTACAAATATTCCCACATTTGTGATGGCTCTCACCTTTTAAAGTTGTATGACAAGTTATCTTTCTGCCGTCGCAAATCATAAGTCGACGGAATGCAAATTGCCGATTCATTCATTTGTTAGATGAATCGGGTTAACCGGTACGGAAGCCGAATTAGCACGAAACTTTCATGGCAACGTTCGGGGCGTGCCGGTTTTTTTTCGGTTACCCGGTCGTAACTAACATCTTCAGCCTCTGGCGGGATGATGGCCGCGCTTCCTGCGGATATAACAAAACGATGAGGTTTTACATGCGTAAAATTAAAGGGTTACGTTGGTATATGATCGCACTGGTGACGCTCGGCACCGTGCTTGGTTACCTGACGCGTAACACTGTGGCGGCAGCTGCGCCAACTCTGATGGAAGAGTTAAACATCTCCACCCAACAGTATTCCTATATCATCGCAGCCTATTCTGCTGCTTATACGGTCATGCAACCGGTAGCAGGTTATGTACTGGATGTGCTGGGTACGAAAATCGGTTATGCAATGTTTGCTGTGCTGTGGGCCGTGTTCTGTGGTGCAACCGCGCTGGCAGGTAGCTGGGGTGGCCTGGCTGTTGCTCGTGGTGCGGTCGGTGCCGCGGAAGCAGCGATGATCCCGGCGGGTCTGAAAGCCAGCTCCGAATGGTTCCCGGCGAAAGAGCGTTCCATCGCAGTAGGCTACTTTAACGTAGGTTCTTCGATTGGTGCGATGATTGCGCCGCCGCTGGTGGTATGGGCAATCGTAATGCACAGCTGGCAGATGGCATTTATCATCTCCGGTGCATTGAGCTTTATCTGGGCGATGGCATGGCTGATTTTCTATAAACATCCGCGCGACCAGAAGCATCTGACCGATGAAGAACGCGACTATATTATTAATGGTCAGGAAGCCCAGCACCAGGTGAGCACGGCGAAGAAAATGTCCGTTGGTCAGATCCTGCGTAACCGTCAGTTCTGGGGTATCGCGCTGCCGCGTTTCCTGGCAGAACCGGCCTGGGGTACTTTTAACGCGTGGATCCCGCTGTTCATGTTTAAAGTTTACGGCTTTAACCTGAAAGAGATCGCGATGTTCGCCTGGATGCCGATGCTGTTTGCTGACCTCGGTTGTATCCTCGGTGGTTACCTGCCGCCGCTGTTCCAGCGTTGGTTTGGTGTGAACCTGATCGTTTCCCGTAAGATGGTCGTAACGCTGGGTGCAGTGCTGATGATTGGCCCGGGTATGATCGGCCTGTTCACCAACCCGTATGTCGCAATTATGCTGCTGTGTATCGGTGGTTTTGCCCACCAGGCACTGTCTGGCGCGCTGATTACGCTCTCTTCCGATGTGTTTGGTCGTAACGAAGTGGCAACGGCAAACGGTTTAACCGGGATGTCCGCATGGCTGGCAAGTACGCTGTTTGCGCTGGTTGTCGGTGCACTGGCTGACACCATCGGCTTCAGCCCGCTGTTCGCAGTTCTGGCAGTGTTCGACCTGTTAGGTGCGCTGGTTATCTGGACCGTGTTGCAGAACAAACCGGCGATTGAGGTGGCGCAGGAAACACATAACGATCCCGCACCGCAACATTAACGTTTCGTGTAAGTTTTAGTTTCCCTTCAAAGCCGCCTTCTCAGGCGGCTTTTTCATCACTGCGAGTAGAGCTAAACTCGCAAAAGTGGTATAACAAATATAGTCTGCCGTATCATGCCTGGAGCGCATATGGAAATCACTGAACCACGCCGTTTGTATCAACAACTTGCCGCTGACCTGAAAGAGCGCATCGAACAGGGCGTCTATCTGGTGGGTGATAAACTGCCTGCAGAACGCTTTATTGCCGATGAAAAGAACGTCAGCCGTACGGTAGTTCGTGAAGCCATCATCATGCTGGAAGTTGAAGGCTATGTCGAAGTGCGTAAAGGTTCAGGTATTCATGTGGTTTCCAACCAGCCGCGCCATCAGCAGGCGGCTGACAATAATATGGAATTCGCCAATTACGGTCCGTTTGAGTTGCTTCAGGCTCGCCAGCTCATCGAAAGTAATATTGCCGAATTCGCGGCAACTCAGGTAACGAAACAGGACATCATGAAACTGATGGCCATTCAGGAACAGGCGCGCGGCGAACAATGCTTCCGTGATTCCGAGTGGGATTTGCAGTTCCACATTCAGGTCGCTCTGGCGACGCAGAACTCCGCCCTGGCGGCTATCGTGGAAAAAATGTGGACCCAGCGTAGTCATAACCCGTACTGGAAAAAACTGCACGAACACATTGATTCCCGTACCGTCGATAACTGGTGTGATGACCACGATCAAATCCTCAAGGCGCTGATTCGCAAAGATCCTCATGCTGCTAAGCTGGCAATGTGGCAGCATCTGGAAAACACCAAGATCATGTTATTTAACGAAACCAGCGACGACTTCGAGTTCAATGCCGACCGCTATCTATTCGCCGAAAACCCGGTGGTGCATCTCGATACAGCCACCAGCGGCAGTAAATGAAATTCCTGTCCGACAGGCGCTGCAATGCGCCTGTTTGTCTCGTCGGTAAGCGAAAAGTATAAAGTGTCAGCCTGTGTAAATCCTCTCGCCACCCTCCCCTGCATTCAGCAAAATCAGACTCCACGGACATGTAATTTTGATAACGAACAACGTTGACCTTTGTTACAATTAGATTCAATTTGAATTTATGTTTTTGAATGCTTTCTTATCTCACGATTTAACAGGGAATAGTTCAGGCTGTGTTGATGTATCAAACCCGCAGAACATACCAAAACAGCAATAACATTGCGGTAGTGCATCTTTTAAAACCAGCGTGGCGTTAACCGATTCACCAGGAATAATGAATGGAACTTTTGACCCAATTGCTGCAAGCCCTGTGGGCGCAGGATTTTGAAACCCTGGCCAATCCATCGATGATTGGCATGTTGTATTTTGTCTTGTTTGTAATTTTGTTCCTTGAAAACGGCTTGCTTCCGGCGGCCTTTTTACCGGGCGACAGTTTACTGGTATTGGTCGGCGTGTTGATTGCGAAAGGCGCGATGGGCTATCCGCAAACGATTCTGCTGCTGACCGTTGCCGCCAGCCTCGGCTGCTGGGTCAGCTATATTCAGGGGCGATGGCTGGGCAATACCCGCACCGTACAAAACTGGCTATCTCATTTACCCGCGCATTATCATCAACGCGCACACCATCTTTTTCATAAACACGGTTTATCGGCGCTGTTAATTGGTCGCTTTATTGCGTTTGTCAGAACACTGCTGCCGACGATTGCCGGGTTATCAGGGCTGAATAACGCGCGCTTTCAGTTTTTCAACTGGATGAGCGGTCTGCTGTGGGTATTGATCCTGACAACTCTGGGTTACATGCTCGGCAAAACGCCGGTATTTTTAAAGTACGAGGACCAGCTGATGTCATGCCTGATGCTGCTCCCGGTGGTGCTGCTGGTGTTTGGCCTGGCAGGTTCTCTGGTCGTGTTATGGAAAAAGAAATATGGAAATCGGGGGTAAGGGATGCAAATACCTCGCATGTCGCTTCGCCAGCTAGCCTGGTCCGGCGCTGTTTTACTTCTGGTCGGCACGCTGTTGCTGGCCTGGTCCGCGGTTCGCCAGCAAGAGTCTACGCTGGCGATTCGTGCCGTTCATCAAGGCACAACGATGCCAGACGGTTTTTCAATCTGGCATCACCTTGACGCTCATGGCATTCCTTTCAAAAGTATCACCCCCAAAAACGACACTCTGTTAATTACATTTGACTCCAGCGACCAGAGCGCCGCCGCAAAAGCGGTCCTCGACAGAACATTGCCCCATGGCTACATCATTGCGCAGCAGGACAATAACAGTCAGGCTATGCAGTGGCTGACCCGGTTACGGGATAACTCTCATCGCTTCGGATAACTTCCTGTTATCCGAAACATATCACTCACTTTGGTGATTTCACCGTAACTGTCTATGATTAATGAGGCGGTGGTTAACACTACCGCTTCGTTGTCTGGACAATCGTTCCTTTGTAATAGGTCCGAATCACAATGGAAGGTTCAAGAATGAAATACCGCATCGCTTTAGCTGTTTCTCTCTTTGCTCTTAGTGCCGGTAGTTATGCCACTACCCTGTGTCAGGAAAAGGAGCAAAATATCCTTAAGGAGATCAGCTATGCCGAAAAACACCAAAACCAGAATCGTATTGACGGTCTGAATAAAGCCCTGAGTGAAGTCCGGGCCAACTGTTCAGATAGCCAGCTGCGTGCCGATCATCAGAAGAAAATCGCAAAGCAGAAAGATGAGGTGGCGGAACGCCAGCAAGATTTAGCCGAGGCGAAGCAAAAAGGCGATGCCGATAAGATTGCCAAACGCGAACGGAAACTGGCAGAAGCGCAGGAAGAGCTGAAAAAGCTGGAAGCGCGCGACTACTAACTCACAATAGTCACTACTTACTCACCTGGAGAAAACTATGTCGAAAGAACACACTACGGAACATCTGCGTGCTGAGTTGAAATCCCTTTCCGATACGCTGGAAGAGGTGCTTAGCTCATCTGGCGAGAAGTCGAAAGAAGAGTTGAGTAAGATTCGTAGCAAAGCGGAGCAGGCACTGAAACAGAGCCGTTATCGCCTGGGTGAAACCGGTGATGCCATTGCCAAACAAACCCGTGTCGCGGCGGCGCGTGCCGATGAGTATGTGCGCGAAAATCCGTGGACGGGCGTGGGCATTGGCGCTGCAATCGGTGTAGTGCTCGGCGTTCTGCTGTCGCGTCGTTAATTATGGCGGACACTCATCACGCACAAGGGCCCGGTAAAAGCGTTCTGGGCATCGGGCAGCGAATTGTTTCTATCATGGTTGAAATGGTAGAGACACGTCTGCGGCTGGCGGTGGTGGAGCTGGAAGAGGAAAAAGCGAATCTCTTTCAACTTTTACTGATGCTGGGCCTGACGATGCTTTTCGCTGCATTTGGTCTTATGAGCCTGATGGTGCTAATTATTTGGGCGGTTGACCCGCAATATCGCCTGAATGCGATGATTGCCACCACCGTGGTGTTGCTGCTACTGGCACTGATTGGCGGTATCTGGACGCTACGTAAATCGCGTAAGTCTACGTTGCTGCGCCATACACGCCATGAGTTAGCAAACGATCGGCAGCTGCTCGAGGAGGAGTCCCGTGAGCAGTAAAGTCGAACGTGAACGACGTAAGGCGCAACTGCTTAGCCAGATCCAGCAACAACGGCTGGATCTTTCCGCCAGTCGTCGTGAATGGCTGGAGACAACAGGCGCTTACGATCGTCGCTGGAATATGCTGCTAAGTCTGCGCTCCTGGGCGCTGGTTGGCAGTAGCGTGATGGCGATCTGGACGATTCGCCATCCTAATATGCTGGTCCGCTGGGCCAGACGCGGTTTTGGCGTATGGAGCGCCTGGCGTCTGGTTAAAACGACCCTCAAGCAGCAACAGCTTCGCGGTTAACTTCCCTCTGGCCGGAGCCATTCCGGCCTTATCCCTCAAATTTTTTGAAGATTTTTGACAGTTTTCCTTGCTAACAATCATCATTCACCACGTTTATGATTCTCTCCATCGACAGCAACGACGCTAATACCGCGCCATTGCACAAAAAAACAATCAGCAGCCTGAGTGGCGCAGTGGAGAGTATGATGAAAAAATTAGAAGATGTTGGTGTACTGGTAGCGCGCATTTTAATGCCGATTCTGTTTATTACCGCTGGCTGGGGAAAAATTACTGGCTACGCGGGTACCCAACAATATATGGAAGCAATGGGCGTCCCGGGTTTTATGCTGCCGCTGGTGATTCTGCTTGAGTTTGGTGGTGGTCTGGCAATCCTGTTCGGTTTCCTGACTCGCACCACAGCCCTGTTTACTGCGGGCTTTACGCTGCTGACGGCATTTTTATTTCACAGCAACTTTGCTGAAGGCGTCAACTCGCTGATGTTCATGAAAAACCTGACAATTTCTGGCGGATTCCTGCTGCTGGCAATTACCGGTCCGGGCGCGTATAGCATCGACCGCCTGCTGAATAAAAAGTGGTAAGCACGCGCTATACTTAACGATAAAAAACGAGGAGGAAGCTCCTCGTTTTTGCTATTGGAGGAGAGAAAAATGGGTCAACTGATTGACGGCGTCTGGCATGACACCTGGTACGATACCAAATCTACCGGCGGTAAATTTCAACGTTCAGCTTCCGCATTTCGTAACTGGCTCACTGCCGATGGCGCTCCTGGCCCCACTGGCACAGGCGGTTTTATCGCAGAGAAAGATCGTTATCATCTCTATGTTTCACTCGCCTGCCCGTGGGCGCACCGCACACTGATCATGCGCAAACTCAAAGGACTGGAACCGTTTATTTCCGTTTCCGTAGTGAACCCGCTGATGCTGGAAAACGGTTGGACCTTTGATGACAGTTTTCCGGGAGCAACCGGAGACACGCTCTATCAAAATGAATTTCTGTATCAGCTTTATCTCCACGCCGATCCACACTACAGCGGACGAGTTACTGTTCCCGTGCTGTGGGACAAAAAGAACCACACCATCGTCAGCAACGAATCAGCAGAAATCATCCGCATGTTCAATACCGCGTTTGATGCGCTGGGCGCGAAAGCGGGTGATTACTACCCTCCAGCCCTGCAAACAAAAATTGACGAACTTAACGGCTGGATTTATGACACCGTTAACAACGGCGTGTATAAAGCTGGTTTTGCCACCAGCCAGGAAGCTTACGACGAGGCGGTGGCGAAAGTGTTTGAATCGCTGGCACGACTGGAGCAGATTTTAGGCCAGCATCGTTACCTGACCGGCAACCAGCTAACCGAAGCCGATATTCGCCTGTGGACTACGCTGGTGCGTTTTGATCCGGTGTATGTGACCCACTTCAAGTGTGATAAGCACCGCATCAGCGATTACCTGAATCTGTACGGTTTTCTGCGCGATATCTACCAGATGCCGGGGATCGCCGAAACAGTCAATTTCGATCATATCCGTAATCATTACTTCCGCAGCCATAAGACCATCAACCCTACGGGGATTATTTCAATTGGTCCGTGGCAGGATCTCGATGAACCGCATGGACGAGATGTTCGCTTCGGTTAAAAAAAGGCACCTTACGAGGTGCCTCTGATAATTAGCTAAGTGCATGTTGTTCATGTCGGATGTGGCATGAACGCCTTATCTGACATACAAAACATTGTACATTCAATAGATTGCATAACCCGCGCAGACCAGATAAGCGTAGCGCATCTGGCGATTTTGCGCTTGTCATCAGTCTTAGCGCGCCTTCACGGCACTTTATTAATTCCTTGAACGAATATTTACTGCCATTTCATTCACGTCTATTCTTAATTTGCTGCTTTAAAAACAAGTGATTGAGCAAAATTGAGGCAAAAATGGACTGGTATCTGAAAGTACTAAAAAATTATGTCGGTTTCCGGGGTCGTGCGCGGCGCAAAGAGTACTGGATGTTTATTCTGGTCAACATCATCTTTACGTTCGTGCTGGGGCTGCTGGATAAAATGTTAGGCTGGCAACGCGCTGGTGGCGAAGGCATCCTGACGACAATCTACGGTATTCTGGTGTTTTTACCGTGGTGGGCGGTTCAGTTCCGCCGCCTGCACGACACCGACCGCTCGGCGTGGTGGGCACTGCTATTCTTAATCCCGTTTATCGGCTGGCTTATTATCATCGTCTTTAACTGCCAGGCGGGTACGCCAGGCGAAAACCGCTTTGGACCAGATCCAAAACTGGAACCTTAAAACAAATCTGCTCGCCGGATGTCTGACTCATCCGGCTTTTATCATTATGTTGATGAATGAATAATTTACTAATGTTTATTTAAAATATTTCAATGTCGTTATATAAATTACCTATAAAAAATAACCATGTATTTATCTTAAATATCAAAACCTTTATAACATCCGAAAAAGAAAGATACGAATAGCATTTACACAATACCCGGAATAGACTTTCGTCACTTTTAATTAAAGGGATGTTTTTATGCAGTGGTATTTGTCCGTATTAAAAAATTATGTTGGTTTCTCTGGTCGCGCACGTCGTAAAGAGTACTGGATGTTTACTCTGATTAACGCCATCGTCGGCGCTATTATCAATGTCATTCAATTGATTTTAGGTCTGGAGCTTCCATATCTGTCTATGCTTTATTTGCTGGCAACCTTCCTTCCCGTCCTTGCGCTTGCTATCCGTCGCTTACACGATACCGACCGTTCAGGTGCCTGGGCCTTGCTCTTTTTTGTTCCGTTTATTGGCTGGCTCGTGCTTCTGGTTTTTTTCTGCACAGAAGGTACTTCTGGCAGCAATCGTTACGGAAACGATCCGAAGTTTGGTTCAAATTAATCTTAGAATTGGGGCGATATTTCGCCCCTTTTTATTAACAATAATAAATATTATTTTCCGTTAAAAAGTTTGGGAATTTCCCGCAGACACCAGGATTTCGCTTCCCCCATACTGTCACGACGCCAGGCCATAATAATATCGATCTCGCTGGTCGATTCCGGGCTGACGACACGCAACCGCCCTTCCGCAATATCTTTTTCGACCATAGGATACGGCATCGTCGCCACGCCAAGCCCCGCCAGTAATGCCTGACGTTTATCTTCAATCGTGCTCACCGTTAAGCGCGGCTGTTTGTCCAGCAGCTGTACGGTCAACACCGGGCGCTCACGAGCGGTATCCGCCACCGCAATTCCACGATATTTCACACGCGTCACTTCAGATAACGGTTCCGGCTCCTGATGAATCGGGTGATCAGGCGCGGCAACGTAGACGTTCATTAACGTATAGAGCTTGCGCGAGTTGATCTCCGACGAGGAACGAAAATGCATATCCGGCGCGATAACAATATCCGCCCGCCCCTGCTCCAGCCGTTCCCACGCCCCCGCCAGCACTTCTGTGATGATTGCCAGTTGGGTATTGGCTTTTGCCGCCAGTTTGTCGATTAACGGGAAAAAGGCAGGTGTCGGTACCAGCGCTTCGGTCACAATGGTGAGATGCGTTTCCCAACCGCGCGCGAGAGCTTCCGCATCAGTAGTCAGTTTATCTGCGGCTTCCAGCAAAACGCGCCCTCGCTCCAACAACATCCTCCCGACATTGGTGAATTTGGTACGATGGCCCGAGCGGTCAAACAGCACCACATCCAGCTCTTCTTCCAGTTTTTGCATGGTGTAGCTAAGTGCGGAAGGCACGCGTCCCAGCTCATCCGCCGCCGCCGCAAAACTGCCCCGGCGATCGATCGCATCCATAACCCGTAGTGCTTCCAGCGTTAATGCCCTTTCTTTGGCCATTTCGTTCTCATTCAGGAAATTTGAACATACCGGGCAGAATATCTGGCTAACAATGTAGCGTCCAGCCCCTTACCATAAAAGGAAGTAAAGAGAGGTCAAGAATTATGATTACTACCCGAACTGCCAGGCAGTGTGGACAAGCAGACTACGGATGGTTGCAGGCCCGGTATACTTTTTCCTTTGGACACTACTTCGACCCGAAATTGTTAGGCTATGCCTCCCTGCGTGTGCTTAACCAGGAAGTGCTGGCCCCAGGTGCCGCCTTTCAGCCGCGAACCTATCCCAAAGTCGATATTTTAAATGTGATTCTGGATGGAGAAGCAGAGTATCGCGATAGCGAAGGCAATCATGTTCAGGCCAGCGCCGGAGAGGCGTTGCTGCTCTCTACCCAGCCGGGTGTCAGCTATAGCGAACACAATCTCAGCAAAGACAAACCGTTAACGCGAATGCAGCTTTGGCTGGACGCCTGCCCGCAGCGAGAGAATCCGCTGATTCAAAAGCTGGCGCTTAATATGGGCAAGCAGCAATTAATCGCCTCGCCAGAGGGTGCGATGGGAAGCCTGCAATTACGCCAGCAAGTGTGGCTGCACCATATCGTGCTCGACAAAGGCGAAAGTGCGAATTTCCAGTTGCATGGGCCACGCGCGTATTTGCAATCGATTCACGGGAAATTTCATGCGCTTACGCATCATGAAGAGAAAGCGGCGCTGACCTGCGGTGATGGGGCGTTTATTCGTGACGAGGCTAACATTACGCTGGTTGCCGATTCCCCACTGCGCGCTTTGCTGATAGATTTGCCTGTCTAGTTGTTTTTACAGGGAGATGATGATGAGTAAAAAATTGGCCAAAAAGCGCCAGCCGGTGAAGCCCGTGGTGGCGAAAGAACCTGCTCGCACCGCCAAAAATTTTGGCTATGAAGAGATGTTGAGCGAGCTGGAAGCTATCGTCGCGGATGCTGAAACGCGTTTAGCCGAGGATGAAGCTACCGCGTAAAGACAGGTTGCCGGATGCGGCGAAAACGCCTTATCCGGCCTACAAAATCCAACAACATTAACGAATTAAACAACCCGTAGGCCGGACAAGATGCGCCAGCATCGCATCCGGCACGATCCCCAAAACCTGGCGTTTATCTGGCCTTGCTCGCCATAATCTCGATAATCTGCCGATCCGTTTGCTGCATCGAATGGCTTGCTAACGCACACAGGTTGGCAATCGACTGCTCAACATCATGCGCCACAATCCCTTCATTGCCGGTCACGGCGGTATCATCCAGCGCCATTAACACCGCTTTCCACGCAGCCGAAGCACTGGTCGAAACCTTCATCGCGCAGCTGTTCGACGCACCATCGCAAATCATGCCGCTGACATCGCCGATCATACTGCTGATCGCCATCGAGATGGTTTCATAACGCCCATCCACCAGCCATGCCATCCCGGCGGCGGCCCCCATTGCTGCGGTCGTTGCGGCACACAGCGCAGACAAACGCGGTAACTGGTTATGGATGTAAATTGCGCTCAAATGCGAAAGCATCAGCGCACGCGCCAGCCGTTCATCATCCGCTCCGAAGTGTTCTGCTACCACCACCACAGGCATTGTTGCGGTAATCCCCTGGTTACCCGAGCCGGAGTTACTCATAGCCGGAAGCGTAGCGCCGCCCATACGCGCATCGGATGCCGCGCTGGTACGAATCACAATGGATGAAGAGAGATCTTTCGCCAGCAAACCGCGCTCGCACTGTTTTTCCAGCGTCGCGCCAATATGCAGCCCCCACTTACCGCTCAAACCTTCCTGCGATAACGCACAATTTAGCTTCGCGGAATCGAGAATAAAGCGGATCGCCGCAAACGGGACTTCATTGACGAACTTCAGGATCTCAGCCAGCGTCGTTCTGGAAAGCACCGTCAGCGGAGACTCTTGCTCGCCCTCTGCCACACACGCCTGCTGGGTAAACACCACACCATCGTGCGTCTCGATATGCACAATGTTGGTATGCCCGCCGACGATGGTGACACACGCCCACTTCTCACCGTTCCAGACTTTGGCGCGTGAGAAGAGGATTTCATCGCAAGGTTCCTGGATCTTAACGGAGACTTTCCCCGCCGCCAGCAGTGCTTTGGCATCGGCAATTGCCTGCGCTGTTGCGTCTTTCAGCACTTCCAGCCCGGCGTTGGCATTTCCACCTAACGCCCCCAGCGCCGCCGCAATCGGCAGCCCCACCATTCCCGTGCCGGGAACGGTGACGCCCAGACCGTTCTTCATCAGATTTGGCGAAACCCAGGCTTCTACACGTTCAACCGGACCTTCCAGTTCTGCCGCAGCAACCGCCGCCGCCAGCGCCAGTGAAATCGGTTCAGTACATCCCAGCGCCGGTTTTACTTCCTCCTGAACGGCGAGGATGTAACGCTGCCATAACGGATTTAAAGTCGAATCAAACATATTAAAAACCTTAAAATTTCAGGTAAATCAAGAAAATGCCAGGAACGGAGAAACACACAGCAACAAACCAGTGACGATAATCAGGTACAGAGACATCCCTTTGTATTTGTGCAATGCTGGTACTTTGTAAACCAGCCACGCCGGGATCAGGCACCCTACCATGCCGAAAATCGGGCTACAGATAGAGGTGAAGCTCAACACCGGTGCGTTCAGTACGATGGCGCTCCAGGCCAGCAAAATGGCGAAAATCATGATGCCGCGCTGAACGAGATTTTCGTTAATCTTCTCGGCAGGCATCTTGCGACGCAGGATGTTCATTACGATCCCTTGCGTTGCTTCGCGAAAGCCTAAATAGACGCCAAAGAATGCAGTCATGACAGCAAAGATATTGAGAATGACGCTGACCACTTTCACCCACGCTGCGCCGTCACCGCTAATAAACTGTGCGGCAATCGCCAGCGCGGAAATATTCTGCTCATAGGCTTTTACCGCTTCGTCATGTCCCATCGCCAGCGTGAACGACACGGCGTAGAAAAAGACGGTGACAAACAAAATGCCAAACGCGATATTCATTGCCCGCAATGCTTTATGCCGCGCCACTTCAATTGATTTTTCCCGCGAGCGATAAGAGATCACCATCGGACTTAACGTCTGGATAAACAGAATCGACGTCAGGGTAAACGGCAGCGTAATAATGGCGTTTTTCACCAGCAGCCCCAGCGGCGGTAGCGAACCGACGTTATACAGATGCCACATTCCCACCATCGACACGCCCAGCGCCGCGACCACCAGCAGCTTGGTCAGCACCATGCCGGTCGAAATTTTGAATAACAATTTCTCGCCGCGTGAGGAGATCGCCACCAGAATGCAAATCAGTACCAGACCATAAAAGGGACTGTCTGACAGCAACCCTTCCGTCACGCCGAAGGTATGCAGGTAGGAAGCACTATCGTTGGTGATGGCGGTGGAATAGACGAACATCCAAATCACCAGCATTACGAAATAGAGCGCACCTAACAGGATGCCCCAGTTTTTACCTAAATAACCGCTAATGACGCTCGGGTAATCTTTACATTCTGGTGATTCTGCCAGCGTATTAATAAACAATCGCTGAAACAGATACATTGCCGGGTAACCAATCACCGATGAGAGCAAAAATACCCACAATCCCATCAAACCGACCTGCACCGGGAGAAAAACAATCCCCGCGCCAATCGCCATCCCGATACTCATAATCACCCAGCCGGTGTCAGTACTGTCGAATTTGATCGCTTCTCGCCACTCGCTCTCACTCATTCCAGCACGACCCGCCGGGGTCGAAGCGTCTGCAATGACGCCTTTATTCGATGCAATTTCCATAATTTCTCGCTCAATATTTTGTAGGGCTTATTATTTTTTTCCGAGCCGCATCAAGGCGATATGCGGTCTACGTTTTTGCAGGCGAGTTATTAGAATAAAGAAATGATACGCGCGAGGTCAGAGAAAATCTTCACAATCAAGACTTTGAAATAACGGAGATGGATAAGAATTTTCTACTAAATTAATCGCAGGAGAATATTCATTCTCTATTTGCGGCAGATCACAAAAAAAAGGTGCACATTTGTGCACCCAAGGATGAAAGCTGACAGCAATGTCAGCCGCAGACCACTTTAATGGCCAGTCCTCCGCGTGATGTTTCGCGGTATTTATCGTTCATATCTTTGCCGGTTTCATACATCGTCTCGATCACTTTATCGAGTGAAACACGCGGTGCCGAGGTGCGGCGCATCGCCATCCGCGCGGCGTTTACTGCTTTCACGGCATTAATGGCATTACGTTCAATGCACGGGATTTGTACCTGTCCGGCAACCGGATCGCAGGTCAGCCCAAGGTTATGCTCCATCGCGATTTCCGCCGCATTGCATACCTGCGCCGGACTGCCGCCCAGTAGTTCAGTTAACCCTGCCGCCGCCATTGAACAGGCCACGCCAATCTCCCCCTGACAGCCGACTTCCGCGCCAGAGATGGAGGCGTTCATTTTATACAGCGCGCCAATAGCCCCCGCGGCCAGAAAATAGCGGGCAATTGACCGCTCGTTTACCGGACGACGGAACTTATCGTAATAAGCCAGTACTGCCGGAATAATGCCGCACGCACCGTTAGTCGGTGCCGTTACCACGCGCCCGCCAGCTGCGTTTTCTTCACTAACCGCCAGCGCGTACATGTTGATCCAGTCGATGACATTCATCGGATCGTTAGAGATGTTATCGCTGGAAACCAGCTGACGACGCAGCGCTACGGCACGGCGCGGCACATTGAGCGGACCAGGCAGCACGCCTTCAGTGTTCATCCCACGTTCAATACCGTCATGCATCACTTGCCAGATACGGGCAAAACCGGCGTCAATTTCCGCTTTGCTGCGCAGCGCTAGCTCGTTGTGCATCATCAGACCAGATATAGACAGGCCGTTGTAATCACACATTTTCAGCAGTTCACCTGCTGAGTGGAAATCGTAAGGTACGGACGTTTCGACATCGTGCGACAGGCCGAAGTGTTCTTCTTCGACAATAAACCCGCCGCCGACAGAGTAATAGGTTTTACTTAATAGCTCTTCCTGTCCCTTCCAGGCAGTGATCCGCATTCCGTTCTCATGGCGAGGCAACATTTCGGGATGGAAGATAATGTTCTTTGCTACAGGAAAATCAACAATATGCGCACCAGATGCCACTGGCAGCCGCCCGCTGCGCGTTACTAACTCTATAAATGCAGGGATCTCATCAATGACAACATCCTGCGGACTGTTTCCTGCCAGTCCCATGATGATGGCGACATCCGTGGCATGGCCTTTGCCCGTCAGTGACAACGACCCGTACAGATCGACCACAATATGGCTCGTCGCGGTTAATAAGCCGCTACTTTCCAGCCGATCAATAAAACTTTTTCCGGCATTCATTGGCCCCACGGTATGCGAACTGGAGGGACCAATCCCAATTTTGAAAATATCGAATGCACTAATCATATCCACACCCTCGGATTGCCGTTCAGTGAAGTGGAGCGGAACGACCTTACGACCGTCCCGCTCACGAGGCTTTACGCACTACGTACTGCGATGGCTTCAATTTCCAGCTTCACATCTTTCGGCAAACGCGCGACCTGCACACAGCTCCGGGTCGGATAGGTCGCCTGATGCTCATCGAAGAACTGCTTATAGACTTCGTTGATGGTGGCAAAATCATTCAGATCGGTGATAAACACGGTCATCTTGATGATATCGCCCACGCTCAGCCCGGCAGCAACCACGATCGCTTTGACGTTTTCGAGGCTTAAACGCGCCTGATCTTGCACATCAGCCGGGATCTCACCGGTCTGTGGGCAAACCGGTATTTGCCCGGAGGTGAAGACCATGCTGCCTAAATCAACGCCCTGAACATAAGGGCCGATTGCGCCTGGGGCACGTTGCGTTTCGATAATCTTTTTCATACATCCTCCGGCGTCAGAGCGCCTGGGTAAAGGTACGTGAAATAACATCCTGTTGCTGTTCACGGGTCAGTGCGTTGAAGCGCACGGCGTAGCCAGAGACACGGATTGTCAGGTTAGGATATTTTTCCGGGTGCTCGATGGCATCCAGCAGCATTTCCCGATTCATTACGTTGACGTTGAGGTGTTGACCGCCTTCGACATCCGCTTCGTGGTGGAAATACCCATCCAGCAGGCCGACAAGGTTGGTTTTACGTACTGGATCTTCTTTGCCCAGCGCCGCAGGAACGATTGAGAAGGTGTACGAGATCCCATCTTTGGCGTAGGTGAACGGCAGTTTCGCCACCGACGTCAATGAGGCCACGGCACCTTTGCGGTCACGACCATGCATCGGGTTAGCGCCCGGCGCGAACGGTGTTCCGGCGCGACGACCGTCCGGCGTATTACCGGTTTTCTGGCCGTACACCACGTTAGAAGTGATAGTCAGAATCGACTGGGTAGGGACGGCGTTGCGATAGGTTGGCAGCGCTTTAATTTTCTTCATAAAGCGTTCAACCAGGTCGCAGGCAATGCTGTCTACGCGCTCGTCGTTGTTGCCGTACTGCGGATATTCACCGTCGATTTCAAAGTCCACCGCCAGGCCGTTTTCGTCACGGATTGGTTTCACGCGGGCATATTTGATGGCAGACAGGGAGTCCGTCGCCACCGACAGGCCCGCGATGCCGCATGCCATAGTGCGATAGACATCACGATCGTGCAGCGCCATCAGCGAAGCTTCGTAGCTGTACTTGTCGTGCATGTAGTGAATGATATTCAGCGCGCTGATGTACTGCACCGCCAGCCAGTCCATGAAGTGATCGAGGCTGTCCATCACTTTGTCGTAATCCAGCACGTCGTCCATCAGCGGTGCTGTTTTCGGCCCGACCTGAATCTTCAGCTTCTCGTCCACCCCGCCGTTAATTGCGTAGAGCAGCGTTTTCGCCAGGTTAGCGCGTGCACCAAAGAACTGCATTTGCTTACCAATCACCATTGGGCTGACGCAGCAGGCAATCGCGTAATCGTCGCTGTTGAAGTCAGTACGCATCAGATCGTCATTTTCATACTGCAAGGAAGAGGTGACGATCGACACCTGCGCGGCATATTTTTTGAAGGCAATCGGTAATTCTTCCGACCAAAGAATGGTCAGGTTAGGTTCCGGTGCCGGCCCCATAGTGTGCAGGGTGTGCAAATAGCGGAAGGAGTTTTTGGTCACCAGCGTACGACCGTCCAGCCCCATCCCGCCGATCACTTCCGTCGCCCAGATTGGGTCGCCGGAGAACAGCGAATCAAATTCCGGTGTACGCAGGAAGCGTACCATACGGATCTTCATGATGAAGTGATCGATCAGTTCCTGTGCCTGCTGCTCATTGAGTACGCCAGCTTTAAAGTCGCGCTCAATGTAGATATCGAGGAACGATGCCGTGCGGCCCAGCGACATCGCGCCGCCATTTTGCGATTTCACTGCCGCCAGATAAGCGAAGTAGAGCCACTGCACCGCTTCCTGCGCATTCTGCGCCGGGCGAGAGATATCAAAGCCATATTTCGCCGCCATTTCCTGAATCTGCAACAGCGCATGACGATGCTCTGCCAGCTCCTCACGCAGACGGATGGTGGCTTCCAGATCCTCGCCTTTTTCCAGACGAGACTGGAGATCGGCAAATTGCAGTTCGCGTTCACGTACCAGATAACTGATGCCATACAGCGCTACGCGGCGATAGTCACCGATAATGCGCCCACGGCCATAGCCATCTGGTAAACCGGTCAGCACGCCAGATTTACGGCAGCGCAGCATATCCGGTGAGTAAACATCAAATACGCCCTGGTTATGGGTTTTACGCAGATCGGTAAACAGATATTCAAATTCACTGTCCATTTCTCGGCCATAGGCGTGGAATGAACTTTTAATCATATTAATGCCACCGAACGGGTGTAGCGCACGTTTCAACGGCGCATCCGTTTGCAGGCCAACAATTTTTTCCAGCGGCTGGTTAATATATCCCGCATCATGAGCGGTAATTGTGGTGGCAATATTGGTATCGAAATCAACCGGCGCGTGGGTTGCATTTTCGATACGGATGCCTTCCATTACTTTTTCCCACAATTCCGTGGTGGCAGGCGTCGCTTCGGCGAGGAAAGATTCATCGCCTTCATACGGTGTATAGTTATGTTGAATAAAATCGCGGACATTAATTTCGTTTTTCCAGTCCGTACCTTTAAAGCCAAGCCATGCGTCGGCGTACAGCTTATCGCTGGTATCAATATCTACCTTCATGAAAAATAATCTCTCTACAATACTTCAACTAAATTATGCAAATTCTGCGGGCGCGTTAACTTTGCCTAAATGAATGGCATCCAAAGCAATCATTTTTTCTTCGTTAGTCGGAATAACGGCACAAATGACACGCGCATTTTCACTGGAAACAATTCGCTCACCACAGGAGTTAGAGCGATTATTCATTTCTGTATCAATCTCTAAGCCTAATACAGCCAAATGTTCCATGACCAGACGACGAATTAAGCTTGAATTCTCTCCTATTCCGCCGGTGAATATAATTCCATCCAGGCGACGTAATGAAGCTGCGTGTCCGGCAATATGACGGGCAATTCGGTGAACAAAGGTTTTAATTGCCAGTTGCGCGCGTTCGTGACCTTCATGCCAGGCTTTTTCCAGAACACGTAAATCCGAAGAAAGACCGGAAATACCTAATAATCCCGACTCTTTATTCACTACGCGTTCCAGGTCACCCAGGCTCTGGTTGGTTTGGCTGGCGACCCAGGACATCGCACCAAAGTCGACATCGCCACTGCGGGTACCCATCATCAAGCCTTCCAGCGGCGTCATTCCCATTGAGGTATCAACACTCTGACCGTTGCGAACCGCGCAGATTGACGCGCCATTGCCAAGATGCGCCACAACCAGGCCGGAGTCATCTTCCGCCAGATTCAGCAGCGAATGTGCGCGCTGGGAAACATAGCGGTGCGACGTGCCGTGGAAACCATAACGGCGTACACCTAACTCTTCATAATATTTCCACGGCAGGCCGTATAAATAAGCTTCCGGAGCCATCGTCTGGTGGAAACTGGTATCAAATACCGCCACCTGAGTTACGCCCGGAAATAATTGCTGCGCCGATTCAATACCACTTAAATTGGCGTAATTATGCAGGGGTGCCAGTGGAGAAACGCGACGGATATTATCAATGACTTCATCGGTAATAATGGCGGACTCGGTAAAAATACTGCCGCCGTGAGCGATGCGGTGGCCAATTAAGGCCACACTGTCATTTAAATTCCGTTTTTCCAGTTCAAATGCAATTGCCTTCAATGCACCTTCGTAGCTGTGGTGAGCCAGCGGTGCTGGCTCTCCCCCATTTACGGATAAGAATGCATTTTCCGAGTTAATACCGTCGGCAATACCTGACATTAATACTTCACAGTCGCTGGCATCGAGCACGGAAAACTTAATCGAAGACGAACCACAGTTAATAACCAAAACAACCGGAAATTCATTCATCTCTTTTCTCATCCTGAGTTACGGATTAAAACAGTTTGTATACGATGTTCAGGATGGTCAGCAGACCAATCACGGTAACAAACACGTTATCCAGACGACCACGGTATTTCGCCAGAGACGGCGCTTTACGGATGGCATACATCGGCAACAGGCACAGCAGGGATGCGATAATCGGTGCGCCCATGGCTTCAATCAGGTCAAGGATGTTCGGGTTGGCGTAGGCAACAACCCAGGTGGAGCCCATGATGAAGATCATGCTGATAGTGTTCAGTTTACCCAGCGACACTTTAGTTTTGTCGCCTTTATAACCAAACTTCAGGACCAGGCCATTCAGACCTTCCAGCGTTCCCAGATAGTGACCGAAGAAAGATTTGAAGATAGCCACGAGTGCGATGATGGAAGCCGCATATTCCAGTGTAATCGCGAACGTTGTTTTGGTACCGGTCATGGACGCAAAGTGGTTAGCCAGATAAGAAAGCACTGGAATATTCTGCGCTTTGGCTTCCGCCATGTTGGCCGGAGACAGAGTAAACAGGCAGCTAAAGGCAAAGAACATCACCACTGCAACCATCAGCATGCTGGCACGAGAAATGATTTGGGAACATTTACGTTCGGTGAAGTCGCGACCGAAGTCTTTCTCATACTCTTCACGCTTAGAAACCACGAAGGAAGAGACGATTGGCGAGAAGTTAAAGGAGAAAACCATGATGGAAATCCCCAGCCAGACAGTGATCAGGATACCGTCATGACCGGTTAACGACAGCGAACCGAGGTCAACCTGGTCGATAACTGCAGAGTTCCAGTAAGGGATCAGCGACAAAGAAATCAGCACCAGGCTGGCGATAAACGGCCATACCAGGTAGCTCATCACTTTAACCATCAGATCCTTACCAAACCAGATGACGAAAGCCATCAGCAGCAACAGGAACAGCGCCACAAAGCCGCGATTCAGCGGTGCAAAGCCGAGCTGGTTTTCCCAGAACGTCATAAAGGTATTGGTAATAGTAACGCCATAAATCCACAGCAGTGGGCAAATCGCGAAGAAGTACAGGAACGTGATAACCACGCCGCCAGTTTTACCAAAATGCTCTTCCACCGTTTCCGTAATGTTGCCGGAAGGGTTAGAGCCAGAAAGACACAGACGCGCCAGCGCCCGGTGGCAATAAAACGCGATGGGGTATGCCAATACCAACATCAGAAGAATCGGGATCAGTCCGCCAAAACCTGCGCGGATAGGGAAGAACAGCACCCCGGCGCCGATTGCCGTACCAAACAAGCCTAACGTCCATGTGGTATCTGATTTACGCCAGGACGATTGTTTTGTCTGGCTGGATACAATGCTATCTGAAGTACTCATATCCTATCCTCAACGAATTAATTAAGCGTCAACGAAACCGGTGATTTGAGAGACGCGAGAAAGATCGATATTGCCGCCGGAAATAATACTGACGGTTTTTCTGTTTTGAATATATTGGTCTAATTTACCGCTTAATAATGCAGCACATGCCAGAGCGCCTGCGCCTTCGGTGACGACTTTATTGCGCTGAATTAAGGCAATCATACTGTTTCTGATTTCGTCTTCGCTGACCAGCACGATGTCATCGACTAATTCACGAACGATTTCGTAAGTTAAATTACCCGGGCGGGAGACATCACAACCATCCGCCAGGGTGCCGGTAGTTCGGTGCGTGGTTATTTCTCCGGAGTGGAAAGAAGCCGCCATGCCGTGAACGTTTTCAGACTGTACGCCAATAACACGAATGGTCGGGTTAATAGATTTAATTGCCACCGCAATACCAGCAATTAAACCGCCACCACCAATTGGCACAATCACGTTATCGACATCATAGAGATCTTCCATAATTTCCAGACCAATCGTTCCCTGGCCAGCAATCACTTTCGGATCATCGTAAGGTGGGATAAAAATACGGCCTTCCATTTCGACAATTTCGCTCACTTTAGCGATAGTGTCGTTGAAGTTATCACCATGCAGAACGACTTCTGCGGAGTAGTCGCACGTTGCCGCTACTTTGGATTTTGGCGCACCTTTTGGCATCACCACTTTACCGTCGATACCCAGCATCGCGCAGGAGAGGGAAACCCCTTGCGCATGGTTGCCCGCAGAACAGGCCACCACGCCTTTGCGTTTTTCCGCATCGGTCAGTGAACTTAATTTATTAAATGCGCCACGAATTTTAAATGAACCCGTACGCTGCATATTTTCAAACTTCAGGAATATTTCACCTTTGCAACGTTCACTAAAATAGTTGGAGCGAGGCATGCCTGTTTTATAAATTCGCCCAGCCAGTCGTTGTTTCGCTTCAATAATGTCATCAATAGCAACCGGCAGATCGTATGTAATATGCATTATAAAACCTCTTCGCCTGAATTAAATATGTAGGTAACCGTAACCGACACCTGCAAGACAGACAGGTGGATTATTTATGTTTAAATAAAAACAAATAACTAACCAACTTCTATTAATTGCCTTCGTCTACACCCATTATAAGATGAATACTCTTTGGCTAATTCCACCAAAACCGATGCTGCTTTTTTAATACGATAATTTTTCGACCATACCGCGGCATATTGTGCCACAGGTAATGTTTCTTCAACCGGAATAGTAATAAATTGATTAGAACCAAAAGGTGACGTCATATCACAAGGAATTACAGTTAAGAAATCAGCATTGAGAACAAGATTATAAATTGTCACGACTGAGTCGGTTTTAACGATGTTTTCAATACTGATGCCATTTCTTTGTAACGTAGTAAGCAGTTCGCTGTAGTACCCCATATTAGTTTGTGGCAACACCCACTGTTCGTTCTTCAACGACTCCAGCGTGGTGGTGCCGGTGCATGTTCGGGACTTACTGGCTACCAGTACAAACTCGGACTCGAACAGCGGCTCAACATGTAAATCCTGAAGCTTCATTTCTGCACTTAACGTACCAATCGCAAAATCCAGTCGACCGTCGCGGATTGCCGGTAAGAACGAAGACAGTTGCGCTTCATACATAGAAACCTGCGCTTTCGGGAACACCTCTTTGAACTTGTTGATCATCCCTGACATAAAAGTAAAACCAATCAATGAAGGAAAACCAAATGAGACTTCCACCACCGCCTCAGAAGACATACCGCTTATCTCATTAACCATATTTTTCATTTCACGGGTAATGGATTCGGAACGGGAGAGTAACAATTGACCGGCAGGTGTTAATGTTACACCGGTATTTTTCCGCACCACTAATTCCACACCAAAATAATCTTCAATATCGTTAATGATTTTACTGACGGCCGGTTGAGTTAACCCTAATTCTTTTGCAGCCGAGCCGATAGAACCACTTCTAATGACTTCCTGAAAGACTACCAGGTGCTGCGTTTTCGGAAGAAGAATAGTGCTCATAACGACCTACGTTAATTACCTCATTGACGGCATGAAGTGTATCAAAATGAAATGAACAGGATATGTGCGACCACTCACAAATTAACTTTCAATACTTTCCAGAGTATCGTTATTACAATTAAATACCTTTAAATATCAACAAGTTAAAGTATAAAAATCAGCATAACCCCTGATTTTTGTCAAAAAAAATGACGGGGATAACCATATTTTATGGCGATAACATCATTCGTTATGTGGTTAATACAAAAAAGGGGCTGAGACCATATTTCAAGCAATTACCGGATAATTACCAGGCAAAATTTGAGTTAAATTTAATGAGCAAGTTCTCAAATTTTATTATAAATAAACCATTTTCAGTGATAAATAATGCGGCATGTCACATTTTTTCACGCTATTTGTTGGAGAACAAACATTTATTTTATCAATATTTTAAAATTTCGAATACATGTATTGATCATCTCGAACAATTGATTAACGTCAACTTTTTCTCTTCTGACAGGACGTCATTTTGTGAATGCAATCGTTTTCCATAAATTCTTCTCCCCTCATAGGCGACGAATAGCATTTTGTGTTGAGGATCACAAAACGAATAATTGCTGATCGCCGCGATAAGGTCAGACAAAGACAACAAGGGAAATTTTCACAGAGCTTTTGATCGGCGTAGGCCACAGAATGTTGCTTCGTTTACTGTAACGCCGGGTAAATGAGCGTTTTTTGATAGTGCGAAAGAACCCTGCGAGGAAAATAAGCATCTATTATTGTTTGTCATGATGACAAGGCAGGCATCAATGAAAGGCTTCCCAATTGCGCATATTTTTCACCCTTCAATCCCGCCAATGCACGCAGTGGTTAACAATCACAATAGAAATATTGATTATTGGACGGTAAAAAGAAAGTTTGCAGAAATTGTCTCCACCAATGACGTTAATAAAATTTACAGTATAAGTAATGAACTGCGGAGAGTATTATCTGCAATAACTGCATTGAATTTCTATCATGGCGATGTTCCTTCTGTCATGATCCGAATCCAACCGGAAAATATGAGTCCATTCATTATAGATATTTCTACAGGAGAACATGATGATTATATCATACAAACATTAGATGTAGGCACTTTTGCACCTTTTGGTGAACAATGTACTTGCTCAGCCGTCAATAAAAAAGAGCTGGAATGTATTAAGGAGACGATTTCTAAGTATTGTGCAAAATTCACCCGAAAAGAAGCCATCTTAACCCCCCTTGTGCACTTTAATAAAACCAGCATTACTTCAGATTGTTGGCAAATTCTCTTTTTTTCACCCGATCATTTTAATAATGATTTTTATTGATTATTTATAAAGGATAAAATAATGTTCCCTGTTTCATCAATTGGTAATGATATTAGTAGTGATTTAGTCCGTCGAAAAATGAATGACCTTCCTGAAAGCCCAACAGGAAATAACCTCGAAGCACTAGCACCAGGTATAGAAAAACTAAAACAGACCTCTATTGAAATGGTCACTTTACTTAACACGTTACAACCTGGTGGAAAATGCATTATCACTGGTGATTTTCAAAAAGAATTAGCGTACTTACAAAATGTAATTCTTTATAATGTCTCGTCTCTTCGTCTGGATTTTTTAGGTTATAACGCCCAAATTATTCAACGATCGGACAATACTTGTGAACTTACCATTAATGAACCGTTAAAAAACCAGGAAATATCCACAGGTAATATCAATATTAATTGCCCATTAAAAGATATTTACAATGAAATCAGGAGGTTAAACGTAATTTTTAGTTGTGGGACTGGAGATATCGTTGATCTATCCTCTCTGGACTTACGTAATGTCGATTTAGATTATTATGATTTCACAGATAAACATATGGCTAATACTATTTTAAATCCTTTTAAATTGAATTCAACAAATTTTACTAATGCCAACATGTTTCAGGTTAATTTTGTTAGTTCAACACAAAACGCCACAATCCCCTGGGATTATTTACTAAAAATAACGCCTGTTTTAATAAGCATTAGCGATATGTATTCTGAAGAAAAAATCAAGTTTGTCGAAAGTTGTTTAAATGAGCCTGGAGACATTACCGAAGAACAATTAAAAATTATGAGATTTGCAATTATAAAATCTATACCAAGGGCAACTCTTACAGATAAATTAGAAAATGAATTAACAAAAGAAATATATAAAAGCTCATCGAAAATCATCAATTGCTTGAACAGAATTAAATTACCAGAGATGAAAGAATTCTCATCAGAAAAAATATATGATTACATCGATATAATCATTGAAGATTATGAAAATATCAAAGAAAATGCTTATCTGGTCGTCCCCCAAATTAATTATACTATGGATTTAAACATAGAAGACTCTAGCTCAGAAGAGTTACTTTCAGATAATACCCTCGAGAAAGACGAAAATTCTCCGGACAATGGCTTTGAGGTCGGGGAATATAACACATATGAAGCATATAACTCAGAGAAGCAATATTTTACCAGAGAGGACTATACGTATGATTACGACCTTTTAAATGCAATATAGACTTAATAACTTCTTACAAAGTCTATTATTAATACCGTAGATATTTATTCATCTTACCCTGTGCACCAAAAGCAAAAACTCACTGACGCGGGTTTGAAACTGATGGCAACCGCAAAAATGCCTGATGCGCTACGCTTATCAGGCCTACGCCATCTCTGCAATATATTGAATTTGCGTGCTTTTGTAGGCAGGATAAGGCGTTCACGCCGCATCCGGCATGAATAAAGCGCACTCAACAATCTGAAACCCGCCGGAACGGTTTATTACGTACATCAGGTAAAACTGACCGATAAGCCGCTTTCTTTTGGGTATAGTGTCGTGGACAGTCATTCATCTTTCTGCCCCTCCAAAAGCAAAAACCCGCCGAAGCGGGTTTTTACGTAAACCAGGTGAAACTGACCGATAAGCCGCTTTCTTTTGGGTATAGCGTCGTGGACAGTCATTCATCTTTCTGCCCCTCCAAAAGCAAAAACCCGCCGAAGCGGGTTTTTACGTAAATCAGGTGAAACTGACCGATAAGCCGGGTTCTGTCGTGGACAGTCATTCATCTAGGCCAGCAATCGCTCACTGGCTCAAGCAGCCTACCCGGGTTCAGTACGGGCCGTACCTTATGAACCCCTATTTGGCCTTGCTCCGGGTGGAGTTTACCGTGCCACGGACTGTTACCAGCCGCGCGGTGCGCTCTTACCGCACCCTTTCACCCTTACCTGATCCCGCTTGCGCGGGCCATCGGCGGTTTGCTCTCTGTTGCACTGGTCGTGGGTTTCCCCCCCAGGCGTTACCTGGCACCCTGCCCTATGGAGCCCGGACTTTCCTCCCCTCCGCCCGTCTCCCCCGAAGAGGACGACGACGAAGCGGCGACTGTCTGGTCAGCTTCGGCGCGCAGTATAGAGGGTTTGCGCGCCCTTGTCACCCCGCGTTGCGCATTCCAATCGCCAGTGTCGCGGCGATATTACGTGAAGCACGGCAGATATTGTCATAAGCCCCGCGGAATGCTTCGTCCAACGTACCTATGCTGGTCAATACGCTGAAGACCGCATCAATGCCATGCTGATGTACAACGCCAACATCATCGGTCAGGCTACCCGCAATGCCAATCACCGGTTTATGGTACTTCTTCGCCACGTTTGCGACACCAATCGGTACCTTCCCGTGAATACTCTGGCTGTCAATACGCCCTTCACCGGTGATCACCAGCGTACAATCGTGAATATGTTCCTCCAGATTCAGCGCCGTAGTGACGATTTCAATACCACTTTTCAGTTCCGCACCAAGAAACGCCATTAGCGCCGCGCCCATACCACCCGCAGCTCCTGCACCGGGGACATCTTTCACATCAACATGCAGCGCTTTTTTAATGACCTCGGCATAGTGAGAGAGGTTATTGTCCAGCTCAACAATCATCGCTTCACTGGCTCCCTTTTGTGGGCCAAAGATGCGCGATGCGCCGTTATCGCCCACCAGCGGATTGGTGACATCACAAGCGACGCGAATGACGCAATCTTTTAAGCGCGGATCGAGGCCGGAAATATCAATATCATTCAGAGTATTAAGACTACCGCCGCCAAAACCAATTTCATTGCCGTTGGCGTCGCATAATTTCGCCCCCAGCGCCTGTACCATGCCTGCGCCGCCATCATTTGTAGCGCTGCCGCCAATGCCGATAATAATGTTTGTCGCACCGCTCTCCAGCGCCTGCAGGATTAACTCGCCTGTGCCGCGTGAAGTGGTCACGAGTGGATCGCGTTTTTCCGCAGGTACCAGCTCCAGCCCACTGGCCGCCGCCATTTCAATAAACGCGGTTTTGCCATCGCCGGAGATCCCCCAACTGGCATTCACTTTCTCGCCCAGCGGCCCTGTAACCCAGGCGTGACGTTCAGCCCCCTGGGTGGCTGCAATCATCGCTTCCACCGTTCCTTCGCCACCGTCGGCAACCGGAACAGAAACGTACTGTGCATCAGGAAAAATTTCCCGAAATCCTTTTTCTATCGCCTGCGCAACCTCGCTGGCAGATAAACTTTCTTTATAAGAGTCTGGGGCGATTACGATTTTCATACCTATGCCTGTTACCACATGACGCCGGAGGGCGTTTCTCTTATTCGGCCTGGATTCCAGGCCCGGATTGCAATACGCCATCCGGGCACGACGTCATTAACGAGTAACTTCGACTTTCGCCAGTTTTTCGTAGTAGCACGCCAGGGCGCTATGATCCGCCGTTCCTAAACCATCTGCTCGCAGTGCCTGCATCATCTCCATAACCGCAGCTGTGAGCGGCAGTTGTGCGCCGACGCCGTGAGAAGTATCCAGCGCATTCGCCAGATCCTTAATATGCAGATCAATACGGAAGCCCGGCTTGAAGTTGCGGTCCATCACCATCGGCGCTTTGGCATCCAGCACGGTACTGCCCGCCAGTCCACCGCGAATTGCCTGATAAACCAGGTCCGGGTTAACGCCCGCTTTAGTTGCCAGCGTTAACGCTTCTGACATCGCGGCAATATTCAGCGCCACAATGACCTGATTTGCCAGTTTGGTGACGTTACCTGCACCGATTTCCCCGGTATGCACCACGGAACCCGCCATCGCTTTCATCAAATCATAGTATTTGTCGAAAATAGCCTTGTCGCCGCCCACCATCACTGACAGCGTACCGTCGATGGCTTTCGGTTCACCGCCGCTCACCGGAGCATCCAGCATATCAATGCCTTTCGCTTTCAGCGCTTCGCTGATTTCACGGCTTGCCAGCGGTGCGATAGAACTCATATCGATCAATACCGTACCTGGCTTCGCGCCTTCAATAATGCCATTCTCACCCAGCGCCACCTCTTTCACATGAGGGGAGTTTGGCAGCATGGTTATGATGACGTCGCACTGTTCAGCGATCGCTTTAGCCGTAGACGCTGTTTCTGCACCTGCAGCAATCACGTCAGCAATAGCTTCTGGGTTACGGTCAGCAACCACCAGCGAGTAACCTGCTTTCAGAAGGTTTTTACTCATTGGTTTACCCATAATCCCCAGGCCAATAAAACCAACTTTCATAGTCATATCAATCATCTCTCTTGTTGCGGTGGTGGTTATTTTTTAAAGGTATCAGCCAGTTTCTGAGTGGCAGAGCGGAAGACGCCGAGATCGCTGCCGACAGCCACAAACGTCGCGCCCCATTCCAGATAACGACGCGCATCGGCTTCGACCGGCGCGAGGATACCGCTGGGTTTGCCGTGCGCGCTGGCACGGTTAAAAATGTGCTGAATTGCTTTTTGTACATCCGGGTGTGATGCATTGCCGAGATGGCCTAATGCCGCGGCCAGATCGCTGGGGCCGACGAAGATGCCGTCTACGCCTTCGGTAGCGGCAATGGCATCGACGTTATCTACGCCCTGCTGACTTTCTATCTGGACCAGAATAGTGATGTTCTTGTTCGACTGAGCGAAATAATCCGCCACGGTGCCAAACATATTGGCGCGGTGAGAAACGGAGACGCCGCGAATGCCTTCCGGTGGGTAACGGGTTGATGCCACCGCCAGCTCTGCTTCCTCTTTTGTTTCTACAAAAGGAATCAGGAAGTTATAGAAACCGATATCCAGAAGACGCTTAATAATTACCGGCTCGTTGGTCGGCACTCGCACTACTGGCGCGCTGGCGCTGCCTTTCAAGGCCATTAACTGCGGAATAAACGTGGAGATATCGTTTGGCGCATGTTCGCCATCCAGCACCAGCCAGTCAAACCCAGCCAAACCAAGAACTTCAGTGCTAATCGGGTTAGAGAGTGCTGACCAGCAACCAATTTGTACCTGTTTCGCAGCCAGTGCGGCTTTGAATTTATTCGGGAAAACATCGTTATTCATCGCTTATACCTTTGCTTATTTCTGCAATTCCATACGTTTAATGTCGCCAACTACGAAGAGGTAGCAGACCATCGCCATCAGCGCTGAACATCCCACGAAAACCAGTGCTGCATTGAAGGAGTGCAGTTCACTTACCAGGTAGCCAATCACCAGTGGAGTGACAATGGAGGCAACATTGCCAAAGACGTTAAAGACGCCGCCGCAGAGGCCAACAATCTCTTTCGGCGCGGTGTCAGAAATCACCGGCCAGCCCAGCGCACCAAATCCTTTGCCAAAGAAAGCCAGCGCCATCAGCATGACCACCAGCGTGGTGTTGTTGGTGTAGTTACATAAGATGATGGTGGAAGCCAGCAACATTCCCAGCACAATCGGTAGCTTACGTGCCAGGGTCAGGGATAAACCGCGTTTGATCAGATAATCCGAGAAGACACCTCCCAGCACGCCGCCCGCAAAACCACACAGTGCTGGAATCGAGGCGACCAGACCCACTTTCAGAATCGACATGCCTTTTTCCTGCACCAGATAAATCGGGAACCAGGTGAGGAAGAACCAGGTGATGGTGTTGATAAAATATTGTCCGAAAAATACGCCCAGCATCATGCGGTTAGAGAGCAATTGCTTGATGTAATGCAGTTTGGGTCCGCTTGCTGCCGCACTGCCCGGCTTTTTGTGGTCCATATCGACCACCGCGCCATTTTCAGAGATAAACTTCAGCTCTTCCGCAGACATACGTGGGTGATCTGTCGGGTTATGAATCAACTTGATCCACAGCGCCGTCAGCACAAAACCAATCACCCCCATAACGGTAAAGACGTGCTCCCAGCCCCAGGCGAAAGTCAGCCAGCCAAGCAGCGGCGAAAAGAGCGCCAGCGAGAAATATTGCGCCGAGTTAAAGATGGCGGAGGCAGTACCACGTTCTTTCGTCGGGAACCAGGCGGCGACAATTCGGGCGTTCGCCGGGAATGATGGCGCTTCCGAGAAGCCGAGCATAAAGCGCATAAAGAACATGGAGATCCCTGCCCAGGCCAGCGGGAACATATCAACAAAGCCTTGCAGGAAGGTGAATAGCGACCAGAAAAAGAGGCTGTAGGTGTAAACTTTTTTCGAGCCAAACTTATCAAGCAGCCAGCCGCCGGGGATTTGCATCAGCAAGTAGGCCCAGCCAAAAGCGGAGAAGATGTAACCCATCGAAACCGCACTTAACTGCAACTCTTTTGCCACTTCGGTACCAGCAATAGACAGCGTTGCACGATCGGCGTAGTTAACGGCGGTAACAATAAAAATAATCAGTAATATTAAATAGCGGGTATGCACGCCTTTCTTTTTTTCGTCAACGGTGTCCAGAATCATTTTATTTACCTCGGGTACTTATGCTGATTTTTATTATTATGGGGAAGGTGTTATTTATGAGTTTCATTTATGCCGTAACGACAATGAACTCGGGAATTAGTATAAGCAGCGCGAGAATAATAATCATTGTGCAAATGCTAATTTAATTAATACTATTTAAATATTATTTTGAGCATATGCACATAAGGTTGCGCGCTAAAGCACAGATTTGCGCTTTACCTTACCGGGCGGCACTGCAATCCCTGAAATGATTGACATTGATCACATTTCTGCGTTTAAACTCCTGACATTCTTATTTCACCCAATGAAGTCATTTATTTTTAAATGAGACCAGGTCCTCATTTTAATAACCCCTGGCTGGAGAATATTGCACAATGGCCAACATCGAAATCAGACAAGAAACGCCAACTGCGTTTTATATAAAAGTTCACGACACAGATAATGTGGCAATTATTGTTAATGATAATGGCCTGAAAGCAGGAACGCGTTTTCCGGATGGGCTGGAATTAATTGAACATATTCCCCAGGGGCATAAAGTCGCATTGCTGGACATTCCGGCTAATGGTGAAATTATTCGTTATGGCGAAGTGATTGGTTACGCCGTGCGTGCAATCCCACGCGGAAGCTGGATCGACGAATCAATGGTTGTACTACCGGAAGCGCCGCCGTTACACACGCTGCCACTGGCAACCAAAGTCCCGGAACCCTTACCGCCGCTGGAAGGATACACCTTTGAGGGCTATCGCAATGCCGATGGCAGCGTGGGCACCAAAAACCTGCTCGGTATCACCACCAGCGTCCACTGTGTGGCAGGCGTGGTGGACTATGTAGTAAAAATCATTGAACGCGATCTGCTACCGAAATACCCGAACGTCGATGGCGTGGTGGGGCTGAATCATTTGTACGGTTGTGGCGTGGCGATTAACGCACCGGCGGCAGTTGTACCTATCCGTACCATTCACAATATTTCGCTGAATCCTAACTTTGGCGGCGAAGTAATGGTGATTGGCCTGGGTTGTGAAAAGTTGCAGCCTGAGCGCCTGCTGACTGGAACGGATGATGTGCAAGCTATTCCAGTAGAAAGCGCCAGCATTGTCAGTTTGCAGGATGAAAAGCATGTCGGTTTTCAGTCCATGGTCGAGGATATTTTGCAGATCGCCGAACGCCATCTACAAAAACTGAATCAACGGCAGCGAGAAACCTGCCCGGCTTCAGAACTGGTCGTTGGTATGCAGTGCGGTGGCAGCGATGCGTTTTCTGGTGTAACGGCAAACCCGGCGGTTGGCTATGCGTCTGATCTACTGGTGCGCTGCGGCGCAACGGTGATGTTTTCAGAAGTAACGGAAGTGCGTGACGCGATCCATCTGCTGACACCACGCGCAGTGAACGAAGAGATCGGCAAACGGCTGCTGGAGGAGATGGAGTGGTACGATAACTATCTCAATATGGGAAAAACCGACCGCAGCGCCAACCCTTCGCCGGGCAACAAGAAAGGCGGTCTGGCAAACGTGGTAGAGAAGGCACTCGGCTCCATTGCTAAATCGGGTAAAAGCGCAATTGTTGAAGTGCTGTCGCCCGGTCAACGCCCGACTAAACGCGGATTAATTTACGCCGCGACGCCAGCCAGCGATTTTGTCTGTGGCACGCAACAGGTGGCTTCGGGTATCACAGTGCAAGTGTTTACGACCGGTCGTGGTACGCCGTACGGCCTGATGGCGGTACCCGTCATTAAAATGGCAACCCGCACCGAGCTGGCGAACCGCTGGTTTGATTTAATGGATATTAATGCGGGCACCATCGCTACCGGCGAAGAAACTATTGAAGAGGTGGGCTGGAAGTTGTTCCACTTTATTCTCGACGTCGCCAGCGGGAAGAAGAAAACCTTCTCGGATCAATGGGGGCTGCATAACCAGCTGGCGGTGTTTAACCCGGCACCGGTGACCTGATTTCTTTTGGAACGTCCCTCGCAAAACATGGCCTTAGTGCCATGTTTTTATTGTTTAAAGCCCCCACGTCCATTAATAATGCATTTGCATTACCTTAGTTCAAGCTTATAATTTGAGCAGAAAACAGGCTGTAAAAGGACAGTGAATCATGCCCGCTAATGCTCGCTCTCACGCTGTACTGACCACTGAATCAAAGGTCACGATACGCGGACAAACAACTATCCCCGCGCCAGTGCGTGAGGCCTTAAAACTGAAGCCAGGCCAGGACAGCATTCATTACGAAATTCTGCCTGGTGGGCAAGTATTTATGTGCCGACTGGGAGATGAACAGGAGGATCATACTATGAATGCATTTTTGCGTTTTCTGGATGCAGATATCCAGAACAACCCGCAAAAAACTCGTCCATTCAACATTCAACAAGGAAAGAAACTTGTCGCTGGCATGGACGTCAACATTGATGATGAGATTGGCGACGACGAATAATGGATTTTCCACAAAGGGTTAATGGTTGGGCGCTATATGCTCATCCCTGTTTTCAGGAAACCTACGACGCTTTAGTTGCCGAAGTCGAGACATTAAAGGGAAAAGTTCCTGAAAATTATCAGAGAAAAGCCGCCACAAAGTTATTGGCGGTAGTCCATAAAGTGATTGAGGAGCATATCACGGTCAATCCATCATCACCGGCATTCCGTCATGGCAAGTCGTTAGGCTCTGGGAAAAATAAAGACTGGTCACGGGTAAAATTTGGTGCTGGTCGTTATCGTCTCTTCTTTCGTTATAGTGAAAAAGAGAAAGTCATCATTCTGGGATGGATGAACGATGAAAACACTCTGCGCACCTACGGTAAAAAAACAGATGCCTATACCGTATTCAGCAAAATGTTAAAAAGAGGACATCCTCCTGCCGACTGGGAAACCCTCACCCGAGAAACAGAAGAAACCCATTGATGGTGTTCACAATGCCCGCCGAACGCATTCGTGTTGACCAGCGGGCATCCTTTCTCACTCCCCGACCAGAATCACTTCAACCCCAGCCTTTCGCAGTCCTTCCAGGCTATCCGCAGGAATGCCTTCATCAACAATGATCATGTCGATACGTTGAGTATCAATGATCTTATGTAAACTGGAACGATTGAACTTACTGGAATCGGTGACCACGATGATCCGTTCCGCAACTTCGCACATCCGACGGTTTAAACGAGCTTCATCTTCATTATGTGTGCTGACGCCGCGCTCCAGATCGATCGCATCTACACCAAGAAACAGCATATCGAAGTGGTAATTTTGCAGCGATTGCTCAGCCTGATCGCCGTAAAAAGATTGCGACTGACGGCGCAAATGCCCGCCGGTCATCAGCAGCTCAACGCCTTCCGCTTCCAGCAACGCATTAGCCACGTTCATACCGTTGGTCATCGCAATTACGTCAGTGTGCTTGCGCATCAGACGAGCAATCTCAAAAGTGGTGGTCCCGGAATCGAGGATAACCCGATGACCTGGCTGAATCAACTCAACGGCAGCTTTCGCAACGCTGCGTTTCATCGCGGTGTTCAGTGCGCTTTTATCTTCCACTGATGGCTCGACTGACGGCGTCGTGCTATCGCAGATCAACGCGCCACCATAGGCACGCACAGCGATCCCCTGCTTTTCCAGAAACGCCAGATCGTTGCGGATCGTCACAGTAGATACGCCATACAATGCCGACAGATCGTTAACCTGCACACTCCCTTGCTGTCGCAGACGCTGAATGATCTGTTCTCGTCGCTCGCTGGTGCCAGTCACTCGCTTCTCACCTGAAGCGTCGGTATTACTCATAGTAAGTCCTTTCGTAAAACTTTCGTTTCATTTCGTTTTGCCTATTAACGCCTTTCTATTAAGCAAATGCAAGCCCACCTTGCCCATTGACGCAAGCTACTCTCGTTTCAGTGACTTTCATTATGTTTCTTTTGTGAATCAGATCAGAAAACTATTATCTTTCGTTTTATTTTTATCTCACCATGACGCAGTATCAACTGAAACAAAACGAAAGATTAATATCGCAGTAATCTGAACTGGAGAGGAAAGTGAAACATCTGACAGAAATGGTGAGACAGCACAAAGCGGGCAAAACAAATGGAATTTATGCCGTTTGTTCCGCACATCCGCTGGTGCTGGAGGCTGCAATCCGCTACGCCAGTGCAAACCAAACGCCGTTACTGATTGAAGCAACCTCCAATCAGGTAGACCAGTTCGGCGGTTATACCGGAATGACGCCCGCCGATTTTCGCGGCTTTGTTTGTCAGCTCGCCGACTCGTTGAATTTCCCGCAGGATGCGTTGATTCTGGGTGGCGACCATCTGGGGCCAAACCGCTGGCAAAACCTGCCTGCCGCTCAGGCAATGGCCAATGCCGATGATTTGATTAAAAGCTACGTGGCGGCAGGATTCAAAAAAATCCACCTTGATTGCAGCATGTCCTGTCAGGACGATCCGATTCCCTTAACTGATGACATCGTGGCTGAACGCGCCGCCCGTCTGGCGAAAGTGGCGGAAGAAACCTGTCGTGAACACTTTGGCGAAGCCGATCTGGAGTATGTCATTGGTACCGAAGTGCCGGTACCTGGCGGCGCGCATGAAACCTTAAGCGAGCTGGCGGTCACCACGCCGGATGCCGCCCGCGCCACGCTGGAAGCCCATCGTCACGCCTTTGAAAAGCAAGGTTTGAATGCCATCTGGCCACGCATCATTGCCCTGGTGGTTCAACCCGGCGTCGAATTCGATCACACCAACGTTATTGATTATCAGCCCGCCAAAGCGAGCGCCTTAAGCCAGATGGTCGAAAACTACGAAACGCTGATTTTCGAAGCGCACTCTACCGATTATCAAACGCCGCAATCGCTGCGCCAGCTGGTGATTGACCACTTTGCCATTCTGAAAGTTGGCCCAGCGCTGACCTTCGCCCTGCGTGAAGCTCTGTTCTCTCTGGCGGCGATTGAAGAAGAACTGGTGCCAGCGAAAGCCTGTTCTGGTCTGCGTCAGGTGCTGGAAGACGTGATGCTCGACCGCCCGGAATACTGGCAAAGCCACTACCACGGTGACGGCAACGCGCGTCGTCTGGCGCGTGGTTATAGCTACTCGGATCGCGTGCGCTATTACTGGCCGGACAGCCAGATTGATGACGCTTTCGCTCATCTGGTACGTAATCTGGCGGATTCACCAATTCCGCTGCCGCTGATC
This sequence comes from Escherichia sp. R1, assembly GCF_003000935.1. Classification (NCBI taxonomy): domain Bacteria; kingdom Pseudomonadati; phylum Pseudomonadota; class Gammaproteobacteria; order Enterobacterales; family Enterobacteriaceae; genus Escherichia; species Escherichia sp. R1. The sequence goes on from NZ_PSRU01000008.1 coordinate 208,871, forward strand.
AGCCAGTATCTGCCGCTGCAGTACGTGAAAGTTCGCTCCGGCGAGCTGCAGCCAACGCCACGGGAACTCATTATCAACCATATTCAGGACATCCTGGCGCAGTACCACACAGCCTGTGAAGGCCAATAAGCAAAACAAAGAGGAACACGCTATGCCAAATATTGTTTTAAGCCGGATTGATGAACGCTTGATTCACGGTCAGGTCGGCGTTCAATGGGTCGGATTTGCGGGGGCAAATCTGGTGCTGGTAGCCAACGATGAGGTTGCCGAAGATCCGGTACAACAAAACCTGATGGAAATGGTACTGGCAGAAGGGATCGCCGTACGTTTCTGGACGCTGCAAAAAGTTATCGACAACATTCATCGCGCCGCCGATCGACAGAAAATCCTGCTGGTTTGTAAAACACCCGCCGATTTCCTGACGCTGGTGAAAGGTGGCGTTCCGGTGAATCGCATTAACGTTGGCAATATGCACTACGCCAATGGCAAACAACAAATCGCCAAAACGGTTTCTGTGGATGCGGGCGATATCGCAGCATTTAACGACCTGAAAACCGCTGGGGTGGAATGCTTCGTTCAGGGCGTCCCGACAGAGCCTGCTGTGGACCTCTTTAAATTACTTTGAGGGATTCATCATGGAAATCAGCCTGTTGCAGGCATTTGCGTTGGGCATTATCGCCTTTATCGCTGGCCTGGATATGTTTAACGGCCTAACCCATATGCACCGCCCGGTGGTCCTCGGCCCGTTGGTCGGGCTGGTACTTGGCGATCTGCATACCGGAATTTTAACCGGCGGTACGCTGGAACTGGTGTGGATGGGGCTGGCCCCGCTGGCGGGCGCACAGCCGCCTAACGTGATTATCGGTACTATCGTCGGCACGGCGTTTGCCATTACTACTGGCGTGAAACCCGATGTCGCAGTAGGTGTCGCCGTACCTTTCGCTGTCGCAGTACAGATGGGGATTACCTTCCTGTTCTCGGTGATGTCCGGCGTGATGTCTCGCTGCGACCGGATGGCGGAGAACGCCGATACTCGCGGCATTGAACGCGTGAACTATCTGGCACTGCTGGCACTCGGCATTTTCTATTTTCTCTGCGCTTTCCTGCCTATCTACTTCGGCGCGGAACATGCAAAAACCATCATTGATGTCCTGCCGCAACGATTAATCGACGGCCTCGGCGTCGCGGGCGGCATCATGCCAGCAATCGGTTTTGCCGTGCTGCTGAAAATCATGATGAAAAACGTCTACATCCCCTACTTCATCCTGGGCTTTGTTGCCGCCGCCTGGCTCAAGTTACCAGTGCTGGCTATTGCTGCCGCTGCGCTGGCGATGGCGCTGATCGACTTGCTGCGTAAATCTCCTGAACCGACTCAACCTGCGGCACAGAAAGAGGAATTTGAAGATGGCATCTAATCAAACCACCCTGCCGAACGTCAGTGAAAACGAAGAAACATTGCTGACTGGCGTCAATGAAAACGTGTATGAAGATCAGAGCATTGGCGCGGAGCTGACGAAAAAAGATATCAACCGCGTCGCCTGGCGTTCCATGCTGTTACAAGCGTCTTTTAACTACGAACGTATGCAGGCTTCTGGCTGGTTGTACGGTCTGCTGCCTGCTCTGAAAAAGATCCACACTAATAAACGCGACCTGGCGCGCGCCATGAAGGGGCATATGGGTTTCTTCAATACCCATCCGTTTCTGGTGACGTTTGTTATCGGCATTATCCTTGCGATGGAGCGTTCTAAGCAGGACGTTAACAGTATTCAGAGCACCAAAATTGCCGTCGGTGCGCCGCTTGGCGGGATTGGCGATGCAATGTTCTGGCTAACGCTACTGCCGATTTGTGGCGGGATTGGAGCCAGTCTGGCATTGCAAGGCTCCATTCTTGGCGCAGTCGTCTTTATTGTGCTGTTCAACGTGGTACACCTGGGGCTGCGTTTTGGTCTGGCGCATTATGCTTACCGCATGGGCGTGGCGGCGATTCCACTGATTAAAGCGAATACCAAAAAAGTCGGCCATGCTGCGTCTATCGTTGGGATGACGGTAATCGGTGCGCTGGTGGCAACCTATGTTCGTTTAAGCACCACGCTGGAAATCACGGCGGGCGACGCAGTGGTTAAGTTACAGGCTGATGTTATCGACAAACTGATGCCGGCCTTCTTACCGTTGGTCTACACCCTGACCATGTTTTGGTTGGTACGCCGCGGCTGGAGTCCGCTGCGTCTGATTGCAGTTACCGTGGTTCTCGGCATCGTCGGTAAATTCTGCCATTTCCTTTAAATACAATGAGGTATTAGATGTTAAGTATTATTTTGACAGGGCATGGCGGGTTTGCCAGCGGCATGGAAAAAGCAATGAAGCAAATTCTCGGTGAGCAATCGCAGTTTATCGCCATCGATTTTCCGGAAACCTCAAGCACCGCGCTGCTTACATCGCAGCTTGAAGAGGCCATCGCCCAACTGGATTGTGAAGACGGCATTGTTTTTCTGACGGATTTGCTGGGCGGCACGCCGTTTCGCGTAGCTTCAACGCTGGCGATGCAAAAACCGGGCTGTGAAGTGATCACCGGCACCAATTTGCAACTGCTACTGGAGATGGTGCTGGAGCGCGAAGGGTTAAGCGGTGAAGAATTCCGTGTACAGGCGCTGGAGTGTGGACACCGAGGGCTGACCAGTCTGGTGGACGAGTTAGGCCGCTGCCATGAAGAATGTCCGGTCGAGGAAGGAATATGACACACGTTCTGCGCGCCAGAAGGCTGCTGACTGAAGAGGGATGGCTCGATGACCATCAGTTGCGTATTGCTGACGGTGTCATCGCAGCAATCGAACCGATTCCAGCGGGCGTGACTGAACGCGATGCGGAACTGCTCTGCCCTGCTTACATCGACACCCATGTACACGGTGGTGCGGGCGTTGATGTAATGGATGACGCGCCGGATGTACTCGACAAGCTGGCAATGCACAAGGCACGCGAAGGTGTCGGCAGTTGGTTACCGACCACCGTAACCACGCCGCTTAATACCATTCATGCGGCGCTGAAACGTATTGCTCAACGTTGCCAACGCGGCGGACCTGGTGCGCAAGTGCTGGGGAGTTATCTCGAAGGACCGTACTTCACGCCGCAGAATAAAGGCGCGCATCCGCCGGAGTTGTTTCGCGAGCTTGAAATTGCCGAGCTGGATCAGTTGATTGCCGTTTCTCAGCACACCTTACGTGTGGTAGCGCTGGCACCGGAAAAAGAAGGGGCATTGCAGGCCATCCGCCATCTTAAACAGCAAAACGTAAGGGTGATGCTGGGGCATAGCGCGGCGACCTGGCAACAAACCCGCGCCGCATTTGATGCTGGTGCCGACGGCCTGGTGCATTGCTATAACGGGATGACAGGTTTACATCACCGCGAACCGGGAATGGTTGGCGCGGGATTAACGGACAAGCGCGCCTGGCTGGAACTGATAGCCGATGGTCATCATGTGCATCCGGCGGCAATGTCGCTGTGTTGTTGCTGTGCGAAAGAGAGAATCGTACTGATCACCGACGCGATGCAGGCAGCTGGGATGCCGGATGGTCGCTATACGTTATGTGGTGAAGAAGTGCAGATGCACGGTGGCGTTGTCCGTACCGCGTCTGGTGGGCTGGCGGGCAGTACGCTGTCTGTTGATGCGGCAGTGCGCAATATGGTCGAGTTGACGGGCGTAACGCCTGCGGAAGCCATCCATATGGCGTCGCTGCATCCGGCGCGAATGCTGGGTGTTGATGGTGTTCTGGGATCGCTTAAACCGGGCAAACGCGCCAGCGTCGTTGCGCTGGATAGCGGGCTACATGTGCAACAAATCTGGATTCAGGGTCAATTAGCTTCGTTTTGATAGTTTGCTCCTTTATTGGGCCTTCACTTCCCCCGTAAGGCCTTTCTTTTTCTTTCGTTTTGATCTGTGCAGCGGTGTCGGATGCGACGCTAACGCGTCTTATCCGACCTACAGTTGGTGACCGCAAGGCCGGATAAAGCGTTTGCGCCGCATCCAGCAATCCCTTTTGCTTCCTTTATCTTTTCTTTCAACGATCACAAATTTCGTTTTATTTCTTTTTTCTCCATTGAACTTTCAGTTTCTTTTCTATAGATTTTAATCAACGAAAGACATCACCAAGTGAAATGAAACGAAAGGCAAGTGAAAGCGACAACGCCCGACGTCAAGTTCATCAGACTAAGGATTGAGTTATGCCAGAAAATTACACCCCTGCTGCCGCCGCAACCGGTACATGGACTGAAGAAGAGATCCGCCATCAGCCTCGCGCATGGATCCGTTCACTCACCAACATCGACGCGCTACGTTCCGCGCTCAATAACTTCCTTGAACCGTTACTGCGCAAAGAGAATCTGCGGATCATCCTGACCGGAGCCGGAACGTCGGCATTTATCGGTGACATCATCGCGCCGTGGCTCGCCAGCCATACCGGTAAAAACTTCAGCGCCGTACCGACCACCGATCTGGTCACCAATCCGATGGACTACCTGAACCCAGCTCATCCGCTGCTGTTGATCTCCTTCGGTCGATCCGGCAACAGCCCGGAAAGCGTCGCAGCCGTGGAACTGGCAAATCAATTTGTACCGGAATGCTATCACCTGCCGATCACCTGCAACGAAGCGGGCGCTCTTTACCAAAACGCGATCAACAGCGATAACGCGTTTGCCCTGCTGATGCCCGCAGAAACGCACGATCGCGGCTTTGCGATGACCAGCAGCATTACCACCATGATGGCCAGCTGCCTCGCGGTTTTCGCACCTGAGACGATCAACAGCCAAACCTTCCGCGACGTGGCGGATCGTTGCCAGGCGATCCTGACCTCACTGGGCGATTTCAGCGAAGGTGTGTTTGGTTACGCACCGTGGAAACGGATCGTTTATCTCGGTAGCGGTGGCTTACAGGGCGCAGCACGCGAGTCGGCGCTGAAAGTGCTGGAACTGACGGCGGGTAAACTGGCGGCCTTTTATGATTCTCCAACCGGATTCCGTCATGGACCAAAATCGCTGGTCGATGACGAAACGCTGGTGGTGGTATTTGTCTCCAGCCACCCTTACACCCGTCAGTATGATCTTGATCTGCTGGCTGAACTTCGCCGTGACAACCAGGCAATGCGTGTAATCGCCATCGCCGCGGAAAGCAGCGACATCGTCGCTGCCGGTCCACATATCATCCTGCCACCGTCACGTCACTTTATCGACGTTGAGCAGGCATTTTGCTTCCTGATGTACGCCCAGACGTTTGCACTGATGCAGTCGCTGCACATGGGCAATACGCCGGATACCCCATCAGCCAGTGGCACCGTTAACCGCGTGGTGCAAGGCGTAATCATTCATCCGTGGCAGGCATAAGAGGATCGCATTATGAGCATTATCTCCACTAAATATCTGTTACAGGACGCCCAGGCCAATGGCTACGCGGTGCCTGCTTTTAACATTCATAACGCCGAGACGATCCAAGCGATCCTCGAAGTGTGCAGTGAAATGCGATCGCCGGTGATCCTCGCCGGAACGCCGGGGACCTTTAAACACATCGCGCTGGAAGAGATCTACGCCCTGTGTAGCGCCTATTCCACAACCTACAACATGCCACTGGCGCTGCATCTCGACCACCACGAATCGCTGGATGATATTCGCCGTAAAGTCCACGCAGGTGTGCGCAGTGCGATGATCGACGGCAGCCACTTCCCGTTTGCCGAGAACGTGAAGCTGGTGAAATCGGTTGTTGACTTCTGCCACTCACAAGATTGCAGCGTGGAAGCAGAACTGGGCCGCCTGGGCGGTGTTGAAGATGACATGAGCGTTGACGCCGAAAGTGCATTCCTGACCGATCCACAAGAAGCTAAACGCTTTGTCGAACTGACTGGCGTCGACAGCCTGGCGGTAGCGATTGGTACGGCGCACGGCTTATACAGCAAAACGCCGAAGATTGATTTCCAGCGGCTGGCGGAAATTCGTGAAGTGGTGGATGTTCCTCTGGTGCTGCATGGTGCCAGCGATGTTCCGGATGAATTTGTCCGTCGCACTATTGAACTTGGCGTCACAAAAGTGAACGTTGCCACAGAATTAAAAATAGCCTTCGCTGGCGCGGTTAAAGCCTGGTTTGCGGAAAATCCGCAGGGTAATGATCCTCGTTATTATATGCGCGTCGGAATGGATGCGATGAAAGAAGTTGTCAGAAATAAAATTAATGTCTGTGGTTCAGCGAATCGAATTTCAGCATAATCATTAGTTTTTTATGATTTATCCCAATGTACTTCCCGATTAATATCGGGGAGTGCCTTAATGGAAAAGGAGATAACTAAACCTTAATAAATACATCACTACAATATCGCAACAATAATATATTTAAAAAAATTATATTATTCAACTTTATGGTGAGGATTACACAATGACCAGTCCAAATATTCTCTTAACCCGTATTGATAACCGTCTGGTTCACGGTCAGGTTGGCGTGACCTGGACATCCACCATCGGTGCAAATCTGCTGGTAGTCGTGGATGATGTTGTCGCTAACGATGATATTCAACAGAAATTAATGGGTATTACCGCGGAAACCTACGGCTTTGGCATTCGTTTCTTTACTATCGAAAAAACCATTAACGTCATCGGCAAAGCTGCACCACATCAGAAGATCTTCCTGATTTGCCGTACGCCACAAACGGTACGTAAATTGGTAGAAGGTGGTATTGACCTGAAAGATGTCAACGTCGGCAATATGCATTTCTCGGAAGGGAAAAAGCAAATCAGCAGTAAAGTTTATGTCGATGACCAGGATCTCACGGACTTACGTTTTATTAAACAACGTGGCGTGAATGTTTTCATTCAGGACGTCCCTGGCGATCAAAAAGAACAAATCCCTGACTAAATCTAAAATCGCCTTAATATTGGTTTGAGGTAATAAAAATGCATGAAATAACCCTACTTCAGGGATTATCCCTGGCGGCGTTAGTTTTTGTTCTGGGGATTGATTTTTGGCTGGAAGCCTTATTTTTATTCCGCCCGAGGTAATGACTCCAACTTATTGATAGTGTTTTATGTTCAGATAATGCCCGATGACTTTGTCATGCAGCTCCACCGATTTTGAGAACGACAGCGACTTCCGTCCCAGCCGTGCCAGGTGCTGCCTCAGA